>DATASU010000077.1:0-14158 GCA_036269095.1 Solirubrobacteraceae bacterium
CGGCGGTAGATCAGGACGGCGACGCCGACGCTGGCCACCAGCGTGAGCACCAACAGCACCAGTGTCAGCAGCACGTCGGTCGTATTGGTCGAATGTGCCGAGGCGGCGGCGTCGTCGGCGAGAGTGCCCTCGTAGGCGAGCCACGCCGCCGAGGCGGCCTTCATGTTGGTGTAGGTGTTGTCGGCCGCACCGGCACCGACGACCTGCCCGGCCTGCGCAAGCTTGTTCTGATCGGCGAGGTGCTTGAAACCGGCCGACTCCTTGACGTAGGCGGCGAACAGCGTCTTGAAGTTGTTGACCAGCTTCGCGTCACGCGCATCGACCGCGAGACCCTGCTTCTGGTACTGGGCCAGGACCTGGGCCATCCCGGTGATGTCGCCGGCGAGGTCGCCGTCGATGCCCTGCGACCCGGCGCGCTCGGCCGGAGTCGAGAGGATGTAGTGGAGCTCGTCCTTGCGGTACTTGTTCATGAACGCGGCAGCCTGGCCCGCGAGTGAGGTGGCCGGAACGATCTTGTTCGCGACCTGCTTCACGTGCGAGTTCTCGCTCGAGATGCCGGAGATCGCGAAGATGCCGAGCACGAGCGTGAGCAACACGATCAGGCCGAAGGACAGTAGGAGACGCGCCTTCAACGAGAAGCGCATTGCGGTGTTCATGGGGTTATTGCCTTCCCGGAGAGGCGGAAGCCGTTTGACAGCAGGACAAACGGAGTAATCGGTCGCACGCGACCGCCACTTGAGCCGGGCGCCGCGGGCCGGACCTCGCGCGGCCGGCCCGGCGGGTGTCAGCCGAGGTCCGGGACCAGGTCTGCGATCGAATCGACGACGCGGTGAGCGCGGTAGGGCTCGCGCTCGGCGGCCTCGCGCGTGGTCAGTCCGGTGAGCACGAGGATCGTCTCGAGCCCCGCCTCCATGCCGGAGATCACGTCGGTATCCATGCGATCGCCGATCATCGCGGTGGTCTCCGAATGGGCGCCGATCGCGTTGAGCGCCGAGCGCATCATCAGCGGGTTGGGCTTGCCGACGAAGTAGGGCCTGACGCCCGTTGCCGCTGTGATCAGAGCGGCCACCGAGCCGGTCGCGGGGATCGGGCCGCGATTCGACGGCCCGGAGGTGTCCGGGTTGGTGGCGATGAAGCGAGCCCCGTTGATGATCAGCCGCGTCGCCAGCGTCAGCCGCTCGAAGCTGAGCGTACGGGTCTCACCCAGAACCACATAGTCAGGGTTGTTGTCGGTCATCGTGTAACCGGCCTGATGCAGCGCGGTGATCAGGCCCGCCTCGCCGAACACGAACGCGGTGCCGCCGGGACGCTGGTCGTCGAGGAACCGGGCCGTGGCGAGCGCCGAGGTCCAGAGGTTCTCCTCACCGATGTCGATCCCGGAGGCACGCAGCCGTGCCGACAGGTCGCGGGGCGTGTAGATCGAGTTGTTGGTGAGCACCAGGAATGGGATCTCACGCTCACGTAGGCGCGCGATGAACGTGTCAGCGCCGGGGATCGCGTGCTCCTCGCGCACGAGAACGCCGTCCATATCCATCAGGTACGACTTGATCTCGCGTCTGCGGCTCACGCCTGAAACGTACCGATCGCCTCAGCCGAACGTTTCCATCAGCTTCGACACCGCCGCGGCGACCGCGCGGCGGTCGTCGCCCTCGAGCCCGGCGAGCCTGCTGGCGAACCAGCCCGAGCGCAGCCGCGCACGCTCGCTCAGCGTTTCCAGCCCGAGCGGCGTGATCGCGACGAGCGTGGCGCGGCGATCGTCCGGGTCGACGCGGCGCTCGACCAGCCCGCGGGCGCCGAGCCGCTTGAGGATCACCGACATCGTCGGTTGCGCCACCTGCTCGCGGGTCGCCAGCGATGTCACCCGCTGCGGTCCGTGCTCACGCAGGTACTTGAGAATCGAGGCCGCGGTACGGCTGAGCTCGGTCGGCAGCTCGGAGCTCACCTTCCACCACAACTCGCCGACGAGATGCTCGACCAGGCCCGCCAGCTCGGCATCGGAAGGAACAGCCGTCCCAGAGGCAGAATCCCCAGCGCCCACGGGGCGAGCATACATCGCGCGGCGACTGCCCAACTATGCTTGGCCGTGCGAAATGCTTGCGGCCGTCTATGGAACCGGAGAGGGCTCGACCGACCTGCGGGTGCAGGAGGTGGAGACGCCCGAGCCCGGACCGGGCGAGGTCCGCGTCAGGATCGCGATCTCGGGTGTGAACCCGACCGACTGGAAGGCCCGCAAGCGCAGCCCACCGGCACCGGGCAGGCTCGTGGTGCCGAACCAGGATGGCGCGGGCACGATCGACGCCGTCGGCAGCGGCGTCGACGCGGGCCGCGTCGGCGAGCGCGTGTGGGTGCTGCTGGCGGCGCACGACAGCTGGGGAACCGCGGCCGAGTACACCGTCGTACCGGCCGGCAACGCGATCCCGCTGCCCGACGATGCCAGCTTCGAGCTCGGCGCCTCGCTTGGGGTGCCCGCGCTGACGGCCGCGTATTGCCTCAGCGCCGACGGCCCGCCGGTCGGCCGCACGGTGCTGATCTCGGGCGGCGCGGGCGCCGTCGGCCACGCGGCGATCGAATTGGCGCGGTTCGAGGGTGCCGGACACGTCGTCGCGACGGTCTCGAGTGCGGCCAAGGCGGAGTTGGCGCGCCAGGCCGGCGCGCAGACGGTCGTCAACTACCGCGACGCGGACGTCGTCGAGCAGATCCGTGCGGCTGTGCCGGACGGCATCGATCGGTTCGTCGAGGTCGCGCTCGATCAGAACCTGCCGTTGGATCTGGCCGTGGCGGCACCGCACGCGATGATCACCTCATATGCCGCCGACCCGGACAGCGTCGCCGAGGTTCCGGTGCGTCAGCTGATGGCACCAAACCTCACGTTGAGGTTCATGCTTCTTTACACGGTTCCGCAGCGTCAGCTGCGCGACGCGATCGAGCGGACCACGGTGGCCGTCACCGCCGGCGCGCTGACGACGCTGCCGCTGCACCGCTTCGCGCTCGAGCAGATCGCCGAGGCCCACGACGCCGTCGAGGGCGGCGCCGTCGGCAAGGTCATCATCGAGCTGCGGTAGCCGGTCAGATCTCGACCACGAGCGCGGGGTCGAAACCGGCGACCGGTTCGTGGGGGTAGCCGCGCTGGTTGCTGAGCACACGGGTCCCGTTGACCTCGGCGTCGAGGGCACGGTGAATGTGGCCGAAGACCCAGAGGCCGGCGCGCGCACCGTCCATCAGCTCCGCGAGGTCGCTCGCAAAGGCTCCGCCGATCGCCGCGAGCAGCGGGTTGTCCGGGCGCTCGCGCACGAGTGGCGCGTGATGGGTGATGACGACGGTCGGACCGTCGTGGCCCGCGGCCAGTGCAGTCGCCAGCCAAGCGCGGCTGGCGACGTGCAGATCGCGCGTGTCCTGCGCCCGCAGCGGGCGGTCGAGTTCGGAGGCGCGGATCCGCTTGTAGTCGTTTACGAGCCGCTCGCACACGCGCATCGTGTTGGCGCGGTTCTGGGAGCCCGCGAGGTCGAAGTCGCTCCACAGCGAGCAGCCGAGGAAGCGCACGCCATCGATCACAACCTGATCGTTCTCGAGCACGTGGATGCTGCTGCCGCGGGCAGCGTCGCGCAGGCGATCGATCAGGCCCGGCAGGTCGTGCCCGTAGAACTCGTGGTTACCGGCGACGTAGAGGATCGGGCGGCCGTCGAGGTGACGGCGCATCCACTCGATCCCCGCCGTGCCGGGTGCGACGTCGCCGGCCAGCACGACCACGTCGGCGTCGACCGCGGGAACCGTGAAGGGAGCGTGCTCGAGGTGCAGGTCGCTGAGGACGTGCAGCCTCACGCGACCCCGACGGGCTCGCTCAGCTTGCCGCCGAGCGCTCCCCACTTCGGCACTCCGCCGCCCGCCACGTGCACGACGTCGGTGGCGCCGAAGCGCTGCAGCAGGCTCGCGGCGGTGCCGGCGCGCTGCCCCGAGGCGCAGATCACGACGATCCGCTGCTCCGGGTCGATCCCGGCGGGGATGTCATCGATGTCGTGCCACGGCAGGTTCTGCGAGCCGGGGATATGGCCGGCCTCGTACTCGGCCAGCTCACGCACATCGAGCACCTGCGAGGCGGGCATCGTGTCGAGGTACGGGCCGAGCTCCTCGACCGTCACACGCGGCAGCTTCACCAGCGGTCGCGCCTCGGCGTTCCAGGCCGTCCAGCCACCGGCCAGCAGCCCGCCGCCGCGGACGGCCCTGGCGAGACCGACCGCTGCCGCGAGCGATCCGGCGCGACGACCGTCAGCCTCGGTGGAGGCGACGAAGATCACCTGGCCCGCGCCGCCCGCAACCCAGGCGAGCTTCGTGCCGAAGCCGCCGCGCTGAAGCGGAATCGAGATCGAGCCGGGGATGTGGCCCTCGGCGAACTGCATGTCGGTGCGCACGTCCACGACCAGGGCGCCGTCATGCGCGCGCTGCTCGAGCTCCTGCGGGAAGAGCCGCGCGAGCTCGACGTCATCGGTCAGCAGCGGACCGTGGTTGAGTGCGACGATCGTCTTGAAGTTCGGGGGCTGCGCGCCGAGCTTCGCGACGGAGGCATCGATGAACTCCTGTTCGTCGTCGATCGCGAGCATCGCGTTGTGGCGGCGCTCGAAGCCGATCGTCGAGGCGACCTTGAGATCCATGCCCGGGCCGCCGCACATCGAGCCGCCCAGGTGACCGGGCCAGACCTCGATGTGGTCGGGCAGGCTGAGCAGACGGTCACGCAGTGAGTGGAAGATCCCGCGCGCGCCCTCGCTGCGCTCGACCGCGAGGTCGGGGCGGGCGACGTCGCCGACGAACAGGCTGTCGCCGGTGAGCACCGCCCAGGGGTCATCGCCGCGGTGCAGGTCGGTGAGCAGGAAGCAGGTGTGCTCGGGCCGGTGGCCCGGTGTGTGCACCGCCGCGATCTGGAGTGAGCCGAGCGCAAACACGTCGCCGTGCTCGAACGGCTCGTGCTCGAACTCGGGCGCAACCAGGCTGTGGATGTGGATCGTCGCGCCGGTCGCAGCGGCCAGCCGGCCATGGCCGGAGACGTGGTCGGCGTGGTTGTGCGTCTCGAAGATGTCGGTGATGCGTACGCCCAGGTAGCGAGCCAGGTCGAGATACGCGTCGATCTCGAAGCGCGGATCCACGACCGCGGCGATGCCTGCCTTGTCGTCGCCGATGAAGTACGACGCGCAGCCGAGATCGTCATGAATAACCTGCCGGAAGATCATCGGTTGGCCTCCTTGTTTACCGGCCTACGCGCACGCCGCGCGCGACCGCTGTTGAGACATGCACTGCAGCGTATCCGCAGACTACGCTCGCGCCCAGATAGGCGACGGCGAGACCGTATCGGCGCGCGTCCCACATGTTGAGTAACTCAAGCTGCATTGTCGAGAAAGTAGTGTAAGCGCCACAGAATCCGGTCGCCATAAGCTGGCGCCGGTAGGTCGCGAGCGGCAGCCGATCCTGCAGGTGCGTGACCACGTAGCCGAGCAGCAGCGCGCCACTGATGTTGATCGCGAACACGGCCCACGGCCAGCTCGCGTCACCGGAGGTGAAGGCCCTGCTGAAGCCGACCCGCATCAGCGTGCCGACCATCCCGCCCGCGAACACCGCCGCCAGCTCGCGCCGGTCGAATTTCATCGCGTGGCGAACCGGGCGTGCTGCATGAAATGGCGGGAGGAGGATTCGAACCTCCGAAGGCAGAGCCAATGCGTTTACAGCGCATCCCCTTTGACCGCTCGGGAATCCCGCCAGCGGACGATCGCGCAGTTTAGTCGGTGTCGCCTGATCGCGATTGGAGACGTTCTCCGGCCTCGATTTCGTAGTCAGCGTACTTCGGTCCGCCAAGCAGAATGCCCGAACCGCCGCCCAGAGCATCTACCGGAATGAACCAACGGCGACCGTCGCCAACGTGCACGAAGACAGCGTCGCACCGAGACGCATCGATCCGCTTTATGACTCCATTCCAGCTCCGATTCCCACCGCGTGTGCAGAGCGCAACATGAAAGCGCCCGCGCTCGGAGAAACCCGAGAATCAGAGCTCGGAGCGGATCTGATCGATCTCGCGGGCGATCTCGATCAGCGCCTCGTGGATGCCCGAAAGGGCGCCCATCACGATGCGATTGACCTCGCGCTGGGAGCCCTTGAGTGGCGTGCCGCCGACGGTCGCGTTGAGCACGCTCGGGTCGCGGGCGACGGCGTGGGCGGTCAGGTCGCGCACGCGCTGTTCAAGGCTGTCCACCGACCCGATGCTACCTGCAGCGCAGACCGCCGGGCACGAGCCCGGTAGGCATCGGCCGGCGGGCCGATGCCTCCGATCTCAGCAAATGCCCCGCTACTCGACGTCGCGCAGGCGCTGCGCCTCAGGCAGCGCCTCGAGCTTCTTGAGCGTGTGGTTCTCGATCTGGCGGATGCGCTCGCGCGTGACGTTGAACGCGCGACCGACCTCCTCGAGCGTGTACGGGCGCTCGCCCGAGAGCCCGAAGCGCATCTCGATCACCTCGCGCTCGCGCTCGGGCAGCGCCGCCAGTGCGCGACGCAGGTTCTCGCGACGCAGGCAATCGGCCGCCTGTTCGAACGGCGACTCGGCGGTCTGGTCCTCGACGAAGTCCCCGAGCTCGGACTCCTCCTCCTCGCCGATCGGCTTCTCCAGCGAGATCGGCTGCTGGGCCATGCGCAGCACGTCACGGACCTCGCGCACGGTCGTGCCGAGCTCGGTCGCGATCTCCGCCGGCGTCGGTTCACGGCCGAGTTGCTGCACGAGCTGGCGCTCGACATGCATCACCTTGTTGAGCTTCTCGACCATGTGCACGGGGATGCGGATCGTCCGGCCCTTGTCGGCGATCGCGCGCGTCACCGCCTGGCGGATCCACCAAGTCGCGTAGGTCGAGAACTTGTAGCCGCGGCGGTAGTCGAATTTCTCGACCGCGCGGATCAGGCCCATCGACCCCTCCTGGATCAGGTCCAGGAAGGTCAGGCCGCGCCCGAGATAGGACTTGGCGATCGACACGACCAGCCGCAGGTTGGCCTCGATCATCTGCTGCTTGGCGGCCATGTCGCCGCGCTCGATGCGGCGGGCGAGCATCACCTCCTGCTCGGCGGTGAGCAGGCTCACACGTCCGATCGACCGCAGATACAGCCGCAGCGAATCGAGGCTCGGCTCGACCGTGAGGTCGACCTCGACGCGCTTGGCGCGGCCGCGTCCCGCGTCGGGATCGGCGTCGGGGTCGGCCACAGCGGCCGCTCGTGCCTCGACGCTGCCGATCTCAGAGCGCGCCAGCTTGCCATCGGGCTCGACTACCTCGATCCCCTGTTCATCGAGATAGGCATGCAGCTCCTGCACCTGCTCCTTGGTCACCTCCGACTCCTCGAGACACGTGGCGATCTGCTCGAATGTCAGAAAGCCGCGCTCCTGCCCCTCCGCGATGAGACCACGGAACTCGTCGAGTTCCGAGATCGGTGCCTCGTCACTGAGCAATGCGGTTGCTTTGGTACTCACAACCTCCGACTCCTTCCGGATCACGGATCAGTCAGTCAGAGCCCCCACCAGGCGGCGGCTCCCTCTCCCTTTTGTCCCCCCTCAAGGGACTGCTGAGTGATACCACAGAACTTCGGACTTCGTACCAATCGACACAACATGTGCGTCGGATCTCCCCAAAAACCGAACTTCAGGGCCCGCAAAGCCGCTGCTCTAACCTTTGGAGCGAGATGACAAGCACTCCCAGCACACCCGTAGCAACGGTTGACGTCCAGTCCCAGCTTCCGCCGGTCAAGCTGAGCCTCACGCAGGTCGGCGTGACCAATGTCGAGAAGGTCATCCGGCTCCACTACAACGGAAGCGACCATCTTTTCTGGGCACGCTTCGAGTGCGTCGTCGAGCTCGGCCCGAACCAGAAGGGCGCGCACATGTCGCGCTTCGAGGAGGTCGTGAACGAGGCGATCCGCCAGGTCGTACTCGAGGAGTCGCCGTTTCACGCCGAGACGCTGGCCGAGCACATCGCCCAGCTCGTGCGCGCCCGCCAGGGCGCCCGCCGCGCGGAGGTCACGGTCGAGGCGCGCTTCCCCGAATACCGGCCCGCGCCGGTCTCCGGGATCGAGACCCAGGAGCTCTACACGCTGCATGGCTGCGCCGTCAGCACCGAGACCGGCACCCGTCGCCTGATCGGGGTCGCCGCCCAGGGCATGACCGCCTGCCCGTGCGCGCAGGAGCTGGTCGCCGCCGGGGCCCGCGCACGGCTCGGCGACGAGGGCTACGACACCGAGGAGATCGACCGCATTCTCGAGGCGGTGCCGGTCGCGACGCACAACCAGCGCGGGCTCGGCACGCTGCACATCGGCCTGCCCGAGGGCTCCGACGTCGAGCTCGACGCACGCGTGCTGCTGGAGATCGTCGAGGAATCGATGTCATCGGAGATCTACGAGCTGATGAAGCGCTCGGACGAGGCGCACGTCGTCGAGAAGGCCCACCGCCGGCCGCGCTTCGTCGAGGACTGCGTGCGCGAGATGGTTAAGGGCGTCGTCGATCGGCTGCCCGAGCTACCCGACGAGGTCTTCATCTCGGCCCGCCAGGAGAACCTCGAGACGATCCACCAGCACGACGTGATCGCCGAGCGCTTCGGCACGCTCGGTGAGATCCGGCGCGAGCTCGACACCGGCGAATACTCGTCGGAGCACATGAGCCGCCGCGCCTGGCTCGACGCGACCGTTTGATCTCGAGTTAGTGGCCCGCTGGCCACAAACTCGGCTGCACCGCCCACCGCTGCGACACATCCGCTAGCGTCCAAGCCATGCCTCTAGTTCCGATGGTCATTGAGCGCACCGCCCGCGGCGAGCGCGAGTTCGACATCTACAGCCGTCTGCTGAACGAGCGGATCATCTTCCTCGGGACGCCGATCGACGACATCGTCGCGAACCTGGTCGTGGCGCAGCTCCTGCATCTGGAGTCGGCCGACCCGGACAAGGACATCTCGATCTACATCAACTGCCCGGGCGGTTCGATCTATTCCGGCCTCGCCATCTACGACACGATGCAGTTCATCAAGCCACAGGTGCAGACGATCTGCGTTGGCATCGCGATGTCGATGGGCTCGCTGCTGCTGATGGCCGGCGCCAAGGGCAAGCGTTTCTGCCTGCCCAACAGCCGCATCCTGATCCACCAGCCGTCGTCCGGCTTCGAAGGGCAGTCGACGGACATCGAGATCCATGCGCGCGAGGTGCTCAATATCCGCAAGCGGATCGATGAGATCTACGCCCACCACACCGGGCAGACGGTCGAGAAGGTCCATGCCGACATGGAGCGCGACCGCTTCTTCAAAGCCGACCAGGCCGTCGAGTACGGGCTGATCGACAAGGTGCTTGACAAGCACTGATCCTGCCGCCGAATCCACTACTCTGCGCCAGATGAGCAACCTCCACGAAGACGACTTCGAAGACGACGACGTCGAGTTGGACGACGACGCCGCCGAGGGTGACTCGGATTTCGACGATCCCGAGGCCTTCGACGAGCTCGAGTTCGAAGAGGACGAAGACGAAGACGAGGACTAGCTGAGCCTTCGACGTGCGCGTCACAGGACGCGCACGTGCTGTCGAAAGCTCGCTGGGCTAGGCCACGCTGTGCTCGATCGAGCCCAGTTGGTCGATCTCGATCTTGATCGCGTCGCCTGATTGCAGGTAGCGCGGTGGCTGCATGCCCTGGCCGACCCCTCCCGGCGTGCCGGTGAGGATCAGGTCGCCCGGGCGCAGCGTGCAGGTCTGGCCGATGAAATCGATCAGCTCCTCGACCCCGAAAACGAGGTTCGCGGTGTTGGAGTCCTGCCGCAGCTCGCCGTTGACCCAGGTGCGCAGGCCGAGGCTCTGCGGGTCGGGCACCTCGTCCGCGGTGGTCAGCCAGGGGCCGAACGGGCAGAACGTGTCCGAGCCCTTGGCGCGCACCCACTGCGGTTCGCGCTTCTGCAGGTCACGTGCGCTGACGTCGTTGGCGACGCAGTAGCCGCCCGCCCTGCCGCCGGCGCCGATCGCGATCAGCATCTCGCCCTCGTAGTCGAGGCGCCGCACGACCGCGGGACAGACGATCGGACCGCCGGGGGCGGTCACCGAGGTGTTGACCTTGACGAACACCGTGGGCCAATCGGGCACGTCGGCGTGGCCCATCTCGGCGATGTGGTCGCGGTAATTGAGCCCGATCGCGAAAACCGTGCCGGGGTGTGGGATCGGTGCGAGCAGCTGCACCTCCGCGAGCGCGAAGCTGCCGAGGTCGGCTGCCAGGTCCTGGGTGCCGGCGAGCACCTTGCGTACGCCGTCGGTGCCGCTGGCGAACGCGCGCACGCGGTCACCCTCGACGATGCCTGCGAGTGGCGCGGACGTCGAGTCCGGGCGAAACGTTGCGAGCTTCATATATAGGCAGCCTATTGCACGCGGGCCGCCGGCGCGGGTGCTGCGGGCACGGCCGCCTACTGCAGGCGGAAATGGCCCTGGGCGACCACCACGGCGCAGCCGCCGACGGCGATCCGCGACGGCTGCTCGCCGCTGCCCTCGACGCGCACCGTCAGCTCGGACGGGCGCTGCATCTCGACCCCCTGGATCAGTGTCAGTGTCTGGCCGGGCGTGTACCAGCCGTGACGCGCCAGGTGCAGCCCGAGCGGGCCCGCCGCCGAGCCGGTGGCGGGATCCTCCGGGATCCCCGTGCCCGGGGAGAACATCCGGCAGTTCACGCGTGTGTGCTCGCCGGCGGCGGCCGGCTCGGCCGCGGCAAAGCAGACGACGCCGATCGGGCCGAGCTTCGCCAGCGCCGACATGTCGGGATCGAGTGCCGAGAGCTGCTCGGCGTCGCCGAGTCCGACCATCACGTGCGTGGGCCCGTTGCGGTAGATCTCGAGCGGCAGCACCGGCCGCGAGGCGCCAAGTGCCGCCAGCAGTTCCTGCTCGCGCTCGAACTCGCGCACCGTCGGCAGCGGCTGCTCCATCTCGCCGTAGACGATCTCACCATGCTCGCGCGTCAGCTTGACCGGCACGATCCCGGCTCCCGTGCGCAGCCGCACGGTCGCGAGATCGTTGGCGGCGCCGACGACGAACGCGGCGCCGAGCACCGGATGCCCGGCGAACGGCAGCTCGGCGTGGGGCGTGAAGATACGCACGGTCGCGTCGGCCTCGTCATCGCCGGGCAGCAGGAACACGGTCTCCGACAGGTGCAGCTCGCGCGCCGCCGGGAGCATCAGCCGGCTGGGGATCCCCTCGCCCTCGGTGAACACCGCCAGCGCGTTGCCGGCCAACGGCGCCGAGGTGAAGACGTCGAGGATCGTGTAGGGGTGGGCCAGGTCAGCTGACATCGCGCGAGCTCATCTCCAGCAGCGTCAGCACCGTGGTCCAGTTGCGTGAGGTCGTGACCACATCCTCGCCAAGCCCCGCCTTGGCGCCGAGCTTCAGCGCCAGCTTCGAGCGCGCGATCCCGTCCGGATGCCACGCGTAGATCTCACGTCCGCGCACTGCGAAACGTTCGGCCGGGGTTGCCAGCTCGGCCAGTCGCCGCTCGACCCCGGGCTCGAGCTGACCACGCAGAAACGTGACCTGGAAGCGTTTGGACTCCTGGTCTGCAAGCTCGGAGAACGGGTTTTCGGCGACCACGCGCGCTAGCTCCTGTCCACTGCGAGTGACAGCTGGGACGTTTAGTCCAAAGCACTGAGTAATCAGTGCCTCCACTCTATCCGAGAGCTCGGACTCTTCCAGGCCTGTCCCGAGCACGATGTTCCCACTCTGCGCATGGGTGCGGGGATTTTCGAATCCGGCCGCGGCCAGCGCCTCACGCAGCGCGGGCATCGCAATGCGATTAGTGGCCCCGAGGTTGATCCCGCGCAACATCACCACAGCCCGGTGGGTGGCCGCTGCGCGGGCGCTCATCTGTGCGGACCCCTCAGTCGAGAATCAGTTCGAGCCGCCGCTCGAGCGCGGCGGCGAGCACCTCGCGCACCGCCCCCGGCTCGAAGCGCTCAACGAGCGCCGAGAGGAAGCCCTCGATCACCAGCTGCTTGGCCTCGGCCTCGGGCAGCCCGTGCGAGCGCAGGTAGAAGAGCTGCTCGGGATCGACCTGGGCGACCGCGGCCGCATGCGTGCAGCGCACGTCGTTGGCCTGGATCTCGAGCCCCGGGATCGAGTCCGCGTGGGCGCGCTTGGAGATCAGCAGGTTGCGCGAGTCCTGGAACGCGTCGGTCTTCTGAGCACCCGGGTCGACGATGATGTTGCCCTTCCAGACGGCGCTCGAGCGATCCTGCAGGACCCCGCGGAAGGCGAGGTCGGAGGTCGTGTTCGGCGCCGCGTGCTCCTGCGTGGTGTCGAAGTCGATGTGCTGGCTGCGATGGGTCGCGTAGGCGCCGGTGACGCGCGCCTCGGCGCCCTCACCGGCCAGGCGCGTCTGCATCAGCACGTGGCCCGACTTCGAGCCGAAGCCGAGCGCGACCCAGTCGAGGCGGGCGTCACGGCCGACGGTCGCGTGCTGGGCGCCGAAGATCCAAGCGTCCTCTGACAGGTTCTGGCCGCTGACGTAGCGCAGCATCGCGTTGTCCCCGACGCTGATCTCGGTGGCGAGGTTGAGCAGGCAGTCGCCCGCGGAGACGTATTGCTCCCAGACCTCGGCGTGCGCGCCCGCCTCCAACACGATGCGGGTGCGGAGGTTGGCGAGCTTCCCGTCGGGCACCACGGTGGTGAGTGCGATCGGCTGCTCGAGCACGATGCCGCGCCCAACCGTGATCGTGGCCTCACCGTCGCCGAGCTCGACCTCGACGCCCGCGGGAAGATCGGTCTTCGGCAGGTCCCAGAGGGAGCCGGGGGCATCCGAGCCCCAAGCCGGATGCACCGCAGATAGCTCATAGATGTCTACGTCGAGCGCTGAGATGTCGGTGAATTCCCACCCGGGGCGGCCCTTGAAGGTGGGAAATTCAAGCGCGTCAGCCAATTGAACCCTCCATCTGCAGCTCGATCAGGCGGTTCATCTCGACGGCGTACTCCATCGGGAGCTCCTTGGTGATCGGCTCGATGAAGCCGTTGACGATCAGCTTGGAGGCTTCCTCTTCGGAGATGCCGTGCGACATCAGGTAGAAGAGCTGGTCCTCGCCGACCTTCGAGACGGTCGCCTCGTGACCGACGTTGACGTCGTCCTCGGAGATGCGGATCGTCGGGTAGGTGTCCGAGCGCGAGTGCTCATCGAGCAGCAGCGCATCGCAGACGACCTTGGATTTCGAGCCGTGCGCGCCCTTGGCGATCTCCAGCAGCCCGCGGTAGGAACCGCGGCCACCGTCCTTGGAGATCGACTTGGCGAAGATGTTCGAGGTCGTGTTCGGCGCGGCGTGGATGATCTTGCCGCCCGCGTCCTGATGCTGGCCCTTGCCGGCGAACGCGATCGAGAGGATCTCGCCGTGGGCGCGATCGCCCATCAGGTAGACGCTCGGGTACTTCATCGTCAGCTTCGAACCGAGGTTGCAGTCGACCCATTCGACGGTCGCATCGGTCTCAGCGACGGCACGCTTGGTGACGAGGTTGAAGACGTTCGCCGACCAGTTCTGAACGGTCGTGTAGCGGATCCGCGCGCCGGGCTTGGCGATCAGCTCGACCACGGCCGAATGCAACGAGCTGGCGCTGTAGGTCGGTGCCGTGCAGCCCTCGACGTAGTGAACGTAGGAGCCCTCGTCGGCGATGATCAGCGTGCGCTCGAACTGGCCCATCGACTCGGTGTTGATCCGGAAGTAGGCCTGCAGCGGCATCTCGACGTGCACGCCCTTGGGCACGTAGACGAACGAGCCGCCCGACCAGACGGCGCTGTTGAGCGCGGCCAGCTTGTTGTCGTTGGGCGGGATGATCGTCGCGAAGTACTCCTTGAGGATGTCCTCGTGCTCGCGCAACGCGGTGTCCATGTCGGTGAAGATCACGCCCTGGGCCTCCAGATCCTTGTTGATCTGGTGGTAGACGACCTCGGACTCGTACTGGGCGCCGACGCCCGAGAGGAACTTGCGCTCGGCCTCGGGGATGCCGAGCCGGTCGAAGGTCTTCTTGACGTCCTCGGGCACGTCGTCCCAGGAGCGCTCGGCGCGCTCGGAGGCGCGGACGAAGTAGTGGATGTCGTCGTAGTCGACCTCGGCCAGCATCGGCGAGCCCCAGGTCGGCTGCGGCTTGGCGAAGAAGT
>DATASU010000078.1:0-58092 GCA_036269095.1 Solirubrobacteraceae bacterium
GGCGGCTGGGACGCCGACTCGATCGCCGCCGAGTGGCAGGCGTCGTTCGCGTCGCTGGCGCAACCGTCGGGCGTCTCGCTGCCCCCGCTTGAGCTCGAGCGGGCCGACGCATGAGCTTCGACCTGGATCAGATCGTCGCGATCGACGTGCACGTACACGCCGAGCGCAACGAGGGCGAGCCGCAGGATCCGGTCACCAGTGAGGTGCTCGCCGCCGCGGCTCAGTACTTCGGCGGTCACCCGCCGCAGCCGACCGCCCAGGAAGTGGCGGACTACTACCGCGAGCGCAACATGGTCGCCGTCATCTTCAACGTCGACGACGAGGCCGGCATGGGCCGCCGGCGGCTGGGCAACAGCGAGGTGCTCGAGGCGGCGCGCGCCAATCCCGACGTGCTGATCCCGTTTGCCAGCATCGATCCGCACAAGGGCAAGCTCGGCGTGCGCGAGGCGCGCGAGATGATCGACGCGGGGGTACGCGGCTTCAAGTTCCATCCCAACGTGCAGCGCTTCTGGCCCAACGACCACGAGTTCTATCCGCTCTACGAGGTCATCGCCGAGGCCGGCCTGATCGCGCTGTTTCACTCGGGCACGACCGGCATCGGCGCCGGCATGCCGGGCGGTGGCGGCGTGCGGCTGAAGTACTCGAACCCGATGGCGGTCGATGATGTCGCCGCCGACTTCCCGGGACTGGACATCATCCTCGCGCACCCGTCGTTCCCCTGGCAGGACGAGGCGCTGGCGATAGCCGTGCACAAGCCGAACGTCTACATCGACCTCTCCGGTTGGGCGCCCAAGTACTTCCCGGCCAACCTGATCCAGTACACCAACACGCAGCTCAAGCACAAGATGCTGTTCGGGTCCGACTACCCGCTGCTCACGCCCGAGCGCTGGCTGCGGGAGTTCGCCGAGCTGCCGATCAAGGACGAGGTCCGGCCGCTGGTGCTCAAGGAGAACGCGGCGAAATTGCTGAAGCTGCGGGGCTGATGATGCTCGGCGACGTCCTCTGGGAGCCTCCGTCGGATCTGCGCGAGACCACCGAGATCGGGCGCTTCATGGGCTGGCTCGCGTCCGAGCGCGGCCTCGACTTTGACGGCTACGACGAGCTCTGGCGCTGGTCGGTCGACGACCTCGAGGGCTTCTGGAGCGCGCTTGCCGAGTTCTTCGAGGTGCGCTTCCACAAACCGTACGAGCGGGTGCTGAGCGACCGCACGATGCCCGGCGCGAAGTGGTTCACGGGTTCACGGCTGAACTACGCCGAACACCTGGTCGGTCGCGACGAAGATCTCAACCGATCGGCCGTCGTCGGCCGCTCGCAGACGCGACCGCAGGTCGAGCTGACGTTCGGCGAGTTGCGTGAGGAGGTCAGTCGCGTCCGCGCGGGGTTGCAGCGGCTCGGCGTGGGCTGCGGCGATCGCGTCGCCGCCTACATGCCGAACATCCCTGAGACGCTGATCGCGTTCATCGCCACCGCCAGCCTCGGTGCGACATGGTCGGCGTGCTCGTCCGAATTCGGGCCGCGCAGCGTGATCGACCGCTTCTCACAGATCGAGCCGAAGGTCCTGATCGCGGTGCCGGGTTACGGCTACCGCGACCGCTACGTCTCGCGACAGGAGGAGATCGCGGCGATCCGCGCCGGGTTGCCGAGCCTCGAGCACGTCGTCGCCGTCGAGTACGGCCCCGGCGAACCGCCCGCCGATGCGGTGAGCTGGGAGCAGTTGCGCTCGCTTCCGGGCCCGCTCGAGTTTGTCCCGGTGGCGTTCGATCACCCGCTCTACGTGCTGTTCTCGTCGGGCACCACCGGCCTGCCGAAGGCGATCGTGCACGGCCACGGCGGACAGCTGCTCGAGCATCAGAAGAACCAGGGCCTGTTCTGGGACCTCAAGCCGGGCGCGCGCCTGATGTGGTTCTCGACGACCGCCTGGATGATGTGGAACGCGCTGGTCTCGGCGCTGCTGATGCGCGCGTCGATCGTGATGCTCGACGGCGACCCGACCTGGCCCGACCTGCAGGAGCAGTGGCGCATCGCCGCGGAGCTGCGCCCGACGACGATGGGCGTCAGCTCGGTCTACATGGTTGCCTGCCGCAAGGCCGGGCTGCGGCCCGGCCGCGAGTTCGACCTCAGCTCGATGCGAGTCTTCTGCACGGCCGGCTCGCCGGTGCCGGCGGAGGCCTACAGGTGGGTGTATGAGTCCTTCGATCCGAGCATGCTGATGATCAACGGCTCGGGCGGCACCGACATCTGCAGCGGCATGGTCGGCGGCTCCCCGGCCCAGCCCGTGTATGAGGGCGAGATCTCGGGGCCGTCGCTGGGCGTCGACGTGAAGGCGTTTGACGCCGATGGCAACGTCGTCGTCGGCGAGCTCGGTGAGATGGTGATCACCTCGCCGATGCCGTCGATGCCGGTCGAGCTGCTGGGCGACCCGGACGGCAGCCGCTACCGCGATGCCTACTTCGACCGCTACCCGGGCGTCTGGCGTCAGGGTGACTGGATCATGTTCACGCCGCGCGGCAGCTGCGTGGTCACGGGCCGCTCGGACGCGACCCTCAACCGCGGCGGCGTGCGGCTCGGCACCGGCGAGTTCTACCGCGTCATCGAGGAGCTGCCCGAGGTCGCGGACTCGCTCGTGGTGCACCTCGAGGACGACACCGGTGGCAGCGGCCGGCTGCTGCTGTTCATCGTGCCCGCCGACGACGGCCCCGCGGATCCGGAGTTGGAACGACGGATCGCAACGGCGCTGCGGATGCAGCTCTCACCGCGCCACGTGCCCGACCGGATCGTTTCCGTGGCCGCGATTCCGCGCACGCTCACGGGCAAGAAGCTCGAGGCGCCGGTCAAGCGGATCCTGCGCGGCGAGCCGGCCGAGCTGGTCGCCAGCCGCGGCTCGCTGCTGAACCCCACGGCGCTCGACGCGTTTGTCGCTCTGGCTGAGGATCCACAAGGTCTTTCAGAACGGAAGACCTTCTCAGGGCCAACGAGGAGATAGCGAGGAATATGATCCGTCTGAGGAGAGGGGACCGGGCCTGCATCAGGCTCGGCCGCAGAGCGACCGGACAGGAGACCGTCTCGTGAGTTCCGCGCTAGCCATTGACGCGCCTCGGTCACCGCAGGGCTCGACAGCGGAGCGCTGGTCGGCGCGCGGCGGCGACGTCGGCAGCCAGCTCGATTCGTGGTCAGAGATCCTGGCGACGACCCACCTCGCGTTCGACGTGAGCCGCACGCACCGCACGCCGGGGACATTCGTCGGGCGCGTGGCGCGCTGGGCGATCGATGACCTGATGCTCGTGGATTGCGTCGCCGCGCCGTTCCACGGACATCGCAGCAGCGAGGTGATCGGCTCGGGCGGGCCCACCGCTCACGAGGACGTGCTCGGCTTCCAGTGCGTCCACAAGGGCGTCGAGACGGTGCGCGAGGGCAGTCACGAGAACACGCTGGTCTCCGGCGACATCGCCCTCTGGGACGGGCTACAGCCAACCGACATCGAGATCATCGAGCCGTTCTACAAGCGCACGCTGCTGTTCCCGCGCCAGCGGGTGCTCGCGGTCTGCCCGCGGCTGGCCGAGCTGAGCGGGCTGCCCTCGCTGACCGGCAACGGTGGCGCGCGGCTGCTGGTCAGGTACATGAACGCGCTGGCGGCCGAGCTGCCGCAGCTGGAGCCGGCCGCCGCCGCTGCGGCGGCCAACGTGGCGCTCGAACTGCTGCGGGCGGCGGTCGAGCCGGGGCTGCCGAGCGGCCGTACCGCCGAGCGCTCGGCGCTGCGCGCGGAGATCCGCCGTTACGTGCGCGATCACCTGCAGGACGCCGACCTCGGGCCGACGAGCATCGCGCGTGCGTTCGCGATGTCGGTGCGAGCGCTGCATGCGCTGTTCGAGGACGGCGACGCGTCGGTCGCGGTGCTCGTGCGCAACGAACGGCTGCAGCGCTGCTACGAGGACCTGCAGAGGCACAACGGTGGTTCGGTCACCGACATCGCGTTCCGCTGGGGCTTCTGCGACGCCGCCCACTTCTCACGCGTCTTCCGCCGCAAGTTCGGCGAGACCCCGAGTGACGTTCGGCACGCCGCGCTCAAACACCTGAAATCGATCAACTTCTGACGATGGCCGGATCGATGCAGGGAAAGGCCGGAGCGGTCACGGGCGCCGCGAGCGGGATCGGCCGCGCCTGCGCGATCCGCTTTGCGCAGGAGGGCGCGGCGGTGGTGGTGTCTGACCTCGAGTCCGCGCGCGCCGGGGGCGAGCAGACGGTTGCGACGATCCGCGGTGCCGGCGGGGTGGCGGAGTTCTTCCCCTGCGACGTTTCGAGCAGCGCGGACAACGCGGCGCTCGTCGCCCACGTCGTGGCCGGCTATGGAAGGCTCGACTACGCGCACAACAACGCCGGCATCGGCGTCCATCGGCGGCTGCACGAGACCAGTGACGAGGACTTCGATCGCGTGATCGCGGTCAACCTGCGCGGCGTCTTCCTCGGCCTCAAGCATCAGATCCGCCAGATGCTCACTCAAGCCTCCGGCGGCGCGATCGTCAACACGTCGTCCAACGCGGGGCTGATGGCGGTGATCGGGCTGAGCGCCTACACCGCGAGCAAGCACGGGATCCTCGGCCTGACCAAGAACGCCGCGGTCGAGTACGCCAACGACAGGATCCGCGTCAACGCGGTCTGCCCGGGCGCGATCATGACCCCGCTGATGTCCGAGCTGCCGCCCGAGCGCGCCGCCGAGATCCTCGCGCCGCAGGCGATGACGCGCCCCGGCGATCCCGCCGAGGTGGCCGCGGCGGTGGTGTGGCTGTGCAGTGATGACGCCTCGTTCGTCACCGGCGTGGCGCTGCCGGTCGATGCCGGCTCGGTCGCCTGGGTCTCGGCCCACCGCGACTGAGCCACGCGCTCACAGGTCGCGGCGATCGAGCACCCGCACGGCCTTCCCATCGCTGCGCGGCAGCGTGCCCGGATCGACGATCACGACGCCGATCCGCAGTCCCATCTGCTCGCGCAGCAGTGCGGCGACACGCGCGCTGAGCTCGGCTGGATCACCGTCGCCCTCGACCTCGCACTCGACCGTCAGCTCATCCATCGGCCCCTCGCGCTCGGCGACCAGCCGGTAGTGCGGCGTGATCCCGTCGATCCCGAGCAGCAGGTGCTCGACGTTGGACGGATGCACGTTGACCCCGCGGATCGTGAGCATGTCGTCGCGCCTGCCGCGCAGATCGAGGATCCGCGCGGTGGTACGCCCGCAGGGGCACGGCTCGATGCTGATCGCCGCCAGATCCCCGGTGCGGTAACGGATCAGCGGCAACGCCTCCTTGGTCAGGGTCGTGAACACGAGCTCCCCCTGCGCTCCCGGTTCGAGCACCCGGCCATCCTGCGGATCGACGACCTCGACGAGGAAATGGTCCTCATGCACGTGCAGGCCGTCGCGCTCCTGCAGGCACTCATTCGAGACGCCCGGACCGCACATCTCCGACAGGCCGTAGGAGTCGACTGCCTTCAGGCCGAGCTGACGCTCGATCTGCTCGCGCAGCCTCGGGGTCGAGGCCTCGCCGCCGAACAGCCCGAGCCTGAGCCCGAGCGTCAGCGGATCGACGCCGGCGTCGCGCACCGCGGCCGCGATCGCGAGCGCGTACGAGGGCGTCGAGACGAGCACCTCGGGATGCAGGTCCGCCAGCAGCATCGCCTGGCGCGCCGTGAACCCGCCGGAGACGGGTAGCACCGTCGCGCCGAGCCGCTCGGCGCCGTGGTGATAGCCGAAGCCGCCGGTCAGCAGCCCGTAGCCGTTGGCGTTGTGGATCAGCATGCCGGGCTTGACGCCCGCCATCGTCATGTTGCGCGCGACCAGCTCGGTCCAGTTCTCCATGTCGCCGCGCGTGTAGCCGACGACCGTCGGCTTGCCATGCGTCCCGCTGGACGCATGGACACGAACCAGCTCGGTGCGCGGCACGGCCAGCAGGCCGAACGGATAGCTCTCCCGCAGATCGGACTTCTGCATGAACGGGATCCGTGCCAGGTCCGCGAGGCTGCGGACGTCATCGGCGCTCGCGATCCCGGCGCGGGCCAGCAGCTCCGCACCGCGCGGCTGCGCGCGCAGCACCAGTGCCACCGTCCGGCGCAGCCGCTCCAGCTGAAGCGCGTGCAGCCGGTCGCGACCGAGCGCCTCGGCCGGGTCGCGGATCGGCGACTGTTCAGAGGCTGCGGTTGGCGGCATTCCAGTTCAGCTCGAGGTTCTGGACCAGCGCGGGGCTCAGATGGCAGTGCGCCTGGGCGATCGCGAACTCCGCCATGTACTGGCGGAAGATGTCGAGCGGCTCCTCACCGACCCGCATCGCGCGGCGGTTGGCGACCGCGCTGACCAGACCGGAGTTGGTGAGCGCTTCGATTCGCGCCGTGATCGCATCCTCCAGCTCGCCGGGATCGACGGCCTCATCGCAGAGCATCTCCGCGTCGGCGTCTCCGATCGTCCACTCGCGCCCGGACAGGATCGCCTGCCGCGCCGGACGGTCACCGACGAACCGCGGCAGACGCAGCGGTGAGGCGCCGGGGATGATGCCCTCCTTGCGCGCCGGCAGCGACAGCTGCGAGCCGCGCACGCCGATCACATGGTCCATCGTGTGCAGCAGCTGGCAGGAACCGCCGACCGCGAACCGCTCGACCACGGCCATCCACAGCTTCTCGTGCTCGCCGTGTGGCCCGACCAGCCCGCGGTAGAGCTTGTTCACGTACGCGAGGTCGCGGACCAGGTAGAACAGGTAGCCGATGCGCCCGTGGTAGAGGTGCGTGAGGTTGATCCCGGCACCGAACACGCGGATCGAGCCGTGCCGCGGATGCTGCACCACGGCGCCGCGGAAGACCCCGATCTGGATCTCGGGGTCGAGCAGGATCAGGTCGACAGCGGCCTCGGTGAGCGCCAGCGTCGTCTCGTCCTCGGCGTTCAGGTGCTTCGGATTCGACAGCTCGAGCAGGCCGGCGGCGCCCCGCCGCTCGACTCGCACGGGACCGAGGTCGACGCTGCCGTTGCTGCGGAAGCTGTCGAGCTGCGCAAGCGCGAGCTGCGTGGGCTCGAGGCTCGCGTTGCAGAGGTGGATGCCCTGGGCCGGCAGCGACAGGAACTCGGATATCAGCAGCGCCTGGGCGAGCTCGATGCCGGTCTTCCTGGCCAGCGGCAGCTCGAGCTCGGCGTTGATCTCGTCGCGCGTCGGCACCAGACCGGGGACGCGCTCGGCCGCCAGATAGACGAGCTCCTCGACCCGCACCGCGACCGTCATGTCGTCGGTCAACTCGTCGTAGAGCGACGCCGCGCTGAGACCGTGGGCGTCGAGCAGCTCGAGCATCTGCGCGCGTGTACTCACCATCACTGGAGTCTTGCCCGCGCGCCGCCGAGCTGTCAACGGGCAACGCCCGTGACCGAGCGATCAGGCGCGCGCGTGGTCAAGTGGCCGCGCGCTGAATGGCTGGCGGCGCGGCCGGCACGGAGTTAGGTTCGTCCACACCATGGCGATCTCCCCGCCCGCGGCGATCACAGACGCAGCGCTGCGCGAGCTGCGCGGCGCGCTCGATTCCGAGCGTGTGCTGAGCTCCGCGGAGTCCGACCTCAGCGACTGGCGCGACCCGTTCCAGTACGAGACCTGGGACGAGTACGTCGCGGCAGCGGTGGTGCTGCCGGAGACCGTCGAGGAGGTCCAGGCGGTTGTGGGGATCGCCAACCGGCGCGGGATCCCGCTGTGGACGCACTCGCAGGGCCGCAACAACGGCTACGGCGGGCCGGCGCCACGGGTCAAGGGCTCGCTGATCGTCTCGCTGAAGCGGATGAACCGGGTGCTCGAGATCAACGAGCAGCTCGGCTACGCCGAGGTCGAGCCCGGGGTGCGTTGGTTTGACCTGTACGAGGCGATCCAGGCCGGTGGCCACAAGCTGATGCTGTCGGTGCCGGACATCGGCTGGGGCAGCGTGATCGGCAACACGCTTGACCACGGCATGACCTACCTGCCCTACGGCGTCGACATGGGCATGGCCTGCGGGCTCGAGGTCGTGCTCGCCGACGGCACGCTGCTGCGCACCGGGATGGGCGCGATGCCGGACAACAGCTCCTGGCATCTCTACAAGCGCGGCCTCGGCCCGACGCTCGACCAGCTGTTTATGCAGTCGAACTACGGGATCGTCACGAAGATGGGCGTCTGGCTGATGCCCGAGCCCGAGGTCTACATGCCGATGTGGGCGAGGGTCTGGCGTGACGATGACCTTGGTCCGTTCGTCGACACGCTGCGACGGCTGTCACTCGACGGCACGATCCGTTGCGTGCCCCAGATCCTCAACACCGCGGTCTACGCCTCGGTGGTCACCGAGCGCAAGCTCTGGTGGCAGGGGGAGGGGCCGATCCCGGACGACGCGCTCGACCGGATGGCGCGCGAGCTCGAGATCGGTCGCTGGCTGCTGCGCTTCGGGCTGTTCGGGGACGAGGCGGTGGTCGACCATCGCTACGCCAAGATCAAGGCCGCGTTCGAGACGATCGACGGTGCCGAGGTCTGGGGCACGAAGTACGCGCCCGACCAGATCGCGAAGCTCGAGAACCCGGCCGAGCGGGTCCAGGGCGGCGTCCCCGGGCTCGAGCTCAACGCGATGGCGGCCTGGTACGGGGGCGAGCAGGGCGGCCACATCGGCTTCTCGCCGATCGCGCCGCTGACCGGCCGCGACGCGATCGCGGTGCGCGACCTGTTGCGCGGCATGATCGAGCAGGCCGGCCTCGACTACATGGCGGTGTTGATCCCGGCCAACGCGCGCTCGTTCGCACACGTCACGCTGATCATCTTCGACACCAAGGACGAGCCACAGGTCCGTGCCGCCTACGACGTCGCCAAGCGCCTGGTGCGCGACTCGGCGAAGCTCGGCTACGGGGAGTACCGCGCACACCTCGACTTCATGGACCTGGCGGCCGACCAGTACTCGTTCGGCGACCACGCCTACCGGCGCTTCTGCGAGACGATCAAGGACGCGGTCGACCCGGGCGGCATCCTCGCGCCCGGCAAGCAGGGGATCTGGCCGCAGCGGTTCAGAGACGATCGAGCAGCTCCGCCACCGCGCTGATCGCGACGTCGGGCCGGTGCGCGGCCGCGAGCGCGGTGATATCGACGTCACCGCTGATGCCGCTGCGCACGAGGATCGTGCCGGCACCGCCGAGGTTGCCGAGCGCAACGTCCATGCGGGCGTCATCACCGATCACGACAAGCTCGGATGCCGGCACGCCGAGTCTGCGCGTGAGCTCGGCGAGGGCAGCGTGCGAGGGCTTGCCGACGACCCGCGGCCGCGTGCCGCCGGCCTTGGCGACCGCCGCCGTGATCATCGCGCCGCGGCTGAGGATCGTCCCGTTGGCTCCCGCGTAGCCGCGCACGTAGCTCGATGTCAGCAGCGGGGCGCCGCGCTCGATCGCGCGCGCCGCGCGCTCGATCTGATCGAGGTCGACCTGTTGCAGATGCGCGACGAACACCGCGCGCGCATCATCGCCGTCGGTGACGTTGACGCCGGCCGCGGTCATGAACTCGCGCACCGCGTCGGTGGCGAAGATCTGGACCGGCGCGTCGCGATGGCGGCGCAGTAGAAAACTGGTGGCGCTGTCAATCGGCGTCAGCAGCTCCGCGTCCGAGACCGGGAAGCCGTCGTCACGCAGGCGCGCGGCGACGGTCGCGGAGCTGACATGGCTGGCGTTGGTGAACAGCACCAGCCGCCGCCCGGAGGCACGGATCCGATCGAGCACCTCGATCGCGCCCGGCTGCGCGTGCGCGCGCCCATCCGCGCCGCGATGCGCGAGCGTGCCGTCGACGTCGAACATGAACCCGCGCACGCCGTCGCGCAGGTCGAGTGGGAACGATTCAGCCATCGCGGTTGGCCACCATCGCGTCGACCTGGGCCGCGGGCATCGTCAGCCGCAGCAGCAGCTCCTCGTCGGAGATCCGCGTGCCGAAGCGATCGCGCGCGCCACCGAGGCTGATCGGCTCGAGGTCGCGCAGCTTTGCGGCCCGCGGGCGCGCGAGCACGCGCTCAGCGGTCGCGGGATCGACCGGCGCCGGCGGCTCGCCGTAGTGGCCCCAGAAGTAGCGGACCGTCTCATCGGAGACGTTCTTCCAACGCTCGCCGTCGATCACGTTGCGGGCCGCCTGGCTGGCGATGAACTGCGAGACCGGCGTGACGATGATCGGGTAGCCCATCTCCGCGCGCACCTGAACCACCTCCTCGAGCACCGCGTCGTAGAGCTCCGGCCGCCCGATCTCGGCGAGCATCCGCTGGGTCGTGGTCACCATCCCGCCGGGGAGCTGATGGCGGTAGTAGGCGCCGTCGAACTCCTGTGGCTGACCGGCGGGCAGGCCCTTGCGCGCGGCGAGCTCGTTGAAGTACGCGGTCACCTCGGATTGGGCATCGAGGTCGAGCGCGTGCGTGAAGCCCGCGGCCTCGAGGTTGCCGACCGTGTTGAGCAGCTCGGGTTGTGAGGTCCCGCGCGAGAGCGGGCCGGTCGCCGTATGCACGACCTGAAAGCCCGCGCGCACGCCCTCGACGTAGACGTAGGGGGCGAGTCCGATCGTGCAGTGGCTGTGCAGCTCGAGCGGCCGCCCGGCGGCCGCGGCGACGAAGTGCGGAGCCAGCTCGCGCACCGCGTCGGGCGTCAGCAGCCCGCCGGGATCCTTGAGGTAGAAGCGGTCGATCTCAGCACAGTCCGACAGCGCGGCGGCGCGCTGCGCGTAGTAGGCGTGGGTATGGACCTCACTGATCGAGTAGGTGAGGCCGACGACGACCTCGGCGATGCCCTCGCGCCGTGCCATCGCCGCGATCTTGCGGATGCGGGCGGGGTCGTTGGAGGGGTCGGCGATCTGGAAGCGGCGCAGGCCGTTGCGGACCGCCACCCGAAACGTGAGCGCCATCAGGTCCTCGGCCGCCGGCACCCACGAGATGAAGCGCATGCCGGTGCCGATCATCCCCAGCGGCGTGTCCGGCATCGCCTCGCTGGCGAGCCGCATCCGCTCCCAGGGATCCTCCTTGTGGAAGCGCACCGAGACCGCCAGCGCCGTGCTCGAGGTGAAGTCGAGCGCGTGGTAGCCGACACGGTCGAGCGTCGGCGCGATCGCCAGGACATCGGGGGTCGTCAGGCCGGTCAGGCTCCAGAGGCTCTGGTTGCCGTCGCGCAGGGTCGTGTCGACGAACTCGATCACGGCTTGGCCCCGAACTTCGCCATCACCAGCGTGATCGCCGAGACCGGGGCCGCCGGTGCCGGCGGCGCCACCGTCGTGACCGGGCGCGATTGCACCACGAACACGTTGTCCGGGGCCGAGCCGGCCCGCGCGATCGCCCACTCGACGTCCTGACGGCAGCCGAAGTGATGCTCCGCGGCGCGGGCGACATCGAGCAGCGCTGCGATTGCCGGCTCGTCGAGACAGCGCGCCGCGGCCCGGTCGGTGGGAACCTCGCGCAGCTCCACGCCCGATCCAGCGGGATCGGGCACGTACTCGAGCGTCTTGACCCCGAGCTGCTCGCGCACGACCTCGCGCGTGACCTTGCTGATCAGGTAGTCATCCGGGGTGACCTCGCCGCCGACGACCGCTAGCCCCAGGCCCCAGCTGGCGTTGATCGCGACCATGCTCGGGTCGCCGCTCAGCGGGTTGCAGGTGAACAGCACGCCGGACACGGCCGCGTCGACCATCAGCTGGATCGCGACGCCCATCGCCGGGTCGCGGGTGTCGCCGATGTGCCGCCGGTAGGCGACCGCCTCGACGCTGAACAGGCTCTGCCGGCAGATCTGCACGGCGTCGCAGATCGCGTCGACGCCGCGCACCCACAGCAGCGTCTCCTGCTGACCGGCGAAGGTCGCGGTCTCGCTGTCCTCGCCGACGGCACTCGAACGCACCGCGACCGGTGGCTCGGGCACGCCGGCCTGCCGCGCGAGCGCCGCATAGTGGCGCGTGATCTGCTCGCGCACGGCCGCCGGCATCGCCGCCTCGTCGCGTCCGCGCGTGAACGCCTCATGCGACAGCGCGAAGCCGGGCGGCACGCGCAGGCCGGCTGCGAGCAGCTCGCCGAGCGCGGCGCTCTTGCCGCCGAACGACGCCGCATCGGTGCCGGTCAGCTCAGACAGTTCGCGGGCGAAGCTCACGACTCCAGCACGGTCACGACCCCGGTCGAGCCGTCGACACGGATCGACTGGCCGGTGCGGATCGCAGCGGTCGCACGCCCGGTCCCGACAACCGCCGGCAGCTTGTACTCACGGGCGACGATCGCCGCGTGCGACATCACGCCGCCGACGTCGGTCACGGTCGCCCTGAGCCTCGGGAAGATCGGCGCCCAGGCCGGCGACGTGCTGCCGCACACGAGGATCTCACCGTCCTGCACCTCGGCGATCTCATCCACCGACGAGATCACGCGCGCGATCCCTTCGACCAGGCCCGGTGAGGCGGCCGCGCCGCGCAGCACGAGCCCGCCCTCCTGCTGGCCGGCCCATTCGCGCACGCGCTCGGTGGTCACGCCCCAGAGCATGATCGTCATCGGGTCGGTGACGGCCTCGGGGGTCGTGCCGATCGCCGGCGGCGGGGTCCACTGCGCCATCCGCTGCAGCAGCTGCTTGCGGGCTTCGACGATCGGCGGCCAGTGCTTGGGCCCGAGCGCCACGCCGCCGGTGGCCCAGGTCAGCACGAGCTCGTCGAGCGCCGAGCCGACCTCGTGGCGGGTGAGCTGGAACAGATCCTCGGCGTCGTCGAGGAAGCCGTGCCGCCTCAGCAGCTCGCCGAACTCGCGGATCTTGTTCCACCAGCGCGTCAGGAACCAGTAGTCGCAGTAGAACTTGTGCTCCTCGACGTAGGGGAACACCGTCCGCGAGAGTGCCAGCAGCTCGTCGAAGGCCTGACGCGTGCCGGGGTCGAGCAGCGCTCCGTACTCCTGCGCGAGCCGCTCGCGTTCACGTTCGAGCGCGGCCGTCGGCCGCTCCACCGACGCGCCCGCGCGCAGCGCCTCGATGTGCCCGGTGAGCGACGCATACGGGATCCGCGGATCATCGAGCCAGCTGCGGTAGTAGTGGTAGAGACCGTCGCCGGTGGCCATGTTGAACCACGGGTCCTTGACCTTCTCGAGCTCGGCGAGCCAGCTGCGCCCGGCCTCGCTCTGCTCGAGCTCAGCGTCGATCTGCGCCGGCGTTCGCCCGCTGGCGAACGCCGCGTCCACACCGATCTCCAGGGCCAGCGCGGCGAGCCGGCGCAGCTCGGCGTCGGGCTTGAACAGCAGCACGTCGATGCCGGCGACCATCTGTGCGATGTGCTGATCGGGGATGTCGGGTAGGTGCGTCTTGCAGAGCTCGGCGAAGGTGCCGTAGGCGCCGTAGCCAAGCAGCAGGAACTCGAAGTGGTGCTGCCACATCAGGTCGCCGAGCCGCAGCGCGCGCCCGTAGGCGCTGAGGACCTCGTAGAAGGCGGTGTTGCGGTCCTCGCGGAAGGCGACCTCGTCGGGCTCGTACTCGGGCAGCTCGGGCACCTTCAGATCGCCGAGCTCGGCGATCAGCGCCTCCATCTTTGCGCGCCACTTCGCGTAGAGCTCGGTCCAGTTCGCGTAGTAGTAGCCGGCCCGCGCCTGGAAGAACTCGGCACGCTCGGCGATCTTCGCCGGGTCGGTCACCGGGTTTCCCGAGATGTACACGTAGCCGTTGACGATCCGGTAGTCGATGCCCATCGCCGGAGGCACCGCGAACACGCGGTTCTGCCAGGAGCCGACGGCCTGATACGGCGAGTCGATGCAGATCACGTCAAAGGCCGGCATCGGGAACGGGAAGTGCATCGAGTTCCAGAACCAGAAGCGGTCCTCGTCGGTGTCGCGCCGGCGTTCGTCGAACACGGCGTAGTACGGGTACATCTGCTGCCAGCCCTCGCAGCCCGCTGGGGTCTCGATCGAGAACGGGCTCGGGAAGGCGCTGGGCGCCGCGGCCGTGGTGGCCATCAAAAGTCTCCAATCTCCCTGGCTGCTCGAGCCGCCGGCAGCGGCCGTCCTGCGATGCCCTTTATATGCCCGCGCCGGTGCCGGATCAAGGCCTCCAACGGCGCCTTGCCGATCAGCGCAGGGCGACTTGAGCGCCGGCGCGCAATCGTCGCCGTGGGTCTTCAAACGCGCCGCCGGCCGCGGATACGATCGCTCGCCATGGCGCGATTTGTGCTGGTACACGGGGCGTTCTCCGGCGCGTGGTGCTGGGAACCGGTGCTGCCCGGACTGCGGGCGGCCGGCCACACGGTGGAGACGCTCGACCTGCCCGGCTCGGGGTCGGACCACACGCCGCTGGCGGAGGTCACGCTCGACGCCTACGCACGGCGCGTGAACGAGGTGCTCGCGGCAGGACCGCCGGCCGTGCTGGTCGGCCACAGCATGGGCGGGATGGTCGTCACGCAGGCGGCCTCACGCGCACCACAGCACGTCGCCGCGCTGGTCTATCTGTGCGCGTTCGTCCCGGTTGACGGCGAGGCGCTGCTGACGTTGACCGGGACACCGGAGGGTGCCGACGATCAGATCCAGGCAAACATCGTGCTCAGCGGCGACCCACCGGTCGCCGAGCTTTCCGAAGGGGCCACGAGGATCGCGATCTACGGTCGCTGCACCGAGCCGCAGATCGCCTGGGCGCTACCGCACCGGCGCCCGCAGGCTGTGGTGCCGATGACCAACCCGTTCGCGCTCGATCAGACCCACGCCGAGGCGTTTGCGGCACTGCCACGCGGCTATGTCACCTGCCTGAGCGACAGGTCGATCCCGCCGGGACTTCAGCGGCTGATGTTCGAGCGTGCCGGCTGTGATGCGGTGATCGAGATCGACACCGATCACGCCCCCTACCTGTCGCGTCCCGATGAGGTGGTGAGCGCGCTTGACCGGCTCGCGCGCGCGCTCTCAGCGGTGGCGCGCTGAACGACAAGAAGGCCAGCACTGGATGGCTGGCAGTAGCGAAACACGCGGGTTAGCTTCCCCGTCATGACCGAGCTTGTCGCCTGCTACTGGACCGTCTCCGGCCCGGTCGAGATCCACTTCGGCCGTGAGTGGAGTCACTTCGACTGGCAGGATCGCTGCGATCAGGCCGCGCGTGTCGGGTTCACCGGCCTCGGCCTGTGGCACGCGGACATCCGTCACCAGCTCGAGGGCGGCCGCACGCTCGGCCAGATGCAGGAGATCTTCGCGGGCGCTGGTCTGCGGCACCTCGAGCTCGAGTTCATCGCCGATTTCTTCGTCGATCCCGGAACGCCCGAGCGCGGCGCGTCCGACGAAACCAAGGCGCTGCTGTTCGAGGCCGCGGCAGTGTTCGGTGCCCACCACATCAAGGTCGGCAACATTCCCGGCACCGTCTGCGAGCCGAACCGGTTGGCGGAGGCGTTCGCCGCGCTCTGCGCCGAGGCGAGCGAGCACACCGACGCCAGGGTCGCGTACGAATTCATGCCCTTCGACGTCAACGTGAACACGCTCGAGGCGGCGCTCGCACTGATGAAGAACGCGGGCGAGCCGGCCAACGCGGGTCTCGTGATCGACACCTGGCACATGGCGAAGCTGGGGATCTCCCCCGATGACCTGCGGCGCGTGCGTCCCGAGCAGCTCGCCTGGGTCGAGCTCTCCGACGGCCATCACCACAACCTTGACGACGCGATCTACGAGGTGACGTGCGATCGGAACCTGCCCGGTGAGGGCGAGTTTGACATCCGCGGCTACGTCGAGGCGTTTCAGCAGATCGGCTACCCCGGTCCCTGGGGCGTGGAGGTGTTGTCGGCGCCGCTGCGCGAGCTGCCGATCGAGCAGGCGTTCAACCGAGCGTACGAGACGACCAGCGCACAGTTTGCCGCCGGCGTCGCCTGAGGAGGGCATGCGATGACAGACCTTGACAACCAGCGGCTGACCTGGATCTACACGGAGATGCTGCGGATCCGCGAGTTCGAGGAGCGCGTCAAGCGCAGCTTCGAGGAGCACCCCGGTGTGATCCGCGGCCACACCCACCTGGCCGACGGCGCTGAGGCGTCGATCGTGGGCTCGATCGCGACGCTCAGGCCCGGTGACCAGCTGACGGCCACCTACCGTTGCCACGGGTACCCACTGGCGCTCGGAACCGATCCGAAGGCGATGATGGCCGAGATCTACGGCCGCACGGGCGGCCTCTGCGGCGGCTACGGAGGGTCGATGCACCTGGTCGACCCCGAGCGCGGCTTCCTCGGCACCTCGGGGATCGTCGGGCAGGGGATCCCGCACGCGACCGGCGCCGCCTGGGCCGCTCAGATCCGGAATCGATCCCGCCCATCCCAGGTCGTGCTCAGCTTCTTCGGCGACGGCGCGAGCAAGCAGGGCGCCTTTGCCGAGGCGCTCAACATCGCGTCGCTGTGGAAGCTGCCGATCGTCTACGTGATGGAGAACAACTCCTACAACGTCGTCACCCGGGTCGAGCAGGAGGACGCCAACGCCGCCGCCGGTGAGCCACTTGCCGTCAAGGCGAAGGCGTACTCAATGCCGGGCGTGACCGTCGACGGTGGCGATCCGCTCGCCGTCTACGACGTCGTCGGCGCCGCCGTCGCACGCGCTCGCGTCGGCGACGGACCGACGCTCGTGGAGTCGAAGGTCTACCGCCTGAGCGCGCACGGCAACATCATCGCTCCGCCCGGCGTACCGCTGCACTATCCCGAGCACGAGGCGATCGAGGTGTTCGGAAACCGCGAGGAATACGAGGCGGCACTGCGCGGCGATCCGGTCCCGCGCTTCCGCGCGCGCCTGATCGAGGATGGAGTGCTGAGCGCCGAGCAGGCCGACGCGATCGCATCCGAGGTCCGCGACGAGATGCAGGCGGCCGTCGACTTCGGCTTGAACAGTCCGCTGCCCGCCGCCGAGCGCGCCCTCGACCACGTCTACGCATAGGAGAGCCGGCGACGATGTCACACGAGATTCCATACATCGCAGCGATCGGTGAGGCCATCCAGCTCGAGATGGCACGGGACGAGGACGTCCTGTACTTCGGCCAGAACATCGCGACGACCGACGACGACGAGTTCCTGAAGGCGTTCGGCGCCGACCGCGTGCGGGTCACGCCGATCTCCGAGACGGCCGAGATCGGCATGGCGATCGGCGCCGCGCTGGCGGGCCTGCGGCCGGTGGTCGAGCTGTACATGGCCGAGTTCATGCTGGTCGCGATGAACCAGGTCGTCAACGAAGCCCCGCGCTTCCGCTACATGAGCGGTGGCCGAGTCAAGGTGCCGTTGGTGCTGAAGGCGGGCTACGGCTTCACGGCCGGCTGGGCCGGTCAGCACACCGGCTCGATCTACGGCATGTTCACCGGCGTTCCCGGGCTCAAGGTCGTGCTCCCGTCGACGGCCGCAGACGCGAAGGGCCTGATGGCGACCGCGATCCGCGACGACAACCCGGTCTGTTACTTCCACCACTACCTGCTGACGCTCGAGCACGGCGAGGTGCCCGACGGCGAGTACCTGGTGCCGTTCGGTCAGGCCGCGGTCCGGCGTGAGGGCGGCGACGTGACGATCGTCGCCACCGGCTTCATGGTCGGCAAGGCGCTGGCGGCCGCCGAGCTGCTCGCCGCCGAGGGCATCAGCGCCGAGGTGATCGACCCGCGCACGCTCGTGCCACTCGACCTCGAGACGATCCTGACGTCGGTCGAGAAGACCGGCCGGCTGGTGCTGGTCGACCAGTCGACGCGCTACGGCTCGCCGTCGGCGGCGATCGCCGCCGACGTCGCCGAGCACGGCTTCACGTTCCTGAAGGCGCCGATCAAGAGCGTCACCGCGCTCGACGCGACGATTCCCTACAGCGAGCCGATGGAGGCGTTCCTGCTGCCCGATGAGGCCAAGATCAGCGCCGCCGTGCACCAGGCTCTAGGCAGTGCGCCGGCGGCGGCCTAGGACCGGAGTCGGTGGGGCGAGCGGTGACGAAACTGGACGCTGAGACGGCGCGCCGGCTGCTCGGGACGATGTGGCGGATCCGCGTGTTCGAGGAGCGCGTCGCGCAGCTCAAACGCACGGTTCAGGTGCACGGGCTGATCCACCTGAGCGTCGGCGGTGAGGGCGTCGCGGCGGCGGTCTGCGGACAGCTGCGCCACGACGACGCCGTCTACAGCGGCCACCGTGGGCACGGCCACGCGATCGCCAAGGGCGTTCCGCTCACGGCGATGATGGCCGAGCTGATGGGTCGTGTGGATGGGCTCTGCCACGGCCTCGGCGGGTCCATGCACCTTGTCGACCGCGAGCACGGCTTCATGGGGGCCACCGGCGTCGTCGGTGGCAACCTGCCGCTCGCGGTCGGCGACTCCTTGGCGGCACGACTCGAAGAGGGCGACCGCGTTGCGGTCGTGTTCTTCGGCGACGGCGCTGTCCAATCCGGCAACTTCCACGAGTCGGTCAACCTCGCCGCTCTGTGGGAGTTGCCGGTCATCTTCGTCTGCGAGAACAACGGCTTTGCCGAGTTCACCGCGCGCGCCGAGCACAGCCCGGTCGAGCGGGTGAGTGACGTCGTTGCGCCCTACGGGTTCGCGCGCGACACGGTCGACGGCAGTGACGTGGCGGCCGTGTCGGCCGCCTTCGGCGCGTTCCTGGAACAGGCACGCGAGCACAGGGGGCCGTTCCTGCTCGAGTGCCTCACGCACCGGCGACGGGGTCACTATGAAGGCGACCAGCAGGAGTATCGCGACGCCGGCGCCGAGCGCGAGTGGGAGCTGCGCGACCCGCTCGCCCGCTTCCAGACCGAGGCGCTCAAACGCAGGTGGGTCGGCCGCGCAGCGGCCGCGGAGCTCGAGGCGGCCGCCCGCGCGGCGGTCGAAGCCGCGGTCGAGTTCGGCAAGGCCAGCCCGCTTCCCACCCCCGAGCTCGCGGCCGAGTTGGTCTACGCCCGATGAGCGAGCCGACCGAGACGACCTTCGTCAAGGCGATCGCGGACACGCTCGCCGTGGCGATGCGCGCCGACGAGCGGGTGATCGTGCTCGGTGAGGACGTCGCCGAGGGCGGACCGTATCTCGCCACCGCAGGGCTCAGTGAGGAGTTCGGTCGCGAGCGCGTGCGCAACACGCCGATCAGCGAGAGCGCCGTCTGCGGCGTCGCGATCGGTGCCGCGCAGGCGGGCCTGCGACCGGTGGTCGAGATCATGTACATCGATTTCATAACGCTGGCCCTCGACCAGCTGGTCAACCAGGCGGCGAAGGCGTACTTCATGTCCGGCGGGCAGCTCTCGGTGCCGATGGTGCTGCGCACCCAGGGCGGCGCGAGCGGGCGCGGAGCGGCGCAGCACTCACAGAGCCTCGAAGCATGGCTCACCCACATCCCCGGGTTGAAGGTCGTGATGCCGAGCTGCGCGGCCGATGCGGCCGGGCTGCTGCTGAGCGCGATCGCGGATCCCAACCCGGTCGTGTTCGTCGAGAACAAATCGCTCTACTTCCAGCGCGAGCAGGCACCGAGCGCCCCGGATCCGCTGCCGATCGGAGAGGCGCATCTGGTGCGGCACGGCGACGACCTGACGATCGTCGCGACCTCGCGCATGGTCGGCGAGTCGCTGCGCGCGGCCGAGCATCTGGCGCAGGACGGGATCGAGGCCGACGTGATCGACCTGCGCACGCTGCTGCCACTGGACCGGGACGCGATCAGCCGCTCCGTGGGTCGCACCGGACGCGCCGTGGTCGCGCATGAGGCGGTCCGGTTTGGCGGTTTCGGCGGCGAGTTGGCCGCCCAGATACAGGAGCTCGCGTTCGACTTCCTGCTTGCGCCGATCCAGCGCGTCGGCGCCCCGTTCACGCCGGTTCCACTGAGCCCATCGCTCGAGGACGCCTACCGGCCGGGCGCCGATCAGGTCTATGCCGCCGCGCGCTTTGCGATCGAATGGGACCAGCCGGAGTCAGCGCCCGGCGTCTATTCGATCAGCGCCGCGGGGGCGGAGGCGTCGGCACCGTGAGCCTCTTCGAAGCCTGCGGACGACACCAGCGATGCGCCGGGTATGCGCTTCAACAGTTCGCGCTCGCGCAGCACCACCTCCAGATTCGCGAGCGAGATCCGCGCGTGCTCGCGCGCCACGCTCTCGGCGCGCGTGCCCTGACGCAGCGTGATCGCCTCAACCAGCGACACGTGCTGACTGTGCCCGAGCCGCACCACCTGACGGGACGCGTTCAGCTCGATCTCGGTCAGCACCAGCGCGCTGGGGCTGGCGAACGGGAGCGCGACGATCGCGGCCCACGCACGTTGCAGCTGGGTGCTCCTGCTGAGCCTCAGCAGCCGCAGGTGGAAGCGTCGGTTGACGTCGACATATTGCGCGAACGAGTCGTAGTCGCTGAGGTGCATCACCGCAGCCATCTGGTCGTTCAGATCGTTCAGCGGCTGCAGTTCACGACGGCTGATGCCGCGCTCGGCCGCGAAGCGCGCCGCGCTGCCTTCCAGGACCCCGCGTACCTCGATCGCGTCGGCGATCTCGGCCTGGGTGAATTCGCGCACGGTGTAGCCGCCGTGCGGGAGCTTTTCCAGCAGCCCCTCGTGCTCGAGCGTCGCCAGCGCCAGCCGCAGCGGCGTGCGCGAAACGCCGAGCCGCTCGACCAGCGGCAGTTCCGACATGCGCTCGCCCGCGGCGAACTCGCCGCCGAGGATCTGATCGCGCAGCGTAAACAGCGCGCGGGCGATCTGCGTTTTGTCCGATTTCGTCCGCGTTGCGGTCATCCGCGAGCAGTGTATACGCGCACTTGCGGCGATTCTCCTTGTATGCAGAACGGGCCCGCCGAGCGCATCACAGCGCCTCGGCTTGCGGCTGTGTTAGCCAATTGGACCCGCTCTTGCATGCAAGACCGTCTTGTGCGTACCATCACAAAACCTCGCCAACCAAGTCGGCGGGGAAAGGCCTTCGTGTTCGCGAAGGAGAGGAGAGAGGTGAGAGGTGAGAATGCTCAAATACGTCCCAGTTAGGCTGAGGATCGGCGTCTTCGCGCTGGCGGCCATCGCTGCGCTGGTGGTCGCCGGAATCGGCAGTGCCACAAGCGGTGCGAAGACGGCGGCAGTGCGGGTCCACGCCGCGTCGTCAAGCACGTCGTCATGCGGAACCAACCCGGGGCACAAAGCCACCGGCGCGCCGATTCCGGTCGGTGCCATCAACACCAAGGTGCCCGGCACGGACTTCTCGGACATCGAGAACATGGAGGGCGCCTACTTCGCCTGCGTCAACGCCAACGGTGGCGTCAACGGCCACCCGATCAAGCTGTTCAAGCAGACGGACGCGATCACACCGGCATCCGACGCGGCTGCCGCCAAGCAGCTCGTCCAGACCGATCACGTGGTCGCCGTTTCCGGCAGCTCGAGCATCATCGAATGCACGATCAACTACAAGTACTGGCAGAGCCTCGGCTTCAAGGTGATCGCCGACGGCATCGCGCCGCAGTGCTACGGCACTCCCAACTACGCGGACGCCAACATGGGCCCGCGCTTCAGCTCCGACGGTGCCGCGCAGTACGTGGCGAACCTCCCGGGCGTCAAGAAGATCGTGTTCGATCAGTCCAACGTTCCGGGCACGCAATACAACGAGGGCGGCGTGCCGGACATCGCCAAGCTCAAGCACATCCCGGTGACGGCGCTGACCGAGAACGTGCCGATCAGTGACGCCGACGCCGTGGCTCAGAAGGAAGTTGACGATGCCGGCCCGAGTGGCGCCGTCGTTCTCAACTTCACGCCTCCCGAGGCGCTGCTGATCCTGCAGGCGGCACAGAAGCTGAACATCGAGGGCAACGTCAAGGCGTGGGCATGCTCCACTCCCTGTGACACCGACTACCTGTCCTCGACGCTCGGTCCGAAGTGGAACGGCAAGTTCTTCGTGAACGCCGAGCTGACCCCGCCGGATCCAACCCACACGCCGACGATGAAGCTCTACGAGGCGATTCTGAAGCAGTACGGCAAGGACGTCTCCGGTGGCATCGGCAGCTTCAGCCAGATGGGTTTCGTCGACGGCGAGATCCTGCAGCACGCGCTGGAGTCGGTGAAGGGCGCCTACACGGTGAAGAGTGTCAACGCCGCGATTGAAGGCGTGAAGAACTTCAACACCGGCATGCTGTGCGCACCATGGACATACGGTCCGTACAAGCTGCACATCGCCAACCACACCGATTACACCGTCACCCCGAACAACGGGAAGATGGTCATCAAGCAGGGCTGCACGGCGATATCCAGTGCTGACCCGTTGATGAATGCCTACTACAAGGCGCTCGGTCAGAAGGTCAAGCCGGTCAGCTGAGCGCTGAGCCGAGCCACAGTCACTAACGATCAGGGCGTTCAAGGAGAGAGATGCCGAGCTGGCAGGATTTTCAGCCGTTTCTAGTCACAGGGCTGGCGTTGGGCGGCGTGTATGCGCTGTCCGGCGTCGGGATGGTGGTTCTGTTCCGGGCCACCGGCGTGCTGAACCTGTCGTTTGGCGCTGTGGGTGCCATGGGCGCCCTGATCGCGTGGCAGGCGATAAACGACTGGGGCCTGCCCCAGGGCCTCGCCTGGCTCATCTGCGTGTTGTTCGCCGCGGTGCTCACCACCGTGTACGGACTGATATTCGGCGCCGCCTTGGCCAAGCGAGATCCGCTGGTCAAGGCGACCGCCACCCTCGGCCTGGCGCTGCTGCTGCTGGGCGTGATGGATCTGCTGTGGACGACCAGCGGTGGCGCATCGCGTGCGCTGACGCTGCCGACCGACAACGGCGGCTTCATGATCTCAGGCGTCAACATCGATTGGACGCAGGTGATCGGGCTGGCGCTGGGGATCGCGATCGCGGTCGCGACATCGCTGTTCCTGCGCTTCACCAAGCTCGGTACCGCAATGCGGGCGATGGCCAGTGATCGCGAGATCACGGCGATGCTCGGCGTTCCCGTCAACCGCGTGCTCGCGGCAGCGTGGTTCGGCTGCGGAGTGCTGGCCGGGATCTCCGGGCTGCTGCTGGCGGATCTGGTCGCGCTCGACGCGACAACCCTGACCTTCCTGGTGATCTCATCGGTCGCGGCGGCGCTGATCGCGCAACTGCGATCGATCGCGGTCACCTTCGTGGCGGCGGTCGTGATCGGCGTGATCACCTCGATGATCACCCCGATCCAATCGATCACCAACTACGCGAACATGACGCCGTTCGTACTTGCGGTCGCGGCACTGCTCGTGCTTTCCGGACGTCAGAGCATCTCGCTCGAGCGGGGTGGTATCTGAGATGACGGCAACCACGCCGCGTAACCCGAACGTGTCTGGTGACGGCGCCCGTGAGGCGCTGTCACTGCAAATGCGCAGGCTGGATACACGCGCCAGGGTCCACATGGCGGTGGTCGTCGTGCTGCTGGCCCTCTGTCTGGTGCTCCTGCCGTCGCTGGTCAGCGGCTACTACGTGATCGCGCTGACGCAGGTGGTGGTCTACGCGATCGTCGCGCTCGGGCTCGGCCTGCTGGTCGGTCGCGTCGGCCTCGTCTCGCTGGGCCAGGCCGCGGTGCTGGCGCTGGGCTCGTGGGTCGCGGCGCGGCTGCTGTTCGCGACCGCGCTGCCCTACCCGCTCGTGCTGCTGCTGTCGGGACTGATCACGATGGTGCTGGGCACACTCGTCGGGTTGCCGGCCCTGCGGATGCGCGGGCTGTACCTGGCGCTGATCACGTTGATGCTCGCCGGAGCGATCACGACCGTGCTGGCGACCACCAACTTCCCCAACGGTGGGCACGGCTTCCTCGGCTACAACGGCGCCTCGGTCCAGCCGCCGGCGATCCGCAGGCCGAGCATCGCGACCAGCGACCCGGCGTTCCTGCGCTACTCGATCGTGGTCGCGATCCTGATGTTCCTGCTGGTCGGGTGGCACCTGCGATCGCGGCCCGGGCGGGCCTGGGCGGCGATCCGCCAGAGCGAGGCATCGGCGCTGGCGGCGGGGATCAACACGACCCGCTACAAGCTCTGGGCGTTCGCGCTGGCGTCGTTCCTGGCCGGCGTGGCCGGCGGGCTGCTGGCCGGATCCGACAAGTTCCTGTACTCCTATGACTTCCAGACCCAGGACTCGATCACGCTCTTGGCGGTCGTACTGATGGGCGGCGTCTACAACGTCTGGGGCGCCGTGATCGCCGCGCTGTTCATGCAGTTGCTGCCGCAGATCCTCAACCAGATCGGCGTGTCACCGTACTGGCTGATTGTGCTGTTCGGGGTCGGCGCGCTGCAGGTCCTGACCACCGCGCCGGCCGGGATCGTCGACCAGATGCCGAAGGACCTCGCGCGGCTCGGGCGGCTGATCATCCGCCTTGTGCGGCGCCCGGCGGCGTCTCAGGGGGGTGCGCAATGATCGAGATCTCGAACCTGACCGTGCGCTTCGGCGGCGTCACGCCGCTCGACGGCGTGACGCTCACCTTCGAGCAGGGAACCTGCGGCCTGATCGGACCCAACGGCGCCGGCAAGTCGACGTTCTTCAACGTTCTCAGTGGCTTCGTGCGACCGGCGTCCGGCAGTGTCACCGCGTTCGGTGAGGACCTGCTCGCGATGGCGCACTTCAACCGCGCACGCTGGGGTGTGCGCCGCACATTCCAGACCGAGCAGGCGATCGAGCAGCTCTCGGTGTTCGACAACGTCGCGATGATCCATGAGCACTCGAAGCTGACACGCGCGTCACGGCGGGCCGACGCGCTCGAGGCAATCTCATTCGTCGGGCTCGAGATCGACCCGGATCGCAAGGTCGGGACGCTCGGCGCCGCCGAGCGACGGCTGGTCGAAGTGGCCCGTGCGGTCGTCGGCAGGCCGCGGCTGGTGCTGCTCGACGAGCCGGCGGCGGGTCTCCCCGAGGAGGAGACGACGCACATGGGCGAGGTGATCCGCAGGATCCCCGAGGAGACCGGCGCGCTGGTGATCCTCGTCGACCACGACATGAGCCTCGTTTCGGCCTGCTGCGGGGTGACCTCGGTGCTCGACTTCGGCAAGCTGATCGCCTCGGGCACGACGGCCGAGGTGCTGCGCAATGAGAACGTGATCCGGGCCTACCTCGGGACCGAGCTGATCGAGGATGAGGTGACCGCATGAGCGACGCGACGAGCCTGCTCGAGCTGCGCGAGCTGTCGGTTCCGCGCGGCGGCCGCGACGTCGTCAAGGGCGTCACGATCGAGATCCCCGCCGGCGCCGTGACCGCGCTGTTGGGGCCCAACGGCGCCGGAAAGTCAAGCCTGGTGCTGTCGGTCGGCGGCGTGATCAAGCCCTCCGGCGGCTCGGTGCTGCTTGACGGCGTCAGCATCAGCGGCTGGCGGCCGGAGAAGATCCGTCAAGCCGGTGTCGCCGTGGTCCCGGAGGGGCGGCGGCTGCTCGGTGACCTGACGGTCGAGGAGAACCTCAAGGTCGCCACCTACTCGCTGGCCAACGATCAGGCGGCGGCGGGTATCGCGCACGCACTGGAGCTGTTCCCGGAGCTGCAGAAGCTGCTGCCGTCGCAGGCACGGGCACTGTCCGGCGGTGAGCAGCAGATGCTCGTGCTGGCGCAGGCGTTGGTCACGGCGCCGCGCTTCATCTGCATCGACGAGCTGTCACTCGGCCTCGCGCCGGTGGTCGTCAAGCGGTTGATCCCGGTGATCCGCAACATCGCCGCCGCCGGCACCGGGGTGCTGCTGATCGAGCAGTTCGCGACGATCGCGCTGGGACTCGCCGAGCGGGCCTACGTGATGGAGGGAGGGCGGATCCAGTACCACGGTTCCTCCGCCGAGCTGCGCGAGCATCCCGAATTGCTGCAGTCCGCCTACCTGCTCCGCGGCCAGGCCGCGGCGCCGCCGGTCTCGACCGTGCCAGTGCCGGAATGACCGTCACCGCGATCGACCACGTGCTCGTGCTGAGCGACGACATCGACGCGACGCGTGACTTCTACGTCGATGTCGTGGGATTGCACGTCGGCGAACGTCCGCCGCTCGAGTTCCCGGGGTACTGGCTCTACGCCGAGGGCCCATCGGCCTGCCTGCACGTCGCTGATCGCAGCGCCTATATCGGTCATCTGCCGACGCTCGGGCTTGCCGCCGGCCAGCGGGCCGGCGGCGATGTCGACCACATCGCGTTTGACGCAGGTGACTACGCGTCGGCGGCCGCGCGCATCGAGGACCGCGGCGTCAGCGTGGTGCGCAACACGATTCCCGGCGGTCCGCGCCAGCTGTTCGTCGAGGACCCCAACGGCGTCCGCATCGAGATCAACGTCAAGGCCGGCGAGCGCTGATGCGCGCGGCGGTGACCGAGGCGGTCGGCGCGGTCGCGCTGCATGACCGTGCCGAGCCGCCACAGCCGGGTCCCGGCGAGGTGCTGCTGACGCCCGAGGCGGTCGGCATCTGCGGGTCCGATTACCACTTCTTCCTCGGCGAGCTCTCCGCACAGGCCGGCGGATCGCAGTTCCCGCGCGTGCTTGGTCATGAGGTCGGTGCGCGGATCGCGGCGCTGGGACCGGGCTGCCGCGATGAGCTCGCCCTGGGTCAGCTGGTCGCGCTCTGGCCGCTGATCGCGTGCGGTCAGTGTTACCCGTGCAGCGTCGGGCGCGAGAACACCTGCGACAACTTCAAGCTGATCGGGATCCACCTCGACGGCGGCCTGCAGCAGCAGCTGGTCTGCGCCCAGCAGCAGGTGTTTCCGATCACGGTCGACAGCGCCGCCGTCGCGGCGATGGTCGAGCCGCTGTCGGTCGCGGTACAGGCGGTACGGCGCGCTCGCGTACAGGCCGGTGAGCGGGTGGTGGTGCTCGGAGCCGGACCGATCGGGCAGTGCATCTGCCTGGTCGCACGTGAATACGGGGCCAACGTGCTGGTCGTCGACCCCCAGGCCAAACGGCTGCCGTTCAGCGCCGAGATGGGTGCCGACACGCTCGTCTGGAGCGACGCCGACGCGGTCATCGCGCAGGCGCGCCGCTGGGCCGGTCCCGCGGGCCCCCCGGTCGTGTTCGACGCCACCGGCGCCGCTCCGGCGGTCGCGGCGATGGTGGAGATGGTGTCATCCGCGGGCCGCGCGGTGCAGGTGGGGATGTCCAACCAGCAGGTGTCGCTGCGGCTCGGACTGCTGACCGAAAAGGAGCTCGACCTGCTCGGCGTCAGCTGCTGCGACAGCGACGGCTTCGCCGAGGCGGTGCGGATCGCGGAGGCCCGCGCCGACGTGCTGGGCGGAATGATCAGCCATGAGTTCCCGCTCGAGCGCTTCCCCGAGGCGCTGCGGTTCGCGATCGACAATCCGACCGAGGTGTTGAAGGTGGTGATCCTCTAGTGGGCGATGCGGCGAGCTATGACTACGTGATCGTCGGTGCCGGTTCGGCGGGGTGCGTGCTGGCCGGGCGCCTGAGCGAGGACCCCGACGTGCGGGTCGCGCTGCTCGACGCCGGCGGTCCCGACAACCGCCCTGAGGCGCACATCCCGTTTCTCTGGCCGCTGCTGCTCAAATCCAGCTACGACTGGGATCTGCTCGGCGAGGCCGAGCCGGGCCTCAACGGCCGGCGGCTGTATCTCCCGCGCGGCAAGATGCTCGGCGGCTGCAGCTCGATCAACGCGATGATCTACATCCGCGGCAACCGCGTCGACTATGACGGCTGGGCGGCCGGGGGCGCCGCCGGCTGGGGCTATGACGACGTGCTCCCGTACTTCAAGCGGGCCGAGAGCAACGAGCGCGGCGAGAGCGAGTTCCACGGAGCCGACGGGCCGCTGAAGGTCTCCGAGGGGCGCTCGCGCAACGCACTCGTCGACGCGATGCTCGCGGCGGCACGTGCCGCCGGTCATGAGGCCAACCCGGACTTCAACGGCGCGCGCCAGGAGGGCGTCGGCTACTTCCAGCTGACCCAGCGCGGCGGGTTCCGCGAGAGCACCGCCGATGCGTACCTGCGTCCGGCGCTGTCGCGCCCCAACCTGACCGTCATCACCAGCGCGATGGCGAACCGGATCCTGTTCGACGGAGCGCGCGCGACCGGCGTTGAGATCGCGCGCGACGGTCAGCTCGAGCAGCTCCACGCCGCGTCCGAGGTGATCGTCTCGGCCGGGACCTACCAGTCCCCGGTGCTGCTGATGCTGTCGGGGATCGGCCCAGCCAGCCAGCTGGCGCCGTGGGGTATCGCGCTGCGCGAGGAGCTGCCCGTGGGCGAGAACCTCCAGGACCACCCGATGGCACAGCTCAACTGGCTGACCGCCGGCGGGTCGCTGTTCGACGCGCCCGCGCCGGAGAACTTTGCGCGCTTCGAGGCCGATCAGACCGGACCGCTGAGCTCGAACATCCCCGAGGCGGCGGGCTTCTTTCGCACGCGGGCGGGACTCGACGCGCCGGACGTGCAGTTCCACTTCGCGCCTTCGCTGCTCGCCGACGAGGGGCTGGCCCCGCCGAGCGGTCACGGTTACTGCTTCGGCCCGGTCGCGGTCAAACCGGCCAGCCGTGGGCGCGTGACCCTGCGCGCCAACGTGCCCGACGCCAAACCGCGGGTGCTGACCAACTTCCTGACCCATGAAGATGACGTTCGCAGCATGGTCGCCGGGGTCAGGATGGCGCTTGCGATCGCCGAACAGCAGCCGCTGCGGGAGGTCAGTACCGGTCCCTACAGCGTTCCCGAGTCGGACGCCGACAGCGACATCGAGGCGTGGCTCCGTGCGGTCGCGCATCCCGTCTACCACCCGACGTCGACCTGTGCGATCGGCGCCGTCGTCGATTCGGATCTACGCGTGTATGGCTTCGATGGGCTGCGGGTGGTCGACGCATCGGTGATGCCGACCATCACCCGCGGCAACACAAACGCGCCGACGATCATGATCGCCGCGCGCGCCGCCGACCTGATCAGGTCGGCGAGCGCCGCCCCCACAGTCGCCGGAGCCGCCTGAGCCGCGGGGTCGGCTGCGGGCGCAACATCAGAGAGAGGAATCGCCATGAGCACCACCGCTGAGACATCCGTGGCTTCGACCAACGGCGGCGAGCCGACGCTGCTGAATGAGCGCGACTGGAGCGGCCGGATCTACTCCGGTGGCTGGATCGACGCACCGCAGACGATCGAGACGATCGAGCCGGCCACGGGCGCGGTGCTCGGCACCGCCGGGGTGGGGGACGCCGCCGCGATCGCCAGCGCGAGCGCGGCGGCCGCCGCCGCACAGCCGGCCTGGGCGGCGATGGCTCTGACCGAGCGGATCGCCGTGATCCGCCGCGCCGCCGAGCTGCTCGAGCGCCATCGCCCGGAGCTCGAGCGCTGGCTGATCCGCGAGTCCGGCTCGATCCCCGGCAAGGCCTGGCAGGAGGTGACCGCGTCGATCGGGCAGCTCGACCTCGCCGCCGCGCTGATCGGGCAGCCGCAGGGGCTGGTGCTGCCGTCACTCACACCGGGACGCAGCAGCACCGCGCGACGGGTCCCGCTCGGAGTCGTCGGCGTGATCACGCCCTGGAACTTCCCGTATGTGCTGGCGCTGCGATCGCTCGGTCCGGCGCTGGCGCTCGGCAACGCGGTCGTGCTCAAGCCCGACCTGAACACACCGGTGTCAGGCGGGGTCGTGCTCGCGCGGATCTTCGAGCAGGCGGGGCTGCCCGAGGGCCTGCTGCACGTGATTCCCGGCGGCGCCGAGGTCGGGCAGGCGCTCTGCCAGGACCCGAACGTGCGGATGATCTCGTTCACGGGCTCGACCGCCGCGGGACGCCTGGTCGGTGCCACCGCGGGCGGGATGCTCAAGCGGACGGTGCTCGAGCTCGGCGGCAACAGCCCGCTGGTGGTGCTCGACGACGCCGACATCGAGGCCGCGTCCTCAGCCGGAGCCTGGGGCTCGTTCCTGCATCAGGGCCAGATCTGCCTGGCGGTCAGCCGCCACCTCGTGCACGAGCGGATCGTCGATCAGTATCTCGAGGCGCTGACCGCACGCGCCTCGCACCTGCCGGTCGGCAACCCCGACACCGACGAGGTCGCGCTCGGACCGATCATCAACCAGAAGCAGGTTGAGCGCGTGCAGCGGATCGTCGATGAGACGGTCGCCGCCGGCGCCCGCGCGCTGACCGGCGGCACCCACGAGGGCCTGTTCTACAAGCCCACGGTGCTGGCCGGCGTGACCCCGGAGATGGCCGCGTTCCGCGAGGAGATCTTCGGACCGGTCGCGCCGGTGATCACCTTCGCGAGCGACGAGGAGGCGATCGCGCTTGCCAACCAGACCGAGTACGGGCTCGCCGCGGCGGTCCAGTCGGGCTCGCCGGAGCGCGCCGCGATGGTGGCCGAGCGCCTGCACGCCGGCATGGTCCACATCAACGATCAGACCGTCAACGAGGAGCCGCCGGCGCCGTTCGGCGGCTTCGCCGCCTCCAGCAACGGTGGCCACTTCGGCGGCGTCACCCAGCTCGAGCTCTGGACCGAGTGGCAGTGGATGACCGCGCGCGACGCGGCGGCCCCGTTCCCGTTCTAGTGCCGGGTTCGAAAAGGAAGCGTTGACGATGGCGGGAAGGCTGCAGGGCAAGGCGGCGCTGATCACCGGCGGGGCCGGGAGCATCGGCGTCGCCACCGCGCGCGCGTTCGTCGCGGAGGGTGCCCGCGTGCTGATCACCGACCTCGACGCGGCCGCCCTGACCGACGCGGCGGAGTCGATCGGGAGCTCGGATCTGATCAGCTCGCGGGTTGCCGACGTCACCAATGAGGAACACGTCGCCGCCGCGGTCGCCGAGGCCGTCGAGCGGTTCGGGGGACTCGACGTGGCGTTTGCGAACGCCGGCGTGTTCGGCAGCGTCGCAGCGGTCGCCGAGTATCCGATCGACGTGTTCGAGCGCGTCCTGGCCGTCAACGTCGTCGGCAGCATGCTCGTCGCCAAGCACGCTCTGCGGGTGATGCGAAGCGGCGCCAGCCTGATCATCAATTCGAGTGTCGTCGGACTCACCTCGGCGCCGAACATCGCCGCCTACGCCACTTCGAAGCACGCGCTCGTCGGGCTGATGCGCACGGCCGCCAAGGAGATGGCGGCGAAGGGGATCCGCGTCAACTCGGTGCACCCCGGACCGACTGACAACGAGTTCCAGCACCGCATCGAGATGGAGGAGACCGGCGCGTCATTGGTCGAGTCGAGCGCGATCTTCGACTCGCTGATCCCGTTGGGTCGTCACGCCACTCCCGCCGAGGTCGCCGCCACGATCGTGTTCCTGGCCAGCGACGAAAGCTCGTTCATGACCGGCCACACGCTGACCGTCGACGGCGGCCTGAGCGTCTGAGCGTTCGCAGCCGGCCGGCGTCAGACGGCGGCCGGGCGCCGGTCGGAGAACGTCAGGCTGGCGCCGAGCGCGACCGCTCCGCAGGCCGCCATCACGATTCCCATCGGCAGCGCGTCACGCGCGCCGCCGAGACCGACGAGCGGGGCAATGGCGGCACCGAGCCCGAACTGCGCCAGACCGAGCAGCGCCGAGGCACTCCCGAGCGCCTGCGGACGACTGGCCATCGCCGCGGCCACCCCGTTCGAGAGCGCGAGGCCGTTTGCCGCGACCACGCAGAAGAGCACGATCAGCAGCACCCAGATGGCGCCGCGGTCGGCGGTGACCGCCAGCACGCCGAGCGCGCCGGCGCAGACCGCCACCAGGCCCCAGCGCAGCAACCGCATCGATCCGAAGCGGTCGACGACCCGCGCGCTGAGATGCGACAGCGCCATGAACCCCAGTGAGTTGCCGGCGAAGATCGCGCTGAACAGCTGCGGTGAGATGCCGTAGACGTTCTCGAGCACGTACGAGCCGCCGGAGATGTAGGCGAACATCGCGCCGAACGAGCACGCGAACGCAACGCAATACGGGGTGAACGCGCGGTCGCTGACAAGGCCGCCGAGCATCCGCACGCTGGCGCGCATGCCGCCGCCCGAGCGCTGTGCGACCGGCAGCGTCTCGGGCACGCTGCGCGTCGCGAGCGCGACCAGGCAGACGCCGGTCGCTGTCAGCACCAGGAACACCCCGCGCCAGGAGCTGACGGTCAGCACGCCGCCTCCGATCAGCGGTGCCAGGATCGGCGCGACCCCGGTGATCGCCATCTGGGTGGCGTACATCCGCGCCGCCTGCGTGCCTCCGTAGAGGTCGCGGATGATCGCCCGCGCGATCACGATCCCGGCGCCGCCGCACAGCCCCTGGACGAGGCGCACCGCGGTCAGCACCCAGACCGACGGCGCCGCCGCGCAGAGCGCCGACGCCAGCGCGAACCCGGCGAGCCCCACCAGCAACGGCCGCCGCCGCCCGAGCTGGTCGCTCGCCGGTCCGGCGATCAGCTGACCGAGCCCGAGGCCGAGCACGGACGCCGTCAACGTCAGGTTGGCGGCGGCGGCGCTCGTGTGCAGGTCGCGGGTCAGCGACGGCAGGCCCGGCAGGTACATGTCCGTCGACAACGGACCGAAGCTGGCGAGCGCGGCCAGCGTCCAGATCAGCTGGCGGGATGCGGTGGGTGCGGCGCGCGCGGAGTCGGTCACGGCCCGAGCTTATGGCCGGGCACACGTATGCGCACGCCGCATGATCGCCAGCGCAGGCCGATGCCGCCAGCAGCGCAGAGTCTCGCGCTCGGGCTTGCCCCGCGGCCACCCGCGAGGTTAGGCTCGCCGACGATGCAGGCGCTGGACGAGCACAACGCGGCGGTGGTGCGGTCGCTCTGCGCGCTGATGGTTCCGGGCAGCGAGCGGGTCTGGCCCGAGGTCTACATCGATGCGCTGCTGGCGAGGATGCCGGAGCCCGAACGTGCCGGTGTGCTCGGGGCGTTCGCGCTGCTCGAGCCCTTCGCCGGCAGTCACGAGTCGCTGTCGGCACGCGCCTTCACCCCCGAGTTCATGCTCGCGCGGGCGCTCGCATGTGAGGCCTTCTACAGCGACTTCGTGGCTCCGGGCGCGCCCGGTCCCGGCGCTTACGCGGAGATCGACTTCTCGTTGCCGCTGGCCACGCGAATCAAGAAGGACTGGTCCTACCTGGGGGTCACCGAGTGAGCGAGCGCTACGACGTGATCGTGATCGGGTCGGGTGCGGGCGGCGGCCTGATCGCCGGAGAGCTGGCCGACGCCGGACGTCAGGTGCTGCTGCTCGAGGCCGGTCCGCACAGGACCGCGGCCGACTACACGCGCTGGGAGGCGCGTGCCAACCATGAGATGTGGTGGCCGATCGCCTGGGCCGAACCGTCGCAGCCCGATCAGCCGCCGATGCCGCTGTTCCGCGGCCGGCTGGTGGGCGGGACGACATCGATCAACACCAAGGTCGCGCTGCGGCCCTCGGGCGAGGACTACGAGAAGTGGCATGCCGCCGCCGGCCTGCTCGGCGACGGCGGCGAGCCGTTCGGCGAAGCCGACCTGCTGCCGCATCTGCAACGGGTCGAGCGCCGGCTCGGCGTGCGCGTGCGCGACGACTGGCAGCAGTGCGTGAAGACGGTCGCGCCGGCGTTCCAGGCGCTGGGCGCGGAGCTCGAGTCGGTGCTGTCCTACACCGACGAGAACTGCATGCGCTGCGGCTCCTGCCTGCAGGGCTGCCCCACCAACGCCGGCAAGAACACGCTCAACGTCTACATCCAGCCGGCGATCGTCCACAGCGGCCTCGAGCTGCGGGCCGGCGCCGACGTTCGGCGCGTGCTGATCGAGGATCGCGGCAACGGCCCCGAGGCCACCGGTGTCGAGTACCTCGGTGACGACGGCGTCACATACCAGGTGCATGCCGAGGTGATCGTCGTCGCCGCCGGCGCGCTCGCCACCCCCGGGCTGCTGCTGCGCTCCGGCGTGCGCGAGGCGGCCGGCGACTCGGCCAGCAGCCGCCTGATCGGGCGCAACCTCGGCTTCCATGTCGCCCGCCTCGTCGAGGGCCTGTTCGATCAGATCCAGGACGCCCACGCCGTCTATCCGATCACCGCCCACTGCATGAAGTTCCAGCGCGACCCCGACGGCGGCTTCATCGTCGAGGCGGCAACGGTGCAGGACCCGATCGGCTTCGCCGCGGCGCTCTGCGACGACAACGGCGTGCCGCTCTGGGGTGATGAACTGGTCGAGTTGATGCGCCGCTACCGCTACTTCACCGGGCTGCTGACGATGGTCAACGACGAGAACACGGGCAGCGCCTGGGTCGATGAGGCCGGACGCGACCGCTACAGCATCAACTTCAACGAGCGCGAGCAGGCGCGGGTCGACGCCTCGCTCGTGTTCGCCCAGGACGTGCTGCGCCGAGCGGGTGCCCGGCGCATCGTCCAGACGGGCACGCTCAGCACTCACGTTCAGGGCAGCTGCCGGATGGGCTCTGACCCGGAGCGCTCGGTCGTCGGCGCGCACGGCGAGTCGCACGACATCAGGCGCCTGTTCGTCGGTGATTCCTCGGTCGTCCCGCGCACGCTCTCCGTCAATCCCTCGCTGACGATCATGGCGCTCGCCAGCCGCCTGGCCGAATACCTCGCCGGCGACCGCCACGGTTACCTGCCGAGCGCCGCGCGTCAGCCGGTCGCGGCCGCATGACCTCGCCGCCGAGCGTCCGCGACGCGACCTTCGAGGTGATGCGCGCCCGCGGGATGACGCGCATCTTCGGCAATCCCGGTTCGACCGAGGTGTCATTTCTGACCGACCTGCCGGCCGACATCGGTTTCGTGATGGGTCTGCACGAGGGCGCCGTCGTCGGAATGGCGACCGGCTACGCGCTCGCCAGCGGAGAGCCGCAGTTCGTCAACCTGCACACCGCGCCGGGCCTGGGGAACGCGGTCAACGCGATCGCCAATGCCCGTGACTGCCACGCGCCGCTGGTGATCGTGGTGGGGCAGCAGGACCGCAGGCAGCTGTACCTGACACCGTTTCTGACCGGACGCGCGCTCGAGCGGCTTGCCGGCGAGTACCCGGTCTGGACGCATCTGCCGCCGCGCGCCCAGGATGTCCCCGGCGCGATCGAACGCGCCTATTACGAGGCCAAGCTCGCGAGTGGGCCGGCGCTGGTGGTCGTGCCGATGGGCGACTGGCAGGAGCCGTTCGACGCTATCCCGGCGGGCGCGCCGGCAACGCTGATCCACTCGGCCGGCGTGACTCCTGAGCAGCTCGACCCGCTGGTCGAGCTACTCGCCAGAGCGACCTCACCGGTGATCGTGACCGGCGCCGGAACCGACACGCCCGATGGCTTTGCCGCCGGCGCTGCGCTGGCCGAGCGCCTCGCCTGCCCGGTCTGGCATGAGCCGTTCAGTGGCCGCGCCGGCTTCCCCGAGGACCATCCGCTGTTCGCCGGGCACCTCGACTGGCGCCGGCGCAGGATGCGCGAGACGCTCGCGCCCCATGACACCGTGCTGGTGATCGGTACCAAGGCCTTCCAGCTCTACGTGCTCGACGAGGAGCAGCCACCGGTCGTCCCCGGCACCCATGTGGCCGTGGTCAGCGCCATCGCCGATGAGGTGCTGCAGAGCGCCTGCGAGCTGGCCGTGGTCGGGCCGGTGGCCGCGGTCTGCCTCGCGGTCGCGAAGCGGCTGCCGCAGCGCGTGAGTGAGGCGGTCGTGAGCTTTGAGCGCCCCGGTGCGCCGGCGCCACCGGCGCCGGGCGAGCGGTTGCGTTCGGCACACGTGCTGGCGCTGCTGGCCGAGCAGCTGCCGCCCGACGCGGTGCTCGTCGAGGAGTCGCCCACCTGCCGCCCCGAGATCCTCGAGCGGATCCCGACACGAATGCCGCTCGGGTTCGTCTCCAACGCCAACGGCGGTCTCGGGTTTGGCTTCGCCGGGGCGGTCGGCCTGCGCATGGCGCTCCCCGAGCGTCCGGTGGTCGCCGTGGTCGGCGATGGCGCCGCGATGTTCGGCATCCAGGCGCTCTGGAGCGCGGCTCGCTACAACGCCGGCGTGCTGCTGATCGTGATGGCCAACGGTGCCTACGGTGTGATGGACACCCAGGCGCACGCGCGTGGCGGCAGACCGCCATGGCCGCAGTTTCCCGAGCTCGACATCGCGGCGATGGCGCGGGCACTCGGCTGCCCGGCCACCAGTGTCACGACCTACGACGAGCTGCGGGCGACGCTCACCGATGCCCTGGGCGGCCTGCGCGACGCCACCGCGCCGCTGCTGGTCGAGGTCGCGGTCGCAGACTGATCGGAACCGTTGCTCCGGCAGCTCAGGGCGTCGAGCGTCAGCCGACGGCTGATCTCAGCTGTGCTCGGGGTTGCCGACGACGACGCGGTCTCGCCCTTCGCGCTTGGCGCGAAGGAGATGGTCGTCGGCGTTGCGAACGAGGTGCTCGAAGTCCGCGGCCGATTGCGGCGAGGTTGCGACTCCGGCTGACACCGTGAGGTCTTTGCGCGGCCCCAAGTGGGCCTCGCGTACCGCGTTGACCACGCGCCATGCCAGCTGTTCGGCATCTCTGGGACTTGTCTGTGGCAGAACCAGACAGAATTCCTCGCCCCCGGTCCGGCAGGCGGTGTCGCCTTCGCGGATCTGGACCCGGAGCACCTCGGCGAAGTCACGCAGCACCTGATCTCCGGCTTCGTGACCGAACGAATCGTTGATCATCTTGAACCCGTCGATGTCGAAGTAGACCAGCGATGTAGGGCCGCGGCGCTCATGCTCGTCGCGCAGCGTGGCGGACAGCCGATGTTCAAAGTGGCGGCGGTTGAACAGGCCGGTGAGCGCGTCGGTCAGCGCCTGGGTGCGCAGCTGCTCGCGCTGTGCCGAATTGGTGTAGGCCATGGCGGCCAGCGAGGCAAAGCGGCGAAGCAGCAGCGCCTCCTCCGGCAGGAACCAGGGGAGGTCATCCTCGCGCCAGACGTTGAGCGTTCCGACGACCGCATCGCCGACGAGCAGCGGCGCCACGAGAATCGCCTCGTTGTCACTCTGCGGGGTGCCGGGCATCTGGTACTCGCGGAGCAGCGGATCGTCCGGTGGCGGGCAGACGACCTCACCGCTGAGTGCCGCCGAGCCGGTGATCGAAGCATCGAGTGCCGGGCGGGAAGCGAGAGTCTCGGGGACGTAGCGTCCGGTGGCCAGCAGTGGGATCAGTACCCGTTCCTCCCAGTCGACCTCGTAGACCGCGAGGCTGGTGTAGGGAACGATCGGCAACACCGCGTCGGCCATGCTCTGCAGCGTCTCCTCGAGCGATTGGACGGCCAGAATGCCCGTGGCGGCGTCAATGATCGCTTCGAGCCCGATCACGAGGCGGGCGTTGACATCGGATATGGCGCTTGGGGTTGACTGCACGGGGCCTGGGCTCACTTCACGAGGATCACAACAGGGTTTCATCGGACTCCCGGACCGTGGGCTTTACATTCCCGCCTCGGCCTACGACATAACGAGCCGATGACATCGTTGTCAGGCGCGGGCCAGGCGAAGATCACGGTCACAACGACCAAGGGAAAGACCTACAAGGCGATTCCGCAAACGTTGACCGTCTAAGCGAGGTCGCGCGCGCATCGCGGAACTGGTGCGTGATGGCTGTCGCGATGGGTTTGACGGCAGGTGAGCGGGTGACGGTAGGATGCGCTCGCGACACAGGAGAGAGGTTGCTTGCGTACCACGGTGCCGGTGCGAAGGGGATTGAAGGTGCGCGTGTGTGGCGCGAGCGCCTGCAACGGGCGACGGTTCCGACGCCGGCTGGGCGCGCTGCTGTTCGCCGCGACCGCCGCGGCCGTGATCGCGGGGTGTGGCGCGTCTCGCTCGCCTCAGGCTGCGAGCGGGTCCGCGCCGCTGCTGACGACGCTGGAAAGTTGGAATGCGCTTCAGACGCCGGTCGACGAGGCGGTTGGGATCGTCACGCAACAGTGCATGGCGCAGCACGGGTACCGCTATTACCCCTACCCCGAGGCGGATCAGCCCGGCGGTGCCGCATTCTTCTCCAGCCCGCTGTTCGGTTCGTCGTTGTGGCTCGGTCCGCAATCTCTGGCATGGCGGATCGTGAACGGCTGGGGCTTGTACGAGCAGATCATGGAACAGCTTGGCCAGCCCGGGGGTCTGAACGGCAGTCAGCCACAGGAGTTCCAAGTTATGCGGTCGCTGCGCGGATCGGCGCTGAGGCGGTACATGAAGACGCTCTACGGCGGCGGCAAGCAGAAGAAGATCCGGATTCCGGGGCTACCGCACCTCAGCGTCCAGATCGGCGGTTGCAACACCAAGGCCGGTACCCGCCTGTTCGGCAGCGTGGCGGCGTCGGTTGCGGTTCCTCAGTACGGCCAGGCGATCCTCAACGGCAGCATTCAGTCACGCGCGGCCAGCTCACCGGCGGTGCGGGCGAGCGTCGCGAAGTGGGAGGCGTGCGTTGATGCCAGAACGAAGATCAAGGCCAGATCACCGTCACAGCTGTTCCTTCGCTTCTGGTCGCTTTACCACCGCAAGGGTCCGACGCCGGCGGTCCACCGTCAGGAGCTCGCCGCCGCTGTCGCCGACCTCGAGTGCCAGCGTCGGTCGCGCCTGCCGCAGACCGTGCAAAAGGCCGCGCTCGCCGCGGTCGCGCGCCTGCCGGCGTCGGTGGTGGGTGAGCTCCAGACGCTGGTCTCCGCGCTACAACAGGCGCGAACCCGCGCGCAGGCGATGTTCGCACACCCGATCACAACCCCCACCGTCCCGGCTGCTCCGGCGGCGTCCGGCTCGAGTGCAACGCAGGGACAGGGGAGCAGTTCGGCGGTGGTGCTCGGTGCCTGAGGCGGCTACTCCCAAGGCCGTGCTCGAAGCGGTTGCGGTCTCCAAGACATATCCCGGAGTCCCGCCGGTGCTCGCGCTTGACGGAGTGACGCTCACCGCGCACGCCGGCCAGCACGTGGCACTCGTCGGTCGCTCGGGATCTGGCAAGTCGACGTTGCTGAACCTGCTGGGTCTGCTCGACCGACCCAGCTCGGGTGAGATCCGCCTCGCCGGCTCTGACGCGGGGACGTTGGACGATCGCGAGCGGACCGCCGTTCGCGCCGGTAGGGTCGGCTTTGTGTTTCAGGCCTTCCACCTGCTCGATTACCGCACCGCGACCGAGAATGTGGAGGTCGCGCTGTTACATGCCGGCGTACCACGCCGCGAGCGCCGAGGCAGGGCACTCGAGGCGCTCGATGCGGTTGGCCTCAGCCACCGTGCTCACGCCGCACCGGCGACGCTCTCGGGCGGCGAGAAGCAGAGGGTCGCGATCGCCCGGGCCGTCGCCTCGCGGCCGAGTGTGTTGCTGTCCGACGAGCCGACCGGCAACCTCGATTCGGTGTCGGCACAGAGTGTCTTGGAGATCCTCGATTCGCTCAAGCCGACCGGGGTGGCACTCGTCACCGTGACACACGACGCAGAGGTGGCGGCGGCTGCCGATATCACTGTCACGCTCGTCGACGGTCGCGTGCTCGAGAACGAGGGCGACCGATGATGAGCGTGAGTCACGTGGGCGGTCGCCTCGGCGCGCTGCGGCTGCGTCGGTCGGGACGCGGGCGCCTCGCTGTCATTCGTGACATCGTCACCGAAGCGACGCTTGCGCTCCTCGGCCGTTCGGGCCGCGCCGCCGCGACCGCGCTGTCGGTCATCATCGGCGTCGCCGCGTTCGTGACCGCGAGCGGGCTCACGGCGACGGCCGGCGCCTCCGTGAATGCGCGCTTTGAGCGTTTCGCCGCCGCCGAGGTGACGCTTGCCGACTCCACTCCGAATGCGTCAACCGCAGCGTTCGGACCCGGCGCGCTGGCGGACGTCCGCCGCTTGCCGGGCGTGCGCGGAGCGGGGTATCTATGGTCGGTCCCGGTACGCGCCGCTCCGGCCGCGACGCTCTTCGGCGGGTCGGACAGGGAGTATTTCGGCGGTGCCGGCGTCGTCGCCGCCTCGCCGGGGTTGCTTTCCGCAGACCACGCCTCCTATGAGTTCGGTACCGGATTGACGAGAGTCGAAAGCCGCCTGCGCGCCGACGTCGTCGTACTGGGTGCGACGGCTGCGGCTGACCTTGGCGTGCGCTCTCCCGACGGGCAGGAGGCGATCCTCGTCGACGGGGTCCCGTTCGTCGTCGTCGGCATCTTCAAAGGAGTGCAATCGGATCCGACGTTGTTGACCGATGCGATCGTTCCCGACACGACCGCGCGCCGGCTCTGGGGCTCGCCGCGGTCTGGCTCGCAGCTGGATATCGCGGTTGATCCTCCTGCCGCCGGCCAGGTCGAGCATGAGGTGCCGCTGTTGCTGCATCCGGAGAACCCGACGCGTCTGCAGGCGCTCACCCTCGCGCAGCCGCCGATAGTGCAGCCGGCAGTTGCCAGTGACCTCACCAGTTTGCTCACAATCGTGACACTGGCGATGCTCGCGATCAGTGTGGCCGGCATCGCGGTGACGATGTACTCATCAATCAGTGAGCGCGCCTTCGAGGTCGGGCTTCGCCGCGCGCTGGGAGCCGCGCGTTCACACATCGCGGCCCAGTTCATGGTTGAGAGCCTGCTGGTCGGTGCCGCCGGCGCCATCGTCGGGATCGCGTTGGGTGTGTGCGCGGTCGCTGTGATCGCCAAGGCACACTCATGGCTGCCCGTGCTCGACGCGGGGGCGCTCGCGCTGGCCCCGGTCATCGGTGCAGGCGTCGGCGCGCTCGCCGGGCTGTTTCCGGCCTTCCGGGCCAGCCGTCTGGATCCAGTGGAGGCACTGCGCCGGTGAGCACCAACGGAATCGCCCGCAAGCGGCGTCGCACCGTGGTCGTCGCCGGCCTCGTGCTGGTCGGGGTCGCCGTGCTGAGCTGGCTGGCCGGCCGGGCGACGACGACGACGTCCGCGCTCGCCCGTGACCAGAAGGCGCCCACCCCCGCCGTGCTGAAGGCGCCGGTCGTATTGAGGCGGCTCGGCACCACCGTGCAGGCGACCGGGAAACTGGTGGCGGCCGGCAACGAAACGATCACGGTCGGCTCGATCAGTGTCCCCGGCGCGCAATCGATCGTGACCGCCGACGTTGTTCACGTCGGAACGCGTGTTGGCAACGGCAGCGTCGTCGCGCAGGTCGCCGGCCGGCCGGTGTTCGCGTTCGCGGGCCAGACGCCGATGTACCGGAATCTCATCTCCGGCGAGTCCGGTCCCGACGTCACGCAGCTGCAGCACGACCTCGCCGATATCGGCTACACGATCACCGACACCGCCGGAACCTACGGCTCCTCGACGAGCGCCGCGCTCGAGGCGCTCTACCAGAAGAGCGGTTACGCCCCGCCGTCTTCGCTGCCGGCCCCGGGCGCCGGCCGCAAAGCACCGCGCTTGATCGCCGAGCCGCAGTCCGAAATCGTGTTCCTGGCGCAACTACCCGCGACCGTCGCATCAACCAAGGAGCATGTCGGCAAGGCCATCGGCAGCCCGGCCGTCAGTCTGACCTACGGATCTGTGGTCGTCGATTCCACCCTCACCGCCGCGCAGGGGTACATGATCGAACCAGGCGACCACGCCACCGTCCGCGTGGGCTCCCACCCGCTGGTCGGGGTGGTCCGCGCCGTCAAGCGCTCGGTCACCAAACGGACAGCGACCGCCAGCATCGCCGTGCACGGAACCGCCTCGAACGCTCACATCGGATCTCAGGTGGCCGTCTCGATCGACGCCCAGTCCTCAGCCGCGCGTACGTTGGCAGTGCCAATCGGTGCGCTGTATGCCAGCGGCAGCGGCAGCGCCTACGTCATCCTCAGCCATGGGCTCCGGCACATCTCCGTCACGGTGGGGCAGGCCATCGGAGGGTACGTGCCGATCATCAACCCGCCCACCAACCTGCTGCCGGGTGCCGAGCTGGTGCTCGACACCAGCCAGAGCTACGCCGCCGGCTTCGGCGGGCCCTGACCCACAGCTCCGAACCGGGCGGAGACCCTAAGCGCGCGCTGCGCGACCCGCGTCGGCTCAATGCCCACGGACTGCGCGCGTCGTCTTGACACGCGGAACGAGCATGAGCGTGAGCCTCAACGTCAAGCATGGCGCGCCGCCCGCAGAGGGGGCAAGGCGGGGTCATCTGCCGGACCACGCCGGTGCTCCGCGAACATCCGTCTGGCAGCCGCCGGTCAGGCGGCGGCAGGCGGCTGATCGGGCGGGGCCGGCGCCGCCTCGGGCGGAGGTGGCGACGCCTCGGGCGGAGGTGGCGATGCCTCGGGCGGAGGTGGCGACGCCTCGGGCGGAGGTGGCGACGCCTCGGGAGGTCCGGTCCCGCTGCTCTGGTCGTGTCCGGGATCCGCGTCTGGTGGGTCTTGGGATAGCCGGGCGTAGCGGGCCGCGATTCCTGCCCGGGCGTTTGCCAGCTCTTGCCGTACGTTCTCCAACCAGCGCGCGTCTTCCATCGCATGTTAGACATTACCCTTACGCTGTAAACTTCGTGTTGTGCCCCGCTCCAAGCGCACCGCGTTAGCCGGCAGTCAATCCCATCGTCCGTTGAATCGCGAAGTGATTCTTGACGGCGCGATCGCTTTGATCGAAGGTGACGGACCTGCGGCATTGAGCATGCGCCGCCTGGGTTCGAACCTCGGTGTCGAGGGCATGGCGATCTACCACCACTTCGCCGGGCGCGAGGAGTTGCTGGCCGCTATCGGCGACCGGCTGCTCGAGCCGCTGCGCGAGCTGGAGTTCGGGATGGACTGGCGTGACGCCTGCCGGCGTTTCGCGACCGTGCTGCGTGACGTCGCCGTCGCGCAGCCGGCGACATTTCAGCTTCTCGGGCTGCAGCCACTTGACACGCGCGCGGCGCTTGAACCCGTGGAACGGCTACTGGGTGTACTGGTTGGCGCCGGGTTCAGGGCGTCGGAGGCGCTCGCTACCTATCGCGCGACGGTGAGCTACGCCCGTGGCTACGCGTTGGCGGAGGTAACCGGCTTCACCGTTGACGCGGCTCGCCCAGCTGGACGCGAGCGGCTCGCCGCGCTGCCGCTCGCGGAGTTTCCGATTCTCGCCGGCCGTGCCGGGGAGCTCGAGGAGCTTGATCCGGACTCGGCTTTCAAGGTGGGTCTTGAGGCGCTGATGTTCGGTCTCGGCGGTCCGGGCTGATCTCCGCTGGTCGGGGTCTCCACGGTTCGCATCGCGGCGCTGCTCAGCCATCGCCGCTCGACGATGCCTGGGCGGCTTCGCCCAGCGGCATCAGGACGAGGACTCGTTCCCCTGATTGGAGGCGCAGCTCGGGCGCTGCGGCGTGGACCTCACGACCGTGCGTGACGGCAACCACGGCGCTTCCAGACGGCCAACGCACTTCCGCGATCGTCCTTCCGAGTGCCGGTGAGTCTGGTTGCACCCTGACCTCGAGCAGCTCATAGCCGGGCAGCGGTCGCGTGGGTGTCGGTCGCGTGGAAGGTGCCGGACTGGCGGTTGTCGCGGTGGCGGCGGCGCCGTCACGGATCTCCTGTTCGGTGGTGGCGAGCTTGGTGGTCAATGCGCTGAGGATGTCGGCACGGGTGAGCCATCCTTGGAGTTGGCCGTCGTGTGTGAGGACAGGTAGTCCGTCGCGTCCGTAGACCACGAGTTGTCGGCGTGCCTGCTCGAGGTCCTCGTCCACGAATAGCGTCTGTGGACGCCGTGACAGCGTGACCGGCCCAACGATCTGTGGCCACGCCACGGCATCGACGCCGTCGGTCGCCGGTGTGTCGCTGCTGAAGGTTCGCGGCTGTCCGTTGATCGGTTGCAGCGGTTGCATTACCTGCTCGACGGTCAGCGCTCGGAGCGCGCCGATCGCCTTCGGACGCTCGATGTCGATACCGCGGCGCAGCAGCTTGGTGGTGTAGATACTGCCGTGAGTTACCTGCCGCGCGAGCTGAGACGCGAGCCCGCAGGCGAGCATGATCGGAAGGGTCAGCGTGAAGTTGCCGGTCATCTCGGCGACGCTCGCGATCGCGGTCAGTGGCGCCTGTGCGGCACCGGCGAACACGGCTCCCATGCCGACTACACCGTAGAGCGCGATCGGCCCGATCGCGGGCCCGAACAGGTGGTGGGCGATGACACCGAAGGCCGTGCCAGTTGCCGCGCCGATGAACAGCGAGGGCGCGAACACACCACCGGACCCACCGATCCAGAGTGTGAGGCTGGTGGCGAGGATCTTTGCGAGCAGCAGCAGCAAGACGAACCAGAGCACGTAGTTGCCGGCGAAGACACGGTCCATCACCGGGTAGCCGACCCCGTACATCTGCGGCATCGCCAGCAGCAGGCCACCCAAGAGGAATCCGCCGCTGACGGGTCGCAGCCACTGCGGGCGTCGGCGCCAGATGCGGTCGGCAGCATCCTCGCCGCGGTAGACGGTCTTCTGGAACAGCACACCGATGCCACCGGCGATCAGACCCAGCAGTGCGATCAGGACGAAGCTGAAGTCGTTGGTGATCGACAGGTTGTGCGGGACGGCTGAGAAGAACGCTGCGCTGCCGAAGAACGCACGGCTGATCACATCGGCGGTGACCGCCGACAGGATCGTGGCCGCGAGCGCCTCGGCGGAGAACTCCTTGAGCACAATCTCGAAGCCGAAGAAGAGGCCGGTCAGTGGCGCGTTGAACGTCGCGGAGATCCCGCCCGCGGCACCGCAGGCGACGATCACGCGCAGCCGGCCCTCGCTCATCCTGACCAGTTGGCCGAGCGCTGAGGCAAACGCGGAGCCGATCTGAACGATCGGTCCTTCCCTGCCGACCGAGCCGCCGCCGCCGATACACAGCGCTGACGCGAGTGCCTTGACCAGCGATACCTGCGGACGGATCCGCCCACCGTTCTCCGCGACCGCCAGCATCACCTCGGGAACTCCGTGCCCCCGAGCCTCGGGCGCGAAGCGCTGAATCAGCGGTCCGTAGAGCAAACCCGCGACGACCGGTGCGATGAATACGAACCAGATCCCCAGAAGCGGGAGGTGCAGACTCGGCTGGTGGCCCAACTGTCCGTAGGACCGGCTCCCGGTGAACAGCCACGTGCACAGGTAGATCAGATCTCTGAAGCCGGCGGCACCCAATCCCGCGACGGCGCCGACCAGCAGTGCCATCACCACCAGGCCGAGCTTGGTGGCAGCAAGCCAGTCCTGCGCTCGCCGCACCGTCCCCCGAGTCGAGGCGCTCAGTGGAGGTGCCTTTAGCTCAACCTCAACCAATGCGACGCGCTCCACCAAAAGGGCGGCTGTAGTGGATGAGCGTTCGCATTACGACCTACTTTACACCGTAAGCTTTTACGGTGTAAACCGGCCATTGAAACGGGGGCGGACAGGACGACGGCGATGCCCACCCAACGAGCGTTGGGCGCGGGCATGGGAGGGGGCTAGGAGACGAGACGTTTCCGACCAGCCGGTAATACCGGGTATACTCCCGGCATGGCAAAGGTGATGATCTCTCTGCCCGATGAGTTCCTCGCAAAGGTCGACGCGCAAGCGACCGCTCAGGGCAGCACCCGTAGCGCAACGATCCGCGAGCTTGCGGAGGTTGGCCTTGGCGAACGTCAACGGCGCCTTGCCGAACAGATGACGGCACTTGAAGGAACCGCCAAAGGGCACGGCGGGAACGTGGTCGAGGATCTCAAAGCCGGCCGACCTCGGTGATCTTCCTGGACGCGAGCGTCCTGCTCGCTGCCGAGGACACCGATGACGCAGAGCACCTCGCCTCGCTCAGGTTGCTGCGGGCCGGCGATCTGGCAACGCTCGAGCTGGCGCTTTACGAGACCACCAACGTGGCGATCACGCGCTGGAAGGATCCCGACGCCGCCGCCCGACTGGCTCAACGCGTCTGGGCGATCGCCGAATTCGGCACGCTGGTACGCGTCGACCGCGACCTTGGTGGTGAGATCGCCAGCCTGGCCGCAGTGCACGCACTCAGCGCCTATGAGGCCGGCTATGTGGCGGGAGCTCGCAGGCTCGGTGTCCCGCTGGCGAGCTGCGATCAGCGTGCCCTGGTCGAACCCGGACTCGCCCAACTGCCATCCAGACTCGGCGTTGGCTGACACAAGCGGCGTCGTCGCAACGAAGCGACCCGGCCTGTGTCCGCGAACTTGCGGGTACGCGCAGATCAGATTGAGCGGGGGATAGGCCCGGGGCGGCCGAGGTAGTAGCCCTGGGCGTAGCGCACGCCGGCAGATGCGACTGCCGCAAGCGTTGGATGATCCTCGACTCCCTCCGCGACCGCGTCGATACCGAGTTCCCGTACGAGACGCGAAATCGCGGTCGTGATCGCGAGGTCCGTTGTCGCACGACAGATGTCGCTGATGAACTCGCGATCGATCTTCACCATCTCGGCGGGTATGTGCTTGAGATAGCTGAAGCAGCCGAACCCCGCGCCGAAATCGTCGAGCGCCAGTGGGCACCCAAGATCGAAGAGCGCCCGCAGGCTCTGATAGCCCGCCCTCAAGTCTGTGATGGCGACCGTCTCCGTGACCTCGAACATGAGGTCGGACGGACGCATGCCCTGTCCGATGAAATCTTCGAGAATCTCGAGAAGGGGTGTGACGTCAGCCAGCGACTGCGCCGACAGGTTGACCGACACCCGGTTGCCCTCCGCAGCCAGCTCCAGAGCGCGCGTAACCACCCAACGGTCAAGCGCCGGCATCAGCCCGAATCGCTCTGCAGTTGGGATGAAACGGCCCGGCATGACAAGTTGCCCATCGGCGTCGGACGCGCGCACGAGCAGCTCGTGACGGATGATGTCATTGTTACTCACGTCGACTATCGGCTGAGCGGCGAGGGTGAGTCTGTCTTCTGCAATTGCGCGTGCCACCCAGCCAGCCCCGTCGGCGCCATAGAACTCACCGACTCCGTAGGCGATGACGTGCCCATCACCGGCCTGTTTGGCGTCTCGGAGCGCAACCTCGGCGCATCTCAACAGAGTGCGTGATATCGGAGGTCGACGACAGTCGTAGATTGACACTCCGACGCTGAACTGCGGGCTCGCGGGTCCGCATGCTTGTGCAATCGCGGCACGAGCTTCGGAGACAATCGCGTGGGAGTCCTCGCCGATCGTTGTCGTGACCGCGACGGCGAACTCGTCTCCGCCGACTCTGGCGACGATGCCGCGACGGTTCGCCCAGGCTCGCAACCCGCGTGCGACTTGGCAGAGCAGCTCGTCACCAGCAGCATCCCCGAGTTGTTCGTTCGTGACATGGAAATGGTCGATGTCCATGAGTAGGAGCGCTCCGACGTCGCGGCTCGGGTTCGAGCGCTCGAGCAGCATCGAGAGTTCGGCGACCAGTCCTTGACGATTTGAGATCCCCGTCAACGGGTCGCACCCGGAAGTCGTCACAGCCTGGGAGCCGTTGGTGCTGCGATGCCCGCGTGCAACGATCACTGCGCGCGGCCGTGGGTCTGCGAGTCATGTCCCAGGCGGGAACGGATCAGCGCGATCGGCGGCATGTCGTGATTCTCGGCACGGGAACTCAAGACGAAACGGTGCAGGGCCGCCGAATACCGCCGAGCGACTAGACCGCCGCCGGCGAATACGTCGGATCGAGGAGGCTGTGGGATGCACCACCAGTAACTCAAAGTTGACCGTCCGGTCGCATCCGCTCGGAGTCCTCGGAGTCGATGAGGCCGAGTTGCAGAGCCAACGCCACAGCGTGGGCGCGGTTGCGAGCCCCGAGCTTCCTGTTTGCGTTTGCGAGGTGAGTCCGCGCCGTAGCCTCAGCGATGGCGAGGTCGTCGGCGATCTCTCTCAGTGACAAGCCGGCGGCGACGAGCGCGAGAACCTCTTGTTCACGACCGGAAAGCGTGCTCGAAACCTGGCTAGGAATCGGCAAGGCTGAGTCGATCAGTTCCTCCTCTGGCCAATCGGCCGGCGCCAGAACAATCAAATGCTCGCCGGGCAGGACGTTCGCAACCGCAACGATCAGGACGCGCATCCCGGGGCCGGCGCTGACCGAGAGTTGGTGGACCCCGCTCAGTTGTCCGCGCTCGCGCAGCCGGTTCCAAAAGTCGGGCAGCCGGGCCGCTGCACGCGGCTCTATGAGGTCGTCAACCTGTCGGCCTGTCAGCTCATGCAGGCTCGAGTGCAGCAGCAGGCGCGAGGCTAGGTTCGCGTCGAGTAGCCGGTGGTCGTTCGCGACAGTGATCATCGGCAGCTGCGCCCTGTGCAATGCCTGCCTGAACTGGCGGGCTTTGCCTCGTTTCGAGTGCACGTGCCGCGCAGCCGAACAGACGCCTCCGGCGATCTCTGGCACCTGCCGATCGCGGTGCGGTCTCAGGTACAGCTCTGCTCGTTTGTCGCCCGGTGGGAGCACTGCGCGCCTCTGGTCCTATTAACTAAACGACTCGTTTCGTTTTGATAGGCTAGCAAGCGGCAGAGAGCGTCTCTCCCCAATAGGCACTGACTGGCAAAGGAGCGAACGATGCAAACCAAACTTGAGACGACGGAACTCGGAGCCACGGGAATGCAGATCACCCGCATCGGCTTCGGAGCGTGGGCGATCGGTGGCGGCGGCTGGGAATTCGGCTGGGGTCCCCAGGAAGATGATTCGTCGGTGCTCGCCATTCAACACGCTCTCGAGACCGGTGTGAACTGGATCGACACGGCAGCGGCATACGGGTTCGGTCACTCCGAGGAAGTCGTCGGACGAGCCCTGCAGGGGATTCCTGCAGAGGCGAGGCCCCTCGTGTTCACCAAGTGCTCACTTCTGGAGGGTCCCGGCCGCACGGTCGTCCACAACCTCAAACGTGACTCGGTGCTGGCCGAGGCAGAGGCGAGCTTAAAGCGCCTCCAGCTCGACGCAATCGACCTTTACCAGATCCATTGGCCCAACCCATCTGCTGACATCGAAGAGGGCTGGTCGGCGCTCGTCGAGCTCAAGGAGCAGGGGCTCGTCCGCCATATCGGCGTGTCGAACTTCAACGCCGAGCAGCTCCGGCACATCGGCGAGATCGCGCCCGTCGAGACGCTGCAGCCCCCGTATTCGTTGGTGGCTCGTGATGTCGAGGCCGAAGTGCTCCCGTACACCGCGCAGGAGGAGATCGGAGTGATCGCTTACTCCCCGATGGCATCGGGTCTCCTGACCGGGGCGATGACACGCGAGCGGATCTCGGATCTCCCCGAGGATGACTGGCGCAGAACCCATCGGAACTTCACCGAGCCGCAGCTATCCGCACACCTCGCCACGGTCGAGCGGCTCAGTACCGTCGGCGAGCGCTACGGCATCGCTCCAGGAGCAATCGCAGTCGCCTGGGCTCTCTCGCGCCCCGAGATCGACGGAGCGATCGTCGGCTTTCGCCGGCCTGACCAGGTCGACCCGATCATTCCAGCAGCAGGTCTCCACCTCACCGCTGATGACATCGCCGAGATCGAGGGGAGGTGAGGACCATGGCATCTGTCGGTGTTATCGGACTCGGTTCGATGGGCAGCCGCCTCGCCGGGCGGCTGCTCGACACGGGTGTAGAGGTTCACGGACACAATCGCAATCGCGGCAAAGCGGGGCAGCTGATCGACCGCGGCCTGATCTGGCACGACACTGCCCGTGAGCTCGCCGACGCCAGCGAGATCACGATCACAATGGTCAGCGACAATGCCGCACTCGACGCCGTGGCGTCGGGGCCAGATGGACTGATTGCCGGGTTGTCTGCGGGCAGGATCCACGTAGACATGAGCACTGTCAGCCCTGAATTCAGCGTCGACATGGCGGCGCGAGTCCGGGCCACCGGAGCGGCAATGATCGATGCACCTGTCTCAGGGAGCGTTCCGCAAGCCGAGACCGGGACTTTGACGATCATGGCCGGCGGGGACGCTCTGGCCTTTGAGCGTGTTCGCCCGGTACTCGCCAAACTCGGCAGCAAGGTGGTGCACGTCGGCGGAAACGGCAAGGGCCTGATCCTGAAGCTCGCGATCAATATCAGCCTCGCCGCCCAGGTCGTGGCGTTCAGCGAGGGGCTCGTTCTCGCCGAACGCGCCGACATCGAACCAAGGGTTGCGGCGGAGGTCATGAGCGAGAGCCCGATCGGTTCGACGATGCTGAAGTCCCGTCTTCCTCTGATCATGGATCTTCCGGAGCAGGGCTGGTTCGATGTCGGGCTTCTGCATAAGGATCTGCGGCTTGCACTCGAGGCTGCCCGGCCGTTGCGAGCGGAGCTGCCCTCCGCGCGGATCGCCGACGCTCTCTTCGCAGCAGCCGAGCGGCTCGGATACACAGACCGCGACATCGCCGCGGTACACGAGGTCCTGGCGCTGCACTCCGATGAACTCGTCGAGCTCAGAAGTGTGGGCACGCTTGTCTAAGCCAGAGGCAGCCGCTGGCCCGCCGGCCGAAGTTCCGCGTCGTGGCAGGCCTCGCAGCGAGAAATCCAAAGCCGCGATCCTCGCCACAGCCGGCGAGCTGCTGCTAGAGCGCGGCCTCGAGGACGTCAGCATGGATGCCATCGCCGAGCAGGCCGGGGTCAGCAAGGCGACCATCTACCGGTGGTGGCCGACCAAAGAGACGTTGGCGATCGACGCGCTCTACGAGGACTGGGCGGCCGCCTATCCGGAACCGCCCGACACCGGTCGGCTGCGCGACGACCTGTCCGGCGTGTTCCTGCCCTGGGTCGATCACATCACCAAACGGCCATATGCCCGTGTCCTTGGGGCGTTGCTCACACGAGCGCGCACCGACGATGCCTTCGCGCAGGAGTTCGATCAGCGACTGATCCAGCCGCGCCGCGGTCGTGCCAGGCCGATCTTCACTCGTGCCATCGAGCGAGGGGAGCTGCCGGCGGACACCGATATCGAGCTCGCGCTCGACCTTCTATATGGAGCCGTGTATCACCGCTTCCTGCAAGGGCATCTCCCGCTCAGCCGCGGCTTTGTCGAAGCGGTGATCGATGCGGTATTGCACGGCCTCCTGCCTCGCGACTAGAACGTGAGGCCTGCACGCCGGCTCTTCAGACCCGATCGACGATGGCATGCACAAACTCAGCGAACTCTCGCACCGCTGCGCTCATGCGCCGGGTAGTTGGCGTGCCGAGCAGTGTGCGGAACACTGGAGCTTCGGGTTCCAAGGGAATCAGGCAAACGGAAGCTGACGTCTGCGCAATCGACGGCGGCAGCAACGCCACGGCCAGCCCCTCGGCGATGAACTGCACGATGCTCTGAGAGTCGTTGACCTCAAATCGCAGTGTCCGCCGCGCGCCGGCCGCGGCAAAGGCCTGATCGGCAACGACGCGGATTCCCCAGCCGGGCGGGCCGTCGACAAAAGGTTCGTCCGTCAGCTCGCCGAGCGAGATGCTCTTGCGCCGGGCCAACGGGTGTTCGGACGTGCAGGCAAGCAGCATCGGTTCGCGGCCGAGTTCGGCGAGCTCCACACCCGCGTATTCGCCGGGCAGCGACAGAATGCCGAGATCGAGGTTGCCGTCGCGCACGTCCGCGGCGATGCTCTCTGAACCGCCGACGTGCTTGACCGCAATCGTGACGAGCGGGTGCTCGGCCTGGAAGCCAGCGATCAGCCCTGGGACCGACACGGCCTGGCTGGCCGTGGCCTGCATGATCCCGAGCGAAACCGTCCCGCGCATTCCGCCCTTCACCTGGTCGACCGCGTCGAGAGCTAGGCGGGAAGCCTCCAAGATCGCGCGCGCCTCCGGGAGCAGCACTTCACCAGCATCGGTGAGCGTCACGCGCCGCGTGGTCCGCTCGAACAGCGGCGTCCCCAACTCCCGTTCGAGCGCCCGGATCGTTGCCGACACCGCCGACTGCACGAGCGTCAGGCGATCGGACGCCGCAGTGAAGGTCCCCTCCTCCGCGATCGCGACGAAGACGCGTAGTTGCCTGAGTTCCATCAGATTATTCGCGGCAAGAGATGAGAGTCAGCTTGATTATGCGTTGCAAACGATACCGCTCAGCGCAACCGTATACCCATGACCGTTACCTCCGCTTCCTCCTCACCGGCTCGAGCGGCGCTTCGACACAGTGTCGGCGTCTGGGCCATCGCCTTCGCGTTTCTCGCCGTCATCAGCTTCAACGCGATGCCGGCACCGCTCTACGGGCTCTATCAGCAGCGCGACGGCTTCTCGTCGTTCATGCTCACGGTGATCTTCGCCGCATACGCTGTCGGGGTCGTGATCAGCCTCTTGTGCGTCGGCCACTTATCCGACTGGCATGGACGCCGCCGGTTGTTCATCCCTGCGCTGATCACGTGCATGATCAGCGCAGGCGTATTCCTGGCATGGCGAGCGCTGCCAGGCCTGATCGTCGGCCGCTTCGTCGGCGGCCTGGCTGTTGGCATGGTCACGGCGACCGCCACCGCCTGGATCGCGGAGCTGCACCGGGTGGCACGTCCGGACGCGTCAGTTCGGCGCGCGCAGGTGATCTCGACCACGGCCAACCTCGGGGGCATCGGCGCCGGACCACTGATCGCCGGGTCCCTCGCCGAATGGGTGCGCAGTCCGCTCACGGTCCCATTCATCGTTGCGCTGGGCATGATGGGGTGCGCGCTCGCGTGCGTTCTCGCAAGCCCGGAGACCCGTGAGCCGGTCGTTCCACGCCCGCGCTGGAGGCCGCAACGGGTCGCGGTCCCGGCACACGCCGTCGCTCGCTACATCGCCGCGGGGATCGGCGCAGGGATCTCCTTTGCCGTCTTCGGACTATTCACATCCTTGGCCCCGACGTTCCTCGGTGGTCCGCTGCACCACCATTCGCTCGCGCTCGCTGGGGCTACGGCGTTCGCGGTCTTCGCCGCGGCCGTCGTCTCTCAAACGCTGATCCGTACACAGATGCCACGCCCGATCATCGCCACCGGCATTGCGATCATGGTGACTGGTCTGGCGGTCCTGGTCGTGTCAGTCTGGCTGTCGGCACCGAGCCTCTCGCTGTTCCTCGTTGGTGGTGTGATCACCGGCGCGGGCGCCGGTGCGCTGTTCAAGGGCGTGGTGGCGGTGGTCGCGCTGGACGCTCCGGCGGACCGCAGGGCCGAGGCCCTGGCCGGGATGTTCCTCGCCGGCTACATCGGGCTCTCGCTGCCCGTCGTCGCGCTCGGGGTCGTGACCCAATACCTCAGCCCGCGCCTGAGCCTGCTGATCTTCACCGCGGCACTCACCGCGGGCGTGGGCATCGTGACCCCACGTCTGCTGATTGGCGGCTCCGAAGCCACCGAGCCGGCAGCACGGCGACGACAGCGCCCTGTCGCGCGCGCGGCAAGGCTGCGCTCGCACGCGTCGCGTTCGACCCAGCCGTCCAACCGGAGCCCGCGATGAGCACCACAACCCCAACCATCCCGCAGGTCACGAATCGAGGCTCTGAGACGCAGGCGAGCCCCCGCCCTCCAAAAGTCACGAGCCTGCGTCACCCACTGGCTCTTACGCTTCTCAGCCTCACCTTCACAACCGGCGTCGTCGACTCAGTCAGCTATCTGGGTCTCGGGCACGTGTTCACCGCGAACATGACCGGAAACGTCGTTCTACTGGGCTTCGGGCTCGCGGGAGCTGGCCATCTACCCGTGCTCGCCCCGGTCATCTCGCTGGCTGCATTCCTCCTTGGCGCGACGCTGGCCGGGCGCGTTGCTGCGCACATCAACAATTCTGACGGCCCGCGATTGACGCTGGCACTGGCACTGGAGATCACGTTGGTGGCCGCAGCTGCGGTGTTCGCCACCGCGGTACGGATCGCGCCGGGAACGATTGCTGCGTACATCGTTATTGCGCTGCTCGCGCTTGCGATGGGCGTCCGCAACGCGACCGTGCGCAAAATCGCGCTGCCGGACCTCACGACAACCGTGCTAACGATGACCCTCACCGGACTGGCAGCCGAATCGCCACTCGGCGGGGGTACTGGGGCCGGCACGACACGGCGTCTGGCCGCGTCGGGTTCGCTGCTCGCGGGAGCGCTCGCGGGCGCGCTGCTCACGAGGGTCAATATCGCGGCAGCATTGGGAGTAGCCGCTGCCGCGGTCGCAACCAGTGCGGTGGCTTACGCGAGCCGAAAGGCCGGAAGCTGACTGCCGGGAACCAGCCCGATGCACGTCCGCTGGGACTGATGGCTCAGCCCCGCAGGCGCTCTCGATGATTCCAGCTCGAGCGCACCTGGTCGCTACCGAAGAGCCCGTTCGGCGGGGCGTTCTTAGCTCTAGTGTCACTACCTGGCCCCACCGACTCAGTGGCCTTGAAGTCTTGAAAAGCCTTTGCCTACCTTCCCGAAGCAGGGGAGACAGGACTCGAACCTGCAACCCCCGGTTTTGGAGACCGGTGCACTACCAATTGTGCTACTCCCCTTCGGTCGGGACATTGTAGGAGTCCGGGCCGCGCGAGGCGGATCACTCCGGCGGCTCACCGATTTGCGGCCCGGCTGGGGCCTCAGACGGAGCGGATGATCTTCCTGATCGAGTACTTGCGACCACGAGGCTGTGTCGATTGCGGTGAGCCTGACCCACGGGTGCTCGAGTTCGATCACCGCGGCGACAAGGCCTTCAGCATATGCTCGGCGCTTGTGGGACGGGTGCTCTCTGAGATCGAGAAGTGCGACGTTAGGCATGCCAACTGCCAGCGGCGCCGGACCGCTCGTGAGCGGAACTCGATGCGATCCATCCTGGTTTCTCGAGAGACAGTCTGCGAGAGCGGGCGACGGGAATTGAACCCGCCCTCGAAGCTTGGAAGGCTTCTGTGCAACCACAACACTTCGCCCGCAGTGTGGTCTACAGCTTAGCCGGGCGCTTGTCGGTGAGCCTTTGAGGAAAAATCTCTCGACGCCGCCTCGGCCTGGGGCGGATTCGATTCCGGTCGCCCGCTCTCAGTCGGAAGCCACTCAAGCCGGGATCGGCGCGAGCCGGCCGAGCGTGACGTTTGCGGCCAGCAGCAGCGCAGCCAGCGCCACCAGCGCCGGTCCCAGGACGTCCAAGCCTGACGCGTTGATCGCGAGCCCGATCACCGCTGAGATCGCGGACCCGCCGCCGGCGGCGGCGCCGACCTGCCAGGCGATGGCATGCGCGGCGCGTCTTTCGCCGATTCGCTGCGGTGTGACGGCGATCAGAGCAGGGAACATGCCGGCGAGCGCAGCCCCGAGCAGCACGAAGCCGGCCACCGGCACCGCCGTGTCGGGCTGCCACCAGATGAGCGCCGCTGCCGCGAGGCTGATAACCAGACCCGCGCCGATGACCCTCTGGGCGGAGATCGGTTTTGTGGGAAGAGCCAGACAGATGCGCACCAGCGTCAGCGCGCCCCAGTAGCCGAATGCCGCCAGCCCGGCGGCCGATGCGGACAAGCCAAGATGGCCGCGCAGGTAGCTGGTCTCCCACTGTCCGGCACTGACCTCGAGGCCGGTGTAGACGAAGAACACGGCCAGGCCCGCGACCAGCACCGACGCGACTCGGCGACGGGACCAGCCCACGGTCGGCTCGATCGTCGCCGCGGTGGCGGCCGAACTGCTGCCGCTCGCATCGTGGGTCGCGATGTCGGCGTCGGCGGCGGGCGACGTCGGTGGGAGCTTGTGGTGATAGGCGATCCAGGCGCCGGCCGCCGCCAGGTCGATTGCGACGAGTACGAGATAGGCAGGTCGCCACGATCCCAGCAGGATCGCTGCCGTCACCACGAGCGGTCCCAGGGCGGTGCCGATGCCGTAGAAGCCGTGGAGCAGGTTGAGCAGCCGCGGCCGGCCGGTGAGGGCGATCGCGGTGTTGAGACCTCCGTCCATCATCCCCGCTGCCGCGCCGGTGAGCGGTCCGACGCACAGGACGAGCCACAGACCGGGAGCGACGGCGAAGCCCACCCCGCCGACCGCGGCGCACAGGCCGGCGACGGCGAGCAGGGCCGCCACGCCGATGCGGTGGATGAGACGGCCCACGAACGCCGATATGACCACCGAGCCGATCGTGTTGACCAGCAGAATCAGGCCGAGGTCCCCGACCGGCACGCCGAAGCTATGGCGCATGCCCGGCCAGGCTGTGCCGAGCATCCCGTCCGGCAGGCCCACGGCCACGAACGTTGCGAGGCTCAGGAGATCGAACCTGCGGTCCGTCGCGGCCGCCGCCTGTGCAGTACTCGTCATCGTGGCAGCAACTCTGCCGCTTTCTGCCGGAATCGGCGTGACCGAGGTTCGTGGTCTCCGCACTCGACAGCGCACAGGCACCTCGGGTAGGGTCGCAGTCCGATATGTCTGACGCGCGCGCACTCCTGAACCTCACTGCTTCGCTCGCCGCCGAGTACCTCGAGTCGGTGCCAACCAGGTCGGTGTTTCCGGCGATCGAAACCGACGAGTTGCGAAAGGCGCTGGGTGGTCCGCTGCAGGACGGACCGCTCGATCCGGCACGGGTCATAACGGAGCTGGCCGACGCCGCCGATCGCGGGATCGTCGCCTCCGGCAGCGGCGGCTACTTCGGGTTCGTCATCGGCGGAACGCTCCCGACGGCGATGGCCGCTGACTGGCTCGCCTCGACCTGGGATCAGAACGCCGGCCTCTACGCCTGCAGCCCGGCCGCGTCGGTCATCGAGGAGATCGCGCGGCAATGGCTGGTCGAGCTCCTGGGCCTACCCGCACGCACGTCTGCCGGGTTCGTCACGGGGACGCAGATGGCCCACGTCACAGGGCTGGCGGCGGCCCGACTGCACGTGCTCGAGCAGGTCGGCTGGGACGTCGGACGCGATGGTCTCACCGGGGCGCCGCGTGTGACCGTGCTGGTGGGCGCACGCAGTCACATCACGATCGCCCGCGCGCTTCGTCTTCTCGGGCTCGGCACTCCACGGACGGTCGCCTCGGACGGGGAAGGGCGGATGATCGCAACGGAGCTGGCACGGGCGCTGTCCGAGACCAGTGGCCCGACGATCGTCTGTGCTCAGCTCGGGGAGGTCAACACCGGTGCGATGGATCCGCTCACCGCGATCGCCGACCTCTGCAGGGACGCGAGCGCCTGGCTGCACGTCGACGGCGCGTTCGGGCTGTGGGCGGCGGCATCACCCAAGCTCCGCGGGATGACGGCCGGGTTCGATCGCGCGGACTCGTGGACGTGCGACGCGCACAAATGGCTCAACGTGCCGTATGACTCCGGGATCGTGCTCTGCGCGCACCCGGATGTGCACCGCCGCGCGATGACGGTCCAGGCCGCATATCTCGAGCAGACCGAGGGCGTCCAGCAGGTACGGGACGGGTTCGATTGGACGCCCGAGTTCTCGCGCCGCGCGCGCGGCTTCCCGATCTACGCGGCACTGCGCGGGCTCGGGCGCGCCGGCGTCGCCGAGCTGATCGAACGTTGCTGCGAGCTGGCGCGGCTCGCGGCCGACGGACTGACACAGATCCCCGGCGTCGAAGTCCTCAACGAGGTCGTGCTCAACCAGGTTCTGTTCCGCTTCGCCGACGATCAGCGAACGAATGCCGCGCTCAGCGAGGTACAACGCGCCGGGGCCGTCTGGCTCAGCGGCACCCAGGTCGACGGCCGCGCGGCGATCCGCCTATCGGTCAGCAACTGGCAGTCCGACAAAGACGACGTCGGCCGCCTGATCGACGCGTTCGCGCAATCAGCGCGGGCGTGAGCTAGCCGCGAGCCGGAATCAGCTCGAGCACCGCTTCGCCGGCCGCCGGCGCGGTCAGCTGCGCGAGCAGCTCCTCGGCGCGCTCGCGCATCCGCTCGACATTGGCGAGCTTGACCTGCTCATAGCCGCGCACCATGTCGGGCAGCTGCACGATCTGCAGCACCACCGCCGCCGTGGCGGGCGCGAGCTCGTCCAGCGCCTGTGCGACAAGCGCGCGGTACTCGTCGATCAGCGCCCGCTCGAGCCGGCGGATCTCGGTGCGCCCGAAGGGATCGAACGCGGTGCCGCGCAGGCGCTTGGAGCCGCGCAGCACCCGGAACAGCGGCATCGCCGAGCGCCCCACCCGCAGCTTGCGCTTCATCCCCAGCGAGCGCAGCAGCGGCGGGTGCAGCAGCACCTTGACGCGCGCGTCGGCACCGAACTCAGCCTCGCGCCGGGCGCGCTCGACGACGTCGAGGTGCAGTCGCGCGACCTCGTACTCATCCTTGTAGGCCATCAGCTTGTAGAGCCCGTCGGCGTAGGCGTTGGCGATCTCGATGCCGCCGGCGCCGAGCCGCTCCTGAACAATCGCGGCGACGCTCTGCACGTCGGCGGCGTAGCCGGCCGCATATCCGGCGTCCTGATACGCGACCAACTCGGTCTCGTAACGCTCGAGCAGATCGGCCAGCGAGCGCTCGTGCCCTGAGTCGGGCTCACGTTCGCCGGCTCCGCTCTCGGCCAGCAGCTCGGGCCGAGCGACAACCGCGCGTCCCCAGCGGAAGGCGGCGACGTTCGACTCGGCCGCGGCGCCGTTGAGCTCGATCGCGCGCTCGATCGAGTCCGCGCGCAGCGGCAGGCAGCCGTGCTGGTAGGCCGCGCCGATCAGCAGCATGTTGGCCTGCAGGTGGCTGCCGAACAGCTGCTCGGCGAGCGTCTCGGCGGGCAGCGCGAGCGCGTCGGCATCGCGCGTCATGCGCCGCACGCGGGT
>DATASU010000079.1:0-3184 GCA_036269095.1 Solirubrobacteraceae bacterium
CCCACGCCGGCCCGCGTCGGGCCCGCGCCCCTAACTGATCAGTTCGCGGCCGCGTAGGGCGAGCCAGAACTCGATGCGGTCGCGGGCCGAGGCGAGGTCGCGGCCGGTCAGTTCCTCGACGCGGCGGATGCGGTAGCGCAGCGTGTGGCGGTGGCAGAAGAGGCGCTTGGCGGCGCGCTCCCACTGGCCGTTCTCCTCGATGAACGCCTCGAGCGAGCGCATCAGCTCGCCGCCGTAGTAGCCCTCGCTCTGCTCGATCGGGCCGAGGATCGAGTCGCAGAACAGCTTCAGCGCCTCGTCGTCCTGGAGTGACAGCAGCAGCTGGAAGGAGCCGAGGTCACGGTAGGTGGCGATCTTGCCCTCGCGCCCGGCGAGTCCGAGCGACGCGGCCTCGAGTGTGCAGCGGGCCTCGTGGTAGCTGCGGCGCGCCTCGCCGCCGGAGACCGAGCGGCCGACGCCGACGCGCAGCTGCTGACCGGAGAGCTCGCCGCTGACGCGCTCGGCGATGCGCTCGGCGAGTGAGAACAGCTCCTCCTCCTCCATCCCCGGGATCAGCGCGACGACCTGGCCGTTGGTCGCGACCAGCGACGGCGTGGCCTCGGCGCGCAGTGCCGAGGCGAGCGCCGACTCGGAGGCCTGGAAGCTCGCGGCGCGGCCGCTGCCGTTGCCGCCCGACGGCTTCGGCAGTGCCAGCACGCTGACGCTGCCGGAGAGCCCGAAGGGCTCGAGTCGCCGCTGAAGGTCGATCCCGGAGAGCTCGCCGGCAAGCAGGCCGGCGAGGACGTCCCCGGCCAACCGCCGCTCGGTATCGCCCGCGACGCGCTCGCGCAGCAGCTCGAGCGCGACGATCGTGACCGCCTGGCGCAGCGCCAGGCGATCGAAGTCGGACAGCGGCGCGTCGTCCTTGACGGCGACCAGCCAGGCCTCGGGCGCGGGTACGCCACTGCCGGCACCGCCCTCGGAGGCGACCGGGATCGCAAGCCCGCGGCTGGGGTCCTCGAGCGCCGGCATGAACTGCACGTGGTCGCGGCGCGAGATGCGCTCGCGCACACCCTCGCGCAGGACCCCGAGCTCCTCGGAGCCGAGACGGCGGCGGAAGGCGTGCTGAACGAGCAGCTCCCCGCGCGCGTCGAACACCAGCACGCTCGCGCCGACGAGCGTCGCCAGCGTTCCCGCCAGCGCCTCGAGTCCGCGCTCGGAGAGCACCACGCGCTCGAGCCGCTCCTGGGCCGAGAGCGCGCGGCGCAGCACCGCGTACTGCTCGTTGACGAGCTTTGAGAACGCGAGCTCGGTGATCGCGATGAACGGCAGCTCGTAGGGAACCTCGAACACCGGGAACTCGCGCTCGAGCGCGGCCTCGACCAGCGCCGCCGGCACCCGCTCGTGGCCGAAGCCGGTGCCGAAGCCGAGGCCGGCCAGCTGATGGTCGGCGAGCAGGTCGATGAACTCGCGCTGATGCGCGGGCGTGTCGAGCTGCATGCCGGTGGTGAGCAGCACCTCACCACCGGACAGCCACGGCGTTGGATCGAGCAGCTCGGTCATGTGGACCCAGCGGATCGGCAGATCGAGCGCGTTGTCCCCCGCGAGCATCGTCACCTCGAGCTCGCCCGTCAGCTCACGCAGTGTCAGCACCTCGGCTCCCCCGCTCCCCAGCGTTGCCGGCTAGCCGAGGTTCATCCGGCGTCCGGCCTCTTCGAGCACCGGGCGCAGGACGTCATGGATCTCGTCGAACTGCTGCTGGCCCGCGATCAGCGGCGGCGACAGCTGCACCACCGGGTCGCCACGGTCGTCGGAGCGGCAGATCAGACCGCGCTCGTACATCTCGGTCGAGAGGTAGCCGCGCAGCAGCGTCTCGCACTCGTCCTCGTTGAACGACTCCTTGGTGTCCTTGTCCTTGACCAGCTCAATCGCGTAGAAGTAGCCCATGCCGCGCACCTCGCCGACGATCGGCAGATCGCTGAGCGAGTCGAGCATCGCGCGGAAGGCGCCCTCGTTGGCACGTACGTGGTCGATCACGCCCTCGTTCTCGAAGGCGTCGAGGTTGGCGAGCGCGATCGCCGCGGCGACCGGATGCCCGCCCCAGGTGGCGCCGTGCAGGAAGCTGTTGGTGCCCTCCATGAACGGTTCGGCCACGTGGTCCCGCGCGATCACCGCACCCATCGGCGCGTAGGCGCTGGTGAGTCCCTTGGCGGTCGTGATGATGTCGGCCTGGTAGCCGAGCCGCTGCGAGCCGAAGTAGGCGCCGAGACGGCCCCAGGCGCAGATCACCTCGTCGGCGATCAGCAGCACGTCGTACTCATCGCAGATCTCGCGCACGCGATCGAAGTAGCCGTCGGGGGGCAGCAGGCAGCCGCCCGCGTTCTGGACCGGCTCCATGATCACGGCGGCGACCGTGTCGGGGCCCTCGAACTCGATCCGGTGGGCCAGCGCGTCGGCCAGCTCAAGCGGGTCGCGGTTCTCCGGGTAGCGGTACATGCTGGTGTTCGGGATGTGTGAAACGCCCGGCAGCAGCGGCTCGAACGGGGCGCGGTAGTCCGGAATCCCGGTCGCCGTCATCGCCCCGAAGGTGGTGCCGTGGTAGGCGATCTCACGCGCGATCAGCTTGTGCTTGTGCGGCTTGCCGGTCAGCCGGTGGTACTGGCGGGCGAGCTTGAGCGCGGCCTCGACCGATTCGCTGCCGCTGTTGGTGAAGAAAACGCGGTTGAGGTCACCGGGCGCAAGCTCGGCGACGCGGGTCGCGAGCTCGATCGTGCGCGGGTGCGCGTAGGACCAGCTGGAGAAGTAACCGAGGTCCTTGGCCTGGTCGGCGCCGGCCTGGACGAGGTCGGAACGGCCGTGGCCGAGCTGTGAGCAGAACAGCGACGCGAGGCCGTCGAGGTAGCGCTTGCCGTGCTCGTCGTAGACGTAGCAGCCCTCGCCGCGCACGATGATCGGGATCTCGTGCTCGTCGCTGTACTCACCCATGCGGGTGAAGTGCATCCACAGATGCCGACGCGCCTGCTCCTGCAGTGTGGCGTCGGCGCTGAGTTTGCTGCCGGGCTCGCTCGTGGTCGTTGACATGGGGGACCTCTCCTGAAGGTTGGTTCGTTTGCGGCACGCCCAGTGCCGGTTTGTACAACGGTAGCTGCACCATCAGCCGCTGTGTACCGCCAAGTGGCAGATCTCACACGGGGCCGGTTGTACA
>DATASU010000080.1:0-12710 GCA_036269095.1 Solirubrobacteraceae bacterium
CTGTTCATGCCACTGCGCATGTCGACCGAGAACATGGAGATCGGCGATGTGGCCGAACACGGCCACGAGGTGTACCCGTCGGATATCCCGTCGCTGGGCGCGTACCAGGAGGTGCCGGCCGCGGTCCCCGCGCCGGCCTGATGGACAGCGCTGCCACTCAGACGTCCGAGCCCCGCCGCGATGGCAAACGCTCGATCGGCTGAGAACGGCGCTGACGAGGGTGACCTTCGGGGGGCGGCTGACGCCGCCCCCCGATCCACCACCCCGTTGAAGCTCGTCGAGGCATCGATCGCCGGCCTCGAGGCGCTGGTCGCAGAGGCCCAGCGACTCGCCGACGACATTGAGTCCGGCACCGCTCCGCCGGCCGAATCCGCGGCCGACCTGCTCGCCAAGCTGCGCGACGCAGGGCTTCAGATCGCCAGCCCCGAAGAGGAGCACACCTACCGGCTGCTCGTCGGAGTGATGAGCAACAACCCACTCGAGCTGCGCACACTGCGCGAGCACACGATCGCCCCACTCGAGACCTATGACGCGTCACACGAGACCGAACTGGTGGCGACGCTCGAGTGCTTCCTCTCCCACCACGGCTCAACCACCGACACGGCCGAGGCAATGAGGCTTCACCGCCACACCGTGGGCTACCGGCTGGCGCGCATCCACGAGGTCTGCGGGCTCTCGCCTTACGAATCAGAGGGTCGCGAGCGCCTCAGCCTCGGGCTCAAGGCAAGGCGCCTGCTGCTCGCGCAGCAGCGACGCAGCGCGAATCTGCAGCAGAGTGCCGGGCCAGCGGGACCGGCTGCCCCAGGGCTGGCGAGCTAGCGAGCCGCCAGCCCTGGCAGAGCGCTAATAGCGATAGTGATCGGGCTTGTAGGGGCCCTTGACCGGCACCCCGAGGTACGCGGCCTGCGAGTCGCTGAGCGTGGTCAGCTTGACGCCGAGCGCGTCGAGGTGAAGGCGCGCGACCTTCTCGTCGAGGTGCTTGGGCAGCGTGTAGACGCGGCGCTCGTAGAGGTCCTGGTGGCCGAACAGCTCGATCTGGGCGATCACCTGGTTGGTGAACGAGTTCGACATCACGAAGCTCGGGTGCCCGGTGGCGTTGCCGAGGTTGAGCAGCCGACCCTCGGACAGGACCAGGATCGAATGACCGTCGGGGAACACCCACTCGTCGACCTGCGGCTTGATGTTGATCCGCTCGATGCCCTCAAACGCCGCCAGCTGAGCCATCTCGATCTCATTGTCGAAGTGCCCGATGTTGCCGACGATCGCCTGATGCTTCATCTGGCTCATGTGACGGGCCGTGATCACGTCCTTGTTGCCGGTCGTGGTGATGAAGATGTCCGCGATCGAGATGACATCCTCGAGCGTCGTGACCTGGTAGCCGTCCATCGCGGCCTGCAGCGCGCAGATCGGATCGATCTCGGTGACAATCACGCGCGCACCCTGGCCGGCCAGCGACTCGGCGCAGCCCTTGCCGACGTCGCCGTAGCCGCAGACGACCGCGACCTTGCCACCGATCAGCACGTCGGTGGCGCGGTTGATGCCGTCGATCAGCGAGTGGCGGCAGCCGTACTTGTTGTCGAACTTGCTCTTGGTGACGGCGTCGTTGACGTTGATCGCCGGGAACAGCAGCTCGCCCTGCTCGGCCAGCTGGTAGAGGCGATGAACACCGGTCGTCGTCTCCTCGGTGACGCCGCGGATGTTGGCGGCAATCCGCGTGTAGCGCTGCGGATCCTCACCGAGCGAGCGGCTCAGCAGCTCGAGGATGATGCCGTACTCCTCGTTGTCGGCGGTGCTCGGATCGGGGACCGCGCCGGCCTTCTCGAACTCGCGGCCCCTGTGCACCAGCAACGTGGCGTCGCCGCCGTCGTCGAGGATCATGTTGGGCCCGTCCTCGAAACCGCCCAGTGCCTGCTCGGTGCACCACCAGTACTCCTCGAGCGTCTCACCCTTCCAGGCGTAGACCGGCACCCCCTGCGGGTTCTCGGGAGTTCCGTCGGGACCGACGACCACCGCCGCGGCGGCGTGATCCTGGGTCGAGAAGATGTTGCAGGAAACCCAGCGCACCTCGGCGCCGAGCGCGACCAGCGTCTCGATCAGCACAGCGGTCTGGATCGTCATGTGCAGCGAGCCCATGATCTTGGCGCCGGTCAGCGGCTTGGAGTCGCCGTACTCGCGCCGGGTCGCCATCAGCCCGGGCATCTCGTGCTGCGCGAGGCGGATCTCCTTGCGGCCGAACTCGGCGAGCGACAGGTCGGCGACCTTGAAATCGAGCGTGCTCGAGGCAGATGACGGGGCGTGGGTTGTGCTCATGCGATTGTCTCCTCTACCGATGAGTGCGTGAATTGGGTCATGCGATGCAGGTCGTTGACGCGGGTGTTGACCTCATCAAGGGTAAGACGCGCGACGCGCTCGGTTCCGAATTCCTCGACGTTGAATGACGCCACCGAGGTGCCGTAGGCCATCGCGGTGGCCAGCAGACCGTGGTCGACGGTGCGCCCGCCCTGCGAGGCGACGTAACCGGCCAGTCCGCCGGCGAACGCGTCACCGGCACCGGTCGGGTCGACGACCTTCTCCAGCGGATAGGCGGGCAGCGCGAAGAAGCCCTCCTTGGTGAACAACACCGCGCCGTACTTGCCCTGCTTGGCGATCACCGACGAGGGTCCCATCGCGAGGATCTCGCGGGCCGCGGCGGGCAGTGAGGGCTTGCCGGTGAGCTGGCGGAACTCATCGTCGTTGAGCACCACACAGTCGACCCGCTCGATCACGCCGATCAGCTCGGCGCGCGCCGAGTCGATCCAGAAGTTCATCGAATCGAGCCCGACCCAGCGTGGTTTGCGGCACTGGTCGAGCACCGATGCCTGGAGCGTCGGCTGGATGTTGGCGAGAAACAGCACGTCGCAGTCGCGCGCGGGCTCGCTGAGTCGCGGCTGGAATTCGCCGAAGACGCCCAGCTGCGTGTCGAGCGTGTCGCGCGAGTTGAGGTCCCAGCCGTAGCGGCCGGACCAGAAGAAGGTTTTGCCATCCGCAACCACCTCGACGTCGTCGGTCAGCGTGCCGCGGGTACGCAGCGTCTCGAAATCGCTCTCGGCGAAATCGCCGCCGACCGGGCCGACCGGGCGGACCGTGTCGAACAGCGATGCGGCGAGCGAGAAATGCGTCGCCGCGCCACCCAACATCCGTTCGCGCTTCCCGAACGGGGTCTTGACGGCGTCGTACGCGATCGAGCCGACGACAGTGATACTCATACACCCCTCCATTGCATAGGCGGGGCTGAACGTAGCAGCATCGACACCGCCAATGCTGCCGCACCGGCGGTGTTTTGACGTGTTCGGATCAGCCCGGCGGTGAGTCGAGTGGCCGCCGGCGGTTGTCCGGCTTGAACGGCAGCGCGACCACTCGCGCCCCGATCGTCCGTTGTGGAGTACCCGGCCGGCCCCAGATGACTTCGAGTTCGGTCCCCGCAGCCGCGTACTCGGGTTCGATCACAGCGAGCGAGATCGTCGCTCTGAGGTTGGTGCTGACCGTGCGCCCGGTCGACACGCCGGCGGCACGCCCGGCGGACAGCACCTGATCGAACGACGGCCCCGCGAGCCGCGGGAACTCCATCTGATCGACGATCTCAGCGGCGCCCGCAAACAGCGAGGCGAGCACGTCGATCACGCCCTGCGGGTCCCAGCGCAAGCCCACCAGCTTGCGCTGCGGCTGCTCGCGGGCCGCGAGCAGCGCCTCACGGCCAAGGAAGTCACCGACGCGGACATCGCCGCGTGGCCCCCAGCCAAGCTCGTCGGGGCGGCGGAAGTAATCGGTGAATGCCGCGGGCACGAAGCTGCCGCCGATGTTCCCGCGCCGGAACTGGCGCGGCGCGCCCGGGGTGATCGCCGCGGCCGGCATGTAATCGAGCCCGTTGGTCGCGATGCCGGCCTCGATGTGCTGCACCGGCTGCGAGCGGATCCCGAGCAGCTTCAGCTGATGCCCCTCGCCCGCGGCCTCGACCGCGGCCCAGACGCGGGGCGCGTCGTCGGCGTGGCCGTGGATCTCGTAGCCGAGCTCACCGGAGATTCCGGTGCGCAGCAGCCGCACGTCGGCGCCGGCGATCGTCGCGGCGCGGCTGCGGTTGAAGTCGATGTCTCGCACCGACTCGCCGGCCGCCGCCTCGACGATCGCGAGCGAGCTCGGTCCCTGCACGCCGAAGATGAAGCCCTCGGGGCTGACCTCGACCGCCTCGGCGTCCCAGCTGCCCTGGCTGAACTGCCACAGCAGCCAATCGCCGCTGCCCGCGGTGTACAGGTACTCGTCCTCGTCCAGCCGACAGATCACGCCCTCCGACGCGATCCAGGCGTGCTCGTCGAGCTGGACGTGGTGCTTGATCTGGCCGATCGCGAAGTCTGAGAGGTCGTTCATTCCGAGCCAGCTCAGGAATGCCCGCGCCTGCGGCCCGCGTACGTTGACCTTCGCGAGCGAGCTCCAGTCGCCGAGGTACGCGCTCTGGACGTGTGCGGCCGTCTCCTGTACCCACCCGTCGCTGTACTCGGCCGGCAGGAACAGCGGCCCGAAGGAGCCGAACCAGCCTCGCGGGTTGGAGCGATCCTGGACCGAGGCGGCGGGACTGAACAGCGGCGGTCGCGCGATCGTGAAGGCCCCGTCCTGATTGCCGACGAGCGCCTCGTAGGCGACACGCTGGCCGGCGGCGATCCCGGACGCCGGGTTGCTCGTCTCGCCTGCGGCGGTCATCGCTTCACCGAGCTTCCCTCGGTGTGACCGGCGAACGGCTTGCCGCCGATCGTCGCGCGGATCCGCGTCTGCACGTGGCGCTCGACGGCGAAGTTCGCCGAGCCTCCGTCGGGCTCTCCCCAGACGAGATCGACCTCGCTGCCGTTGATCAGCTGCTCGCCGTCGATCATGCACAGCGACAGGAAGCTGCGGGCGTTGGATGAGTAGATCGCCGTCGTCGAGAGCCCGATCAGGTCGCCGGCGCGCTCGATCCGGTCGAACTGCATCGACCCGTACCAGGCGGCCGGCATCTCGATGAACTTGAACCGGCGATCGCCCTGCTCGTAGAGGCTCGCGAAGATCCGGGCAACGTCATCGCGGTGCCAGTAGAGCCAGGCCTTGTCGCGGTGGGGCTGATCGGCGAGGCGTTCAAGCGCGTCGCGGCCGATGAAGTCGTGATCGAGCTTGATCATGAAGCCGTAGCCGAGGTCGTATGGGGTCGCGTAGTAATCCTCGACGCGGTTCGAGACGAAGCTGCCACCGAGGATCAGGTTGGCCTCGAAGCCGCGCGCGGGCAGCCACTCGCGATAGGCGCGCATCTGCGCGCCGCTGTAGACGGCGGGCGTCAACCCCGGGATCCAGCCCGACTCGGTTGCGACCGACGCGTAGGCGCGGGCGCCGGCCTGCACCAGCCCGAACTCGCCGCCGGCCTCGAGCAGCGCCTCGCGCACCGCCTCCTTCTGCTCGTAGGGTCCCCACATCTCGAGCCCCGGGAAGCCGGACATGCGGTGATTGAGGACCGTCACCTCGTGGGCGCCGACGTTGATGCGCCCGATCGTGAAGAACGGGATCTCCGGCAGCGGACCGCCGTTGGCCTGCTCGAGGATCGCCTGGGCGTTCGGGCCCTGAACCTGGAAGCGGAAGAACTCACGGCGGCCATTGCGGTTCTGGACAGTGCGCTCGTCGCGCCGGCAGCTGACGTCGTAGTCACCGGTCTCGGCGTGGTACTGGATCCAGTTGTGCGCCGGCGGACGGCCGACGACGCGCACGTGGTTCTCGCCCAGACAGAACGCGATCGCGTCACCGATCACGTAGCCGTCGTGGTTGCAGACGACGAGCTGCTTGGCCTTCATCGGCCCGTAGGTCGCGAAGCTGTTGATCGCCAGATCGGACAGCAGGCGGTAGCTGTCGGGTCCCTCGAGCGTGAGGTCGGTCATGTGCTCGGACTGGTCGAACAGCACCGCCGTGCGGTACCAGCTCTCCTGTTCGTCACGCCAGTTGGTGAACTCCGGGCGGATCGGGAACGGGAACACACCCGAGCGCGGATAGCGCAGCAGCCCGAGCGCGCCGCCGACCTCCTGCATCCGCTGCTCGAGGCTCGTCGCCGTCTGCGGCTGAGCCAGTTCGGCTGTACTCATCGGGTCCTCTCTCTTCATGGGGCCGGGCCTGCGGGGCCCGGCCTTGTTGTTTGCGTTCAGCACTCCCTCTGTGCTCTAATGCTAAAGCGCTTTAGTACTGGACACAAGCCAGCTCTGAGCGCTTCTCCTCCCGCGTCCGCCACTCCCAAACCAATTGGCCGACGCGGTGTCGGAAATGGGGGCGGCCGATGGGCCGCCCCCATCAGCCTTCACGGGCGCTTGCGGCTGGGCTGCCGCTTCGGCTTCGGCTGCTTCGGCCTCGGCCTCGGCCTCAGCGCCGCAGCGAGCTGCCCTCGGTGACCTCCGAGAACGGCTTGCGCCCGAGCGTCGCGCGGATCCGCGTCTGCGCGTGGCGCTCGACCGCCGGATTTGCGGAGCCGCCCCCGGGCTCGCCCCAGACGAGCTGCACCTCTTCGCCATAGGCCAGCGCCTGCTCGTCGATCATCGACAGCGACAGCCAGCCGCGGACGTTCGACGAGTAGGCGATCGAGCGCGACACGCCGATCAGGCCGCCGTCGGCCGCCTCGATGCGGTCGTACTGCATCGAGCCGTACCAGCCGGCCGGCATCTCGAGGTACTTGAAGCGGCGGTCGCCCTGCTCATACATGCTCGCGAAGATGCGCGCGACGTCATCGCGGTGCCAGTAGAGCCAGGCCTTCTGACGGTGCCGTTGCTCGGCCATCCGCTTGAGCGCGTCGCTTCCGATGAAGTCATGATCGTGCTTGATGATGAAGCCGTAGCCGAGGTCCCACGGGGTCGCGTAGTAATCCTCGATGCGATCGGAGACGAAGCTGCCGGCGAGGTTGACGTTGGCCTCGAAGCTCTGAGCCCCGAGCCACTCGCGGTAGGGGCGCAGCTCGGCGCCGCTGTAGATCGCCGGCGTGATCTGGGCGATCCAGCCGGACTCGACGGCCGTCGTCGAGTACGCCTTGGCGCCTGCCTGACGCAGCCCGAGATCGGCGCCGGCCTCAAGCAGCAATTCGCGCACCGCGTCGGCCTGCGCGTAGGGGCCCCAGAACTCGAGCCCGGGAAAGCCCGACATGCGGTGGTTGAGCGCCGTCACCTGATGTGGGCCGACGTTGAACTGGCCGATCGTGAAGAACGGAATCTCCGGCAGCGGACCGCCGTTGACGCGCTCGAGGATCTCGCGTGCGTTGGGGCCGTTGACCTGGAAGCGGAACAGCTCGCGCCCGTTCGGGTTGCGCACGGTGCGCTCGTCGCGGCTGTAGGTGATGTCGTGGTCGCCCGCTTCGGCGTGGTACTCGAGCCAGCTGTGGATCGGCGCGCGGCCGACGACGCGCACATGATTGTCGGCCAGACAGAAGGCCACGCCGTCACCGATCACGTAGCCGTCGGGGCTGCAGACCACCAGTTGCTTGGCCTTCGTCGGGCCGAAGCCGCTGAAGCCGTTGACCGCCAGCCGCGCGAGGAAGCGATAGGCGTCGGGGCCTTCGATCGTCGAGTCGGCCATGTGATGTGACTGATCGAACAGCACCGCGGTGCGGCGCCAGCTCTCCTGCTCATCACGCCAGTTGCTGAACTCCGACTTGACCGGGAACGGCAGCGGTCCGGCGCCCGCCGAGCGCAGCAGCCCGAGCGGCCCGCCGGCAGCCGCGATCCTGTCCTGCAACGTCTCCGCTGCGACCTGCAATGTGCCAGTGCCCATGCCCTCTCCCCTCGTCGGTCGCTAAAACCGGTTCGTCGATAATTACTAAAACGCTTTAGCACGCTAGCACAGGGGTTAAGCGCGTTTTTAGTAGCCGGTAGAATGCGCAGCAATGGCAAGCACGCGCACCACGCGGCGGGTGACGTTGCGGGATGTCGCCGAAGCCAGCGGCGTCTCGCAGTCGACGGTCAGCTTCGTCCTCAACGACGTCCCCAACCAGACGATCTCCGAGGCGACCCGCGCGCGCGTCCAGACTGCGGCACGCGAGCTCGGTTACGTCCCCCACGGCATCGCCCGCGCGCTGATGGAGGGCTCCTCGCGGATCGTCGTGCTCAACATCGAGCGCAACCGCGAGGGCAACTACTCCCGCAATTTCATCCGTGGCCTCGACAAGGAGCTGGCGCTCTACGGCTTCGCGCTGCTCGTCCGCCACGGCCATCCGTCAAAGAGCGACGCCGAGCAGATCGCGAACGTGATCGCCCCGCGCGCGGTGCTGCATTTCGCCGAGGCGTACCTGACCGGCCACGAACTCGAGGATTCGGGCGGCGGCTGGAAGAACGGCATGGCAGCGCACGTGCTGCTGCAGTTCCGCTACCTGTCAGAGCGCAGGCACAGCCTGATCGCGCTGGCACTGCCGGAGGGCGAGCCGCTGGCCGGGATCCGCGAGCGTTTCGCCCGCGAGGTCGCCGAGATGCTCGAGCTTCCGCAGATCCAGGTGCTGAGCGTCCCGAAGACCTTCGAGCAGGTCGCGGCCGAATTGGCGGACTTTCGTGAGCAGCATCCCGAGATCACCGCGATCGCCGCCTTCTCGGACTTCACCGCGCTGCAGGTGCTTGCCGGAATGCGCGACCTGGGAATGTCGGCGCCCGACGACTGGGCGGTGATCGGCTTCGATGAGTCCGAGTACGCCGAGATGTTCACACCAAAGCTGACGACGCTGACCGCCGACGCCGAGGGCCACGGCCGACTCGCGGCGCGCCAGGCGCTCGGCCTCGACACGAGCGACGTCAAGACCAAGATCGGCCGAGTGATCGCGCGCGAGTCGGCCTGACGGCCGCCCCGTTCTTTCCGCCCAGCCCCGCCAGCACTCCCGCCCAGCGTCCCCGTCCCGCCTTTCCGCCCAGCGTCCCCGTCCCGCCTTCCCGCCCAGCGAGCGATCCGATGACCGCAAACGTTCTGATCCTCGGCGACCCCGGCGGCTTCGGTGAGGCGCTTGCGCGAAGGCTGACGCAGGCGGGCGCCGCGGCAACGCTGGAGACCGGCGGCAGCGACAGCATGATCTCCGCGCGGCTCGCCGAATCGCAATGGACGTCACTGGTGGTCCTCACCCACGACGACGCGCTGGCGTTGAGGCTGACGCTGCTGGGCGCTCAGATCCGCCCCGACCTGCCGCTTTGGGTCAGCCTCTTCGATCGCACGATCGTGCATCAGCTGCATCAGATCGCACCATCGGTCAACGTGCTGCCGACGGCCGAGATGGTCGGTCGCGCACTCGCCGATCTGTGTGAGCAACTGGGCGCCTGTAGGCACTCGTCGTCGGGAACCGGTCTGCGCATCGTCGATGACGCACTGCGCTTGATGGTGACGGCGGGCGTCGTGCTGTTGCTGACGCTGATCGTGCAGATCGTCGTGACGATCATCGCCCTCCACGAGGACTTCGTCGATGCCCTCTACTTCAGTACACGCGCACTGGCGACAGTCGCCGACGCGCCGCGCGCACAGCTCTCGCCCGACTGGTTCAAGCTGATCTCGACGCTGACGACGGTCGTTTCGGTCGTGACGGTCGCGATCTTCACCGCCGCGCTGGTGCGCCGCTTGAGCCGGCCGCGGCTGACGACGCTGTTTGGTCGCCGACGCGTGCCCTGGCGCCAGCACGTGCTGCTGATCGGGTTCGGGCAGATCGGCTTTCGCCTCGCACAGGAACTGCAGCGCCGTGGGATCCCCGTGGTCGCGCTCGAACGTGACGTCGACGCACCCTGTGTGCGACTCGCACGGCGCGCCGGCATCCCCGTGGCGATCGGCCGTGGCGACGACCGCGAGATCCTCGAGCTGCTCGGGATCCGCCACTGCGCGGTCGTGGCGGCGGTCACGTCAGACGATCTGGCAAACGTGTCTATCGGCCTGGCCGCCAACGACGTCTGGCCCGACGTTCCGCTTGTACTGCGGCTCGGCGATGGCGACGTCGCCGCCGAGACCGAGTCGCTGCTTCACCTCGGCCGCATCTGCGATGCCCACGCGCTGATAGCCCAGACGCTCGCCGACGGGTTGGTGGCGGTCGGCGGACGGCTCGCCTCGGAGGCGCAGCCACTCACGTGATCGGCTCGCTCGTCCTCGGCGTGGTCCGTGGGGACGCCGTAACCAGTCAGAGCGCGCAATCTGGACCGGTCTGACCTGGATCGCTCAGAATCGCGCGGTTCTGGAACCCAGCCGAGCATTTCACCGCAGAAGCGGTTGGTTTGCTCATTCTGACCGGTCGCGACGCCGTCCCCGCAGCCGCTGCCACAGGCTCGGCGGCGGCTGCCACCCCGGCTGGGCCCGCTGCCACTCGTCGCGGGTCGGCAACCGTCCCTCGGAGCGTGCCTGCATGACGCACGAGGTATGCGCGTGGCGACGGCGACTGTGGTCGCCCTCGGGGAACAGCAGGATGTGGTCGCTGAGTGACGGCAGCAGTTGGCTGCAGAGCGGGCAGCGATAGGTGGAGGGCTTTGTGTTCTGGGCCCTGCGGTACTCCCACCACCTCGTGTCCGCGGCCTTCCCCGGCCGGTCATGGCTCATGGTTCGGGTATCCTAAGCTGTCGTGCCCGCACCGCATCCAGAAGAGCTCGCAGGCCTCAGCCGCTCCGAAGTGCTCCGTGCCTCACCGACGATGTTCGACATCAAGTTGTTGGACAAGGTCTCACGCGTGCATTGGACAGTGCCGCTGCTCATCTTCGTGCCGGCGATCGTCGCGATGATGGTGCTGGGCTTCGTTCACCATGTCGGTGTCTGGGTGATCGCCTGGGTCGCCGGCGGTTACCTGATCTGGACGCTGACGGAATACTGGCTGCATCGCGTGGTCTTCCACTTCGAGCCCGATCACGGCATCGGCGCGCGCCTGCACTGGATCATCCATGGCGTGCACCATGACCACCCGAACGATCCGATGCGACTGGTGATGCCACCCTCGCTGAGCGTGCCGCTCGCGGCGCTGTTCGTGTGGGTGTTCTCGCTGATTTTCGGCACTCCCGGATTCCTGCCGCTGAGCGCCGGATTCCTGGCGGGCTACCTCGGCTACGACATGCTGCACTACCACGTGCACCACCGCACCGCCACCACCCGCCTGGGCAAGATGATGCGCGAGCTGCACATGCGTCACCACTTCCAGGAGCACGACAAGGGCTACGGCGTCAGCGCCCCCTTCTGGGATCACGTGTTCGGCACCGCGCCGAGCAAGCGCACCGGGCGCTGAGCCAGACCGCGCTACGTCAGGCAGCGCGGCGCTAGGTCGGGAGCCTGACCACCTGCGTGTACTCGGGGAAGTTGTTGATCTCCCCCGCCAGCACGAAGAACGCGCCGTCGTCGAGAACCGCCTGGTCGGAGTACAGGTGGCAGTCGAACGCATGCCCGTCGTCGGCAAGCGGAACCGTGGCGACGTAGCTCTGTGTGCCGGTGGCCGGGTCGATCCTGATCAGCCGGACCGGGGCGGTACTGGCGCAACCACCGACTCCGGCGAGGGTGCTGCCGCTGCCCAGCTGGGTCAGCGTGAAGAAGCCCCGATGCGCGTTGCCGGTCACCACGTACCCGGTTCCCATCCCGAAATCGGTCGATGGCAACAGCCTTGCCGGGGTCCGGTAGACCACGCGTGCGCGATCTCCCTCGAGTCGCCAGATGGTCTGGGTGAACCCGCGGTCGCCTGCGGCTGCGAGCACGTCGGCATAGATGCTGTGGCCGGACACCGTCAGCCACTGCGTCCTGACGCCGAGCGCTCGTTCTGGCACCAAACGGTCCCCGCCCGGCGCAACATGCCATAGCGTGCACGACCGCGCGCATGAGGTGCCGCCGTAGCCACTCTGAGTGATCCAGAAGCCGTCGGCGTCGATCTTCATGAATGGTTCTTCGCCCGCGGGCACATAGAAGCGATGTAGGAGCGCGCCAGTGGTCGCCGAGACCTCGATCAGCGACGAGCGATGCCGGTACGGGCCGAGCTCGTAGATCCAGAATGCCCCGTCGCCCTCGATCGCGCCGGAGTGCGCCCAGAACCAGTTCTGGAGCGTCATCAGCGGAGCGCTGAGCTTCGTCTTGCCCGTCGCCGGGTTCCGGCTCCTCACCCTGACCTGATCACCCTTCGCGTAGTCGTCAACAACGACGCCGCGGGGGAGATCCGACGGCGCGGTGCATCGCCGGTTCGCTGTCACAACCCGCAAGGTCCTCGGACTCAGCAGGAGGCAGTTTCGCCCCGGCCAGCCTCCCTCAGGCGCCACTGAGATCTCCCCGTGCCGGACGCCCAGCGCATACCCGGCCGGCTCAAATGACGCAGACGCGATCACGCGAGCCGAGCTCAGGCTCGCCACCGACGACGACGCTCCGGCGGCGCCGCGATCGCCACCGCCGTTGGGAGCCCGCCGGCCACCGCCGCCGTTCCCGAAGAAGCCGAAGCCGGCCCCGCACCCCACCCCGACCAGCGCCAACAGCGCGCCCGCCGCGCGAACCTGCCGCTTGCGCTGACGCCGCCGCGCCTCTTTGATCAGCACCTCGATCTCGGGGACCGGAGCGTCGCGGACCTCGGGATCGATCCACGTCATGGTGCTAGCGAACCTAGCACGAATCGGAGCGATCGGGAATTCTCCGGCCCGCGCGGGGGAACGCACTTCCAAATCCAAGGGTGCGCATGTGTGCCCGAAGTGTCACGCCGTGTGTCAAAGCCGACACACATGCGC
>DATASU010000081.1:0-3253 GCA_036269095.1 Solirubrobacteraceae bacterium
CTCCTCGGCCCCGTACTCGTCGGGGAAGTTGACCTCGATCAGGCGCTCATCGCCGGCCTTGGCACCGACGAGCTGCTCCTCGAAGCCGGGGATCAGCCGGCCCGAGCCGAGCTCGAGCAGCTGGTCGCGGCCCTCGCCGCCATCGAACGGAACGCCGTCGAGCTTGCCGAGGTAGTCCATCACGACCTGGTCACCGAGCGCGGCGGCACGGTCGACGGTCTCGAGCGTGGCCAGGCGATCGCGCAGGCGCTCGATCTCGGCGTCGATCGCCTCTTCGTCGGCGGCCGCCTCGCGACGCTCGACCTCGACGCCCTTGTAGGTGCCGAGCGTGGCGACGGGGCGCACACCGATCTCGATCGAGAAGGCGAGCGGCACTCCGTCGCTCGGGAGGTCGCCGACGTTGATGTCGGGCTCGCCGATCGGCGCGATGCCGGCGCCATCGATCGCGTCGGCGTACCAGGCGCCGAGCGAGTCGCGCAGCGCCTCGTCGAGCACGTACTCGCGCCCGAGGCGGCGGATCACGACGGGCGGCGGAACCTTACCCTTGCGGAAGCCTGGGATCTTCAATTGGCTGCCGAGCTTGCGGGCAGCCTGCTGCATGCGGCGCTCAACCTCGGTGGGAGCGACCTCAGCCTCTACGCGCACGCGCGATTCGGGCAGCTCGGTGACGGTGGTGGTAACTGTTGTGGACATGTGGAACGAGACGATAGCTGCCCTTTGCAGGCGTGGCTGTGCGGCGCGGCGGGCGTGGGCCGGGCGGCTGATCACGGGCCCGGCCGCGTTCCTCGTGGCGGGGGCGATCGACCTGCTGGCAGTGTTGTGGTGGCTGCGCGTGCGGAGGCGCGCTGGACATCCGTTCTAGGTCTCGGAAACTTCTTCCGCAGAAGTGAATGATTGGTGGCGCACTTTGGGTAATCCCGCGCGTGTAACCAACCACAGCGGCGACGGCCGGGGCTGATTTCAGCTGCCCTCATACGCAATTGAGAGAAGGTTGGTCCATCGATGCGAAGCGCAATACGTCTGAAACAGCTCACCTGCGCGTTGCTGCCCGTGTTTGCGCTGATCTGCGCGGTCCCGGTGGCGGCCGCCGGCGCCCACGGTGCGGGGCACGGGCACGCCGAGGTTGAGATCAAAGGCGTCGTGACGACCGCACCGGCCAACGGTTCCGGCAGCTTCACGGCCACCGCCTACGTGGTCGCGCCTCCGCACTTCTACGCGGGCGGTCATGGCCATGGCGGCCATCGGCATCGCGGTCATGGCTGGGGCGGCGGCAAGTCCGGCTCCGGCACCGGCACCTCCGGCACCGGCAAGTCCTCCGGCACCAGCAAGTCCGGCTCCGGCACCGGCGGTGGTTCCTCCAAGGGCAGCGGCTTCAGCTACACGTACAGCGGCAAGCTCCGCGCACACGCGAGCAGCGCCCACGTTCGCGGCAGCCGCTGCCTGCCGGGCAATACACCCGTCAGCCACGGCACGGCGGGCACCGTGATCACCACCGACGGCTCGACCGCGATCAAGATCGACGGTCGGCAGTCATCGGCCGCCAGCCTCGCGGTCGGTGATTACTTCACCGCCGTCTACGCCGGCACGCCCGACGAGTCGCTGACGACGATCACCTCGGCACCGGCACTCGCGCTCAGCGTCTTTGCGCCCGTTCAGGCCGACTCGCTCTACGCGTTCGTGGGTACGGTCTCGAGCACCGACACCACGACCGGCACGGTCACCGTCAACGTAACGGGATCGACCCCTAATGGTTTGTTCACAGGGACCGATACGTTCGATGTGGGTTCGCAGACAATCGTCCTCGGGAACTCGGGCGGCACGCTCTCCGGTTCGCTGACCAACGTGGCGGCCGGTGACGTCGTCGCCGGCGGCCTGATCGCACCGAGCGGCGAGAGCGCGAGTACCGTTGAATCCACTGCGCTGGGAGTTCTCGTGGACTTCCCGCAAACGTCATCGTCCTCGAGCACCTCTGCCCACGCTGAGAAGGCGTCGATCAGGGTTGCCGAGCGCCGTGCCCTCAAGCTGCTCCGCCGCGAGAAGGCGAAGCACGGGCACCACAAGAAGTAGATCCCAGGGGGAGCCAAATGAGCGCGGTAAGCGGTAGCGAGACAGAACAGGCATTAGCAGCACAGGGCGCGAAGCCGCTGGCCGTCCCCCGACGTCTACTCCGGATGCGGTCCGATGCCGCGCTCGCCGAGCGCTTCGCACTCGGTGACGAGGCGGCGTTCGACGTCATCTACGAGCGCCACCGTCCGGTGGTGCTCGCCGTCTGCATGGGCGTTCTCGGCACCCCCCCTGATGCCGAGGACGCCACGCAGGAGACCTTCTCGGCGCTCGCCGTCGCACTGCGGACGCGCCCGCCGGCGGAGCTGCGCCCGTGGCTGATCCGCGTTGCGCGCAACGCCTCGATCGACACCACCCGTCGCCGCCGCCACCGCCTGCTGACGCTCGACGGCGAGATCCCTGAGATCGCCGCGCGTCCCGCCGGCGGCGGCCAAGCCGAGCTGGCGGTCGTGCTCGACGGCATCCGCGAACTGCCCGAGGGCCAGCGCATGGCGCTATTGATGCGCGAGCTCGGCGGCCATTCCTACGCGGAGATCGCGGAGTTCCTCGCCACCGACGAAGAGGCGGTCAAGGGTCTGATCGCCCGCGCCCGGGTCGGCCTGCGCACCTACCGCGAGGCAACCGAGCTGTCCTGCGCGACCGCCCGCAACACGATCGCCGCCGAACCCGACGGCCGCCGCTACGACAAGACGATCCGCCGGCACCTGCGGGGCTGCGCCTCCTGTCGCGGTTACCGCGACGCCCTGCGCGACGACGCCAGGGCACTGCGCGCGGCGCTGCCGATCCAGGCCGGAACCGTCGCCACCGGCAGCCTCTCCTCGGGCATGCTGAGCGCGGCCAAGGGCTCGTTGCTCGGTTATGGCCTTACCCAGGCAGCGACGACCTGCGCGGCCTCCGCCTGCGCGGTCGGTGCGATCGGCGGCATGGTCTTCGTCGCACCGGTGCACAAGCTCGGCCTGAACCCCGGTCTGCAGCCGATCCTGCCGAGCACCAAGCCGGCGAGCGCGCATCGCCACGCCGCCACCAAGACGCCTGCCCACTACACCGCCGCACCCGTGAGCCATACCGCGATCCCCGTCTCGCACAGCGCCGTGACGGCGCCGCCGACGCTGCCCGCCACCGCTGAAAGACTGGTGCTCAAGCGCGGCGAGACCGCACGGCATCGCCACCACGTGAAGGTCACGAAGGT
>DATASU010000082.1:0-23393 GCA_036269095.1 Solirubrobacteraceae bacterium
TGAGGAGATCGGCATGACAGACACAGTGGCCGCGGCGAGCGGCAGCTTCGAGATTGGCGGCGAGCTGACCGTCAACCGGCTCGGCTTCGGTTCGATGCAGCTGACCGGCCCCGGCGTATGGGGCGACCCGCAGGATCCCGACGAGGCCGTGCGCGTCCTGCGGCGCGCGGTCGAGCTTGGGGTGAACCTGATCGACACCGCCGACTCCTACGGGCCGGTCGTTGCCGAGCAGCTGATCCGCCGCGCCTTGCATCCGTACGGCGACGACCTGGTGATCGCCACCAAGGCGGGGTTCACCAGACAGGGCCCGGGCAAGTGGACCGAGCTGGGACGGCCCGCCTACCTTCGTCAGCAGTGCGAGATGAGCCTGCGCAACCTCGGACTCGAGCAGATCGCGCTGTTCCAGCTACATCGGATCGATCCCGAGGTCCCGCTCGAGGACCAGATCGGTGAGCTCGAGGTGCTGCGGGACGAGGGCAAGATCGCTCACATCGGCCTCTCCGAGGTGACCGTCGAGGAGCTGCAGGCGGCCCAGAAGGTGGCGCCGATCGTCACCGTTCAGAACCTCTACAACCTCTCGAACCGCAAGGCCGAGCCGTTGCTGGATCACTGCACGGAGCACGGGATCGGCTTCATCCCCTGGTTCCCGCTGGCGACCGGCAAGCTCTCGGAGGCCGGGGGTCCGCTGGCGCAGATCTCGGAACGCAGCGGCTATGCGCCGTCGCAGCTGGCGCTCGCCTGGCTGCTCGAGCGCTCGCCGGTGATGCTGCCGATTCCCGGCACCTCGTCGGTCGCGCACGTCGAGGAGAACACCGCCGCCGCGCGGATCGAGCTGAGCGACGAGGACTTCGAGGCGCTGGCGCAGGCCGCCGCCTGAGCCGCGCCAGGTTGAACCGTCGAGGGGCGCGGCCACTGGCGGCCGCGCCCCTCGCGTGGTTGAGGGAGAGAACCTCGGGACTACTGCGCGGTCGCGCCGGCGCCGGCGCCGACCGCGACCGTCACCTTGTGCGGCTTGATCTGCTCGGGCTTCGGGATCCGAACCTCGAGCACGCCCTTGTCGAAGCTCGCCGCGACAGCGTCGGCATTGACGCCGTCGGGGAGCGTCAGGGAGCGCTTGAAGCTGCCGTAGGAGCGCTCGATGCGGCGGTAGCCGTTCTTCTCGTCGCTGTGCTCGGCGTTGCGCTCGCCGGAGATCGTGAGGACCCCCGACTCGACTTCGACCTGCACGTCCTGCTCGGCAAGCCCCGGCAGGTCGGCGCGGAGTACGTACTGGTCATCGCCCTCGACCAGATCCATCGCCGGAACCCACCGTCGGGTGGTCCCGGCGCTGACCGCGCGGGTCGGGGTGTCGAACAGTGAGGTGAAGAGCCGGTTCATCTCGGTCTGAAGCGTGTTCAGCTCTGTCGTCGGCTCCCAGCGGATAAGTGCCATAGTCAGTCCTCCTGGTGAGGAATAGTGGTGGTGGAGACAGAATAAAATCTAAGTCGCTATCTGTCAAATAGTGTAGCGAACGGTTGCTGCCTGGCTTCTCGCCGCTCGCCTCCGCCGGTTCGCCTCTCCGTTCCGTCGCGCCGTTCCCTCGTGCCGTTCCTCCACGCTGTTCCCCTCGCCGCGGCCGCCCTCCGATGCACCTTTGGAAAACGCGTGTTCTGATTCGATATCGCCCGCGATATCGGCGCGATATCGGATCAGAACCCGCGGTATTGGAGGGCCTCACCCAGCGCGCCGGCCATGTGACAAGGCGCACATTTCGTGTTGTGGTCCGGCGCGCGGGTGGTTGCGTGGGCACAGCGATGAGCGATTCAGCCGTTCGGAGCGACCGCTGGATAGCCCCGATCGGCTGGACAGCCCCGATCGGCTGGACAGCCCCGATCAGCTGGACAGCCCCGATCGGCTGAATCGCTCAGCCGAGCGGCGTCTGATCGAGCCGCTCACGCAGCTCGGCGATCGACTCAAAGACGTTTACGGCTCCGGCCTCGCGCAGCTCTTCGGCGGCAAAGCCGCCGGTGAGCACGGCGATCGTGGGGACGCCGCCGCGTTCCGCGGCACGCACGTCCCAAGGGGTGTCGCCAACCATCACCCCGGCGTCGCAGTCGAGCTTCGCGAGTGCCGCGTGGACCAGATCCGGGCTCGGTTTGGTCTGCTCGACATCCTCAGATGTGGTCCAGGCGTCGACGAGTTCACGCGCATCGAGCAGGTCGAGGTAGTGGTCGGCCTCCTGCGCGCTGGCCGAGGAGGCGAGTACGACCGGGTGGTCGCGGCCTTTCAGATCGACGATCAGCTCGCGTGCTCCCGCGAGCACCGCAACCGACTCGATCGAGGCGAGATAGAGGGCGTCGTGTGCGGCTCGCACCTGATCGCCGGATTCGTGCTCGAAGCGATCGCCGGCCAGTGCCGCCACGAGCTGGTCGCCGCCCATGCCCAGGTGGCGGTGGATACGCCAGACCGGCAGGTGCAGGTCGTACTGGCGGAAGGCCATGTACCAGGCGATGGCGTGCTGGTAGTTGGTGTCGACGAGCGTGCCGTCGATGTCGAGGATCGCGGCCTTGCGCGTGCTCATGCGTGTCAGCTGCCCCGGCTCGGTGCTGGTAAACAGGCGGCTGGGCGGCGTAAGCTGGCATCCGTGACACCGGAGGACATCGAGAACCTCGCTCACCTGCGCCGCGCCCGCGACCTGATCGACCGAGAGTACTCGCGCCCGCTCGAGGTCGCGCAACTGGCGCGCGCGGCGCTGATGTCGACGGCGCACTTCTCGCGGCAGTTCCGCGCGGCCTACGGCGAGACGCCCTACTCGTATCTGATGACGCGTCGCATCGAGCGCGCCAAGGCACTGCTGCGGCGCGGCGACATGACCGTCACCGAGGTCTGCCTCGAGGTCGGCTGCTCATCGCTGGGTTCGTTCAGCGCGAGCTTTACGAAGCTGGCCGGCGAGACCCCGACCGCCTACCGGGCGCGTGATCACCAGGCGCTGCGCATGGTGCCCGGCTGCATCGCCCGCGACCTCACCCGGCCGTATAACAAGCAGAGCAGGATTCGAGAAGCGGGCGCGCCAGTGGCTGCTTAGGCTTGCGGCCATGAACCTCACACTCTCAACCTGCTTCGTCCTCGTCAGCGATCCCGACGAGGCACTTGCCTTCTATCGCGACAAGCTCGGGATGGAGCTGCGCAACGACGTCGCCCGTGACTCGTTTCGCTGGATCACCGTCGGCTCGACGGCGCAGCCCGACGTCTCGATCGTGCTCACCAACTACGTCAACGGCAGCCCCGAGGACAACGACGCCGTCGCCGGAATGATCGCCAAGGGCGCGCTCTACGGCGTGCACCTGCAGGCGCAGGACCTCGACGGCACCTTCCAGCAGCTGCGCAGCGGTGGCGCCGAGATCGTGCAGGAGCCGGCCGACCAGCCCTGGGGTGTCCGCGATGGCGCCGTTCGCGACCCGTCGGGCAACCTGATCCGAATCGAGCAGCCGGCCCGCGCCTGATTGACCGGCCGCCGGCCGCGATCGACCCGGCGATCGGGGCGGCGGGAGCTCCCGCCGCCCCGATGTGTGTGTCCAGCTTCCGTGTGCGTCCAGATCCCGGCTGGTTCAGCTGGCGCTCGCGACCAGCGTGCTGGTCACGCCCGCCTCGCGCGTGGCGTCCGGGCCGAGCTGGGCGGTCGCGTGCACGGTCGCGCTCGTCAGCGGCGCCCACGCCGGGGGCGTCACGATGAACGCGGCGTGCGGCGTCCGTGCCGGCCCGACGTGGCTGAACCGCGTCGGCCCGACCGGCAGAGCCGTCCAGCCCTGCGGCAGCTGCAGGGCGAGTCGCACGCTCGCCAGCGTCGCCGTGCCGGAGCCCGTGAGCCTGACGCTCACGCGGCTGCCGGCGCCGGGCACGAACTCACGTGGCGCATGGACGATCACCTGCCTGGCGGCGGCCGTCTTCGCGATCGCGAACGAGCCCTGCAGCGGCAGGTCCGACGTCGCCGAGGAATCACCGACGTAAACGTCGTAGCTGCCCGGGCTCTGGGTCCAGCCGCCCGCGTTCTGATCCCACCACCAGGTGTCCCGCGGTGTGATCGTGAACTCGAGCTGCGCGGAAGCGCCGGGCCTCAGATGCACGCGCTTGAAGCCCACGAGCTGCCGCGGCGGCTCACCCGCCGCCGTCGGGTCGCCGAGGTAGAGCTGGGCGACGTCGGCTCCGGCGACGCCGCCGGTGTTGCGGATCGTGGCGGACACGCGCACGTCGGAGACCCCGTTGAGATCGGAGGACTGCACGCGCAGCCGGCTGAACGCGAACTTCGTGTAGGAGAGCCCGAACCCGAACGGGAACAGCGGCGTCTCACCGGTGGCGTCGTAGTAGCGGTATCCGACGTCAGGGCCTTCGCTGTAGAGCACCTGGCCGTTGACGCCGGGGAACTGCTCGGCGCTCGCTGCCGGAACCTGGCTGAGGCCGGTCGGGAACGTGACCGGCAGGTGGCCGCTCGGGTCGACCTTGCCGAACAGCACGTCGGCCAGCGAGGTGCCGCTCGACTGACCCGGATACCAGGCGTCCACGACCGACGCGACCGAGCTCAGCCATGGCATCGCGACCGGCGCGCCGGCGTCGATCACGACGACCGTGTGTGGATTGGCTGCGGCCACCGCCGCGATCAGCTCATCCTGCGCCGAGGGCAGGTTCAGGCCTGGCCGGTCGGTGGCCTCGGACTCGGTGTCGTCGGAGACGACGACCACGGCCGTCTGTGCCGACTGTGCGGCCGCGACCGCCGCGCTGATGTCGGGAGCGAGCTCGGTCGGCGTCGCCCAACTGAGGTGCGAGGTCTCACCGCCACCATTGATCGCGAGCGTGTACTGCTGGCCCTGCGTCAGGCTCACGGCCACCGAGTAGGTGCTGACCGGCGGCGTGCCCGGGTCGGCGATCAGCGTGGTTCCGTTGAGCGACACGTTCTCCGGCGTGTAGCAACCGCACTGGTTGGTGATTCCCAGCACGTAGGTGCCGGTCTCGGGTGCGGTCAGCGTGCCGCTGTAGTTCTGGCCGAAGGTGGTGCCGCCCGCGGGGTAGGCCGGCGACAGATCCGCCGACGGGATCGCGGTCAGCTGCGTGTCGGTCGGCAGGCCCTGTGTGTAGCTGACGGTCGTGCCGCTGCCGGCCGCGTTCTGCAGCCCCTGCAGCGGCGTCGTCGTGGCCGAGGGGATCACGTAGGCGCTGCCACCGCCACCGTAGGTCGGTGAGGCCGACGCCGCCGGTCCGATCACCGCCACCGAACCGCCACCGTGAGCCGACAGCGGCAGCGTGCCGTTCTGGTTCTTGAGCAGCACGGTGCCGGTGTCGTCGACGCTGTTGCCGACGGCCTGGTGCGCGGCCGAGGTGACCGTCGCCGAGGTCGTCGACGGACGCTGGATCTGGAACAGATTGAAGCGGAACATCTCGGTGAGGATCCGCTGCACCATCGTGTCGAGCACCGACCGCTGGATCGCGTTCGAGTTCACGGCATCGAGCAGCGGCTGACCGAAGTAGCTGTTGAACGGCTGCTCCTGGTCGGTGCCGTCGAGCGCGCCCGCGGTCGCGTGCAGCGCGCCGTAATCAGAGGTGACGAATCCGGGGAAGTCCCACTGGTCGCGCAGCGTCTTGTTCTCCAGGAACGAGTTCTGGCAGGCGTAATCACCGTTGATCGTCGCGTAGGAGCACATCACTGAAGCCGAGTGCGCCTGTTCGACCGCCGCCTGGAACGCGGGCAGGTAGATCTCCGCCATCGTGCGCTTGCTGATGATCACGTCGTCGTTGTCGCTGTTGCGGTTGGTCTCCTGGTTGTAAACCGCGTAGTGCTTCACCTGCGACATCTCGCCGGTGCTCTGGACGCCGTCGATCTCGGACACCGCCAGCGCCGAGTTCAGGAACGGGTCCTCCGTGAACGCCTCGAACGACCGGCCCCAGCGCGGGTCGCGATCGATGTTGATCGTCGGGCCGAGGTTGACGTCGGCGCCCTTGCCCGCTTCCTCGGAGCCGATCACCTGACCGTAGGCCCGCGCCAGCGACGGATCCCAGGTGGCGGCCAGCGCGACGCCGGCGGGCAGCTGCGTGACACCCGTCAGCCCGTCGGCGACACCGGCCGGCCCGTCCTCCTCGCCGAGCTTGGGAATGCAGAGACTGGCGATACCCGGCATCCAGAAGACGTACGGGTTGGGCGAGGGATTCGGGCCCTCGTTGGTGGTGCCGTGGCCCTCGACGAGGAAGTCCTCGTCGGCGACGGTCATGTTGCTCATCAGCTGCGCGACGCGCTGGCCGATCGACGCATGCGAACTCACCCACGGGCACGACGCGCTGTCAGCGGGAGCCTTGGGATGTCGGCCCCGCGCGGCAGCCGAGCCGGGAACCAGCATCACCCCCAGCAGCGCCGCTGCCACCAGGCAGGACCTCAAAACGCTCCGTCCGTGTGCGCGCTGCCACACGGACCCGGGGTTGGAAGCACGCATGCTCGTCTCCCTCATTAGGTTGTTCGTCCGGTCGGCCGCATGGCACCGTGCCCGGTGGCGACGCGGTTGAAACCGCCCTCGTTACGCGGATTTGACAGCTGAAACGGGCCGGCGCTGTTTCAGCCGCTATTGCGTGGTGGATTTTCGCGGTGAAGCTGTCGCGCTTTTGTGCCGATTTGGGGGCATGACCGGCGCAGCAGACGGCATCAACGAGCAGCGAACGATGGTGCTCAGCGGCGCGATGCTGTTTGCCGGCGGGACCTTCATCGATCTGATCGAGAGTCTCGTTCCGGGCGGCCAGGCGTTCTCGCTGATTCCGGGCGTCGGCTCGGTGATCTTCGGCACGCTGCTGATCAGCTTCGGGATGCGCCTGCCGCGGCTGCTGCTCGGCGCGCTGGGACCGCTCGGGGTCGCGCTGATCGCGATCGCGCTCGCAACCACCACCACTCCGGGTGACGGCGCCGTGCTCTACATGTGGCCGGTGCTGTGGCAGGCGCACTTCTTCGGGCGCCGCGGCACGCTGCTGATCGTCGCCAGCGTCGGTGTCTGCCACGCCGTTGCGCTGGCGCTGATGACGCACGGCGACCTCGATCGCTGGATCGACGTGATGAGCGCGGTGTCAGTCGTCGGAGCGGTCGTCGAGCTGCTGTCGGCACGTAACCGCAGGCTGCTCGAGCACATCTCCGCGGAAGCGCGCGTCGACGAGCTGACGCAGCTGCTCAACCGCCGCGGCTTTGACGAGGGCGCCGCCCGCGAGCTGGCCGCGGCGGCCCGCGATCAGAGCTCGATCGGCGTTGCGCTCTTTGACCTCGACCACTTCAAGCACGTCAACGACCAGTTCGGTCACGAGGCCGGTGACCGCGTCCTGCGGCGCTTCGCCGAATGCCTGAGCACGAGCCTGCGTGCCACCGACATCGCCGCGCGGCTGGGCGGCGAGGAGTTCGTGGCACTGCTGCCGGGCGCCGACCTCGACCAGGTTCGCGAGTACACCGAGCGTGTGCGTGACGCGCTGGGCCTCACCGCCGGCAACCCGCAGCTGCCGGTCGTGACGGTCAGCGCCGGCGCCAGCGCCGCGGTCGCGCCGGAGTCGATCGACTGCGTGCTCAGGCGCGCCGACATGGCGCTCTACGCGGCCAAGTCACGGGGTCGCGACCGCACGGTGCTTGACGACTGCCACGGCGCGGCGAGCGGCTCACTCTCCGGACTGGAGATAGGTCAGTACAGCCAGCACGCGCCGATGGTCGCTTGAGGACTGCGGCAGATCGAGCTTCGAGAGGATGCTCTGCACGTGCTTCTCGACGGCGCCGATGCTGAGCACCAGGGCCTCGGCGATCCCGCCGTTTGAGCGGCCCTCGGCCATCATCGCCAGCACCTCGCGCTCACGTGGGGTGAGCCGCTCGAGCGGCTCGTCGTGACGCCGGCGTGAGAACAGCTGCGCGACCACCTCGGGGTCAAGCGCGGTGCCGCCGTCGGCAACGCGCCGCACCGCCTCGAGGAAATCGGTGACGTGCATGATCCGATCCTTGAGCAGGTATCCGACACCGCCGGCGCGGTCGGCGAGCAGCTCCTCGGCGTAGGTCGGCTCGACGTACTGGGAGATCACCAGCACGGCCGTGCCGGGCAGCTGTCGGCGCACCTCGAGCGCGGCACGCAGGCCCTCGTCGCGATAGCCCGGCGGCAGCCGCACATCGACGACCGCGAGGTCCGGGCGCAGCGCCAGGACCTCACGTACGAGCGACTCGCCATCGGCAACGGCGGCCACCACCTCGATCTCGTTGTCGCGCAGCAACCGCGTGAGTCCATCACGCAGCAGCGCGAGGTCCTCGGCAATGACTACACGCACGGCAGCTCAGCGTAGATCGTCGTCGGACCGCCGGCCGGGCTCGTGATCTCGAGCGTGCCGTCGAGTGCCTCGACGCGATGGCGCAGCCCGACCAGGCCGCCGCCGTCGGGGTTCGCGCCGCCGTGGCCGTCGTCCTTGATCTCGAGCTCGAGGTGGCGGGCGACCGTCGCGATGCGGATGTCGAGCCAGTCCGAGCCGGAGTGCTTGGCGGCGTTCGCCAGCGCCTCTGCGACGACGAAATAAGCGGCGCTCTCGACCGTCGCGGGCGGCCGCTGGGGGACGTCGACCGACAGCGCGACGTGCATGTGCGTCGCGTTGGCCAGCGACGTGATCGCCGCTTCGAGCCCGCGATCGGTGAGCACCGGTGGGTGGATCCCACGCGCCAGATCGCGCAGCTCTTTGAGCGCCGCCTCGGCGCCCGCCCGCGCCTCGGCGAGCAGCTCGCCGGCGCGCTCGGGGTCGTCCGCCAGCTTCTGCTCGGCCATGCCGAGGCTCATCCCGAGCGCCACCAGCCGCGCCTGCGCGCCGTCGTGCAGGTCGCGCTCGATCCGCCGCAGCTCGCTGTCCTGCACATCGACGGCGCCGGCGCGGCTGGCGGTCAGCGACTCGATCCGCTCGACCAGCTGCCGCGGCGACGCGAGCAACACCACCGCGGCATGGACCGCGACCACGATCGCGAAGCCGAGCAGCGTCCAGATCGGCCAGAAGTAGCCACCGCCGCTGACCGCCCAGATGCAGGCGGTGAACAGCCAGAAGATCGCGGCCACGCCGCTGCTGCCCGCCAGCGACACGCTTCCGTGGAAGCGGCGTGCCAACTCGGGGTTGTGCCTGACCGAATACACCCAGGCGTGCATCCCGAGCGCCGCCGCGAACGGCAGGATCGGCCAGATCGGCCAGAAGTACTCGAGCGACGTTGCCCCCAGCGAGGTCGCCGCCCAGATCGTGAGCAGCACGGCCGTGAGGACGCCATCGACAGCGGCGTGAGCCACCAGCCCGCGGCGCGTTGGGCCGGCCAAAGCAAGGCCGGCCCGAGCGGAACCCGCGACGCCGAATCCGGCGCCCCCAGCGGCTGCCTGCCAGGGCTCGTTGCCCGCGCGCAACAGCCTGCCCGTCAGTGGGATGATCGCCCCGCCGAGCGGACGCGCCGCCGCCACGCTCAGGGGCAGCAGCACGACTCCGACCGGCACGAATGCGAGCGCCTGCAGGAACGTGTGGATGTGCAGGCCGTAGAAGTTCGCGCCGCCGTGCACGAACGGCACCCACAGCGGCTCGACGATCAGGCTGATCGGGAACCCGACCAGCGCGAGCATCAGCACCCCGGCGGGAAAGCCCACCAGCCAGCGCGTCCACAGGTAGGTCTGGGCGCGCCAGAAGCCGGGCCCGAACAGGCTGTGCATCCGCTCGCGCCAGCCCCGCCCCGCGATTGAGATCGCGGGAACGTGGGCATCGACGCCGAGCAGCGAGCGCGCGAACTCGGCGTCGATCGCGGTGCACCACTTCGTCGCAAACGCCAGCGCGATCGCGCTGGGGATCACGAACGGGGTCACGATCAGCCCGAACCCGAGGCTCCACAGCGTCACCAGTACGGTGAACCAGATCGTGCCGAGCGGAACCTCGAGCAGCAGGTATGCCAGGCGCCGGTAGGTCACCCGGTCGGTGAGCGTGCGAGCCAGTGTGGTCATCAGATCGTCTCGGTCCGTCCGATTACAGCTGCCTCACGCGCCGGCCTGCGGCCGCCGTGCGGACGTGGCAACCAGTGCAGGCCCCTGGGCAGGTACCAGTTCCAGTCACCCAGCAGCTTCATCGTCGCCGGCAGCAGGATCCCACGAATCACGGTGGCATCGAGCAGAACGGCAACCGCGAGGCCGACGCCCATCTGCTTGATGTCGAGCACCGGCAGCGACGCGAAGATCGCGAACACCGCGACCATCACCGCGGCTGCCGCCGTGACCGTGCCCGCGGTCGAGCTGATGCCCTTGGACACGGCATCGGATGTTGACATGCCCCTGTCGTGGAGCTCCTTGATGCGACTGACGATGAACACGTGGTAGTCCATCGAGAGACCGAACAGCACCGTGAACAGGAACAGCGGCAGCCAGGTGACAACGGCTCCGTCGGAGTGGAAGCCGAGCAGCCCCTGCAGATGGCCCCTCTGGAAGATCCAGATCAGCACGCCGTAGGCGGCCCCGACCGACAGCAGGTTCAGCACGATCGAGGTCAGCGGGATGACCAGCGAACGGAACGTCACCAAAAGCAGCAGGAACGCGAGTCCGAGCACGAATCCGAACACGAGCAGGAAGTGCTGCTTCATCAGCGTGTTGAAGTCGTAGGTGCCGGCCGTCTGGCCGGTGACCGCGAAGCTGCTGTGCGGCAGCTTGCCGATGCTCTCCGGGAGCAGCCGGTTGCGCAGCGTCTGAAGCGCGGTCATCGACGTAGTGTCGCTGCCATTGCCCGCGAGCGGCGCCAGAATCTGCGCGGTCGTGTGGCGGCGGTTGAGCGTGACTTCGATCGGCCGCTTGACCGCGCCGCTGGCGAGCGCCACGCGCTCGAACGTCGCGAACACCGCGTGCGCGGCCGGAGCGTCGAGATCGGCGCCGCGCACGGCCACCACTGCCGGGGTCTCCGCGCCGGGGAACGCCTTCTGGATCTTGTCGTAGTTGTTGATCAGCGGGACGCTCTTGGGCAGGTCGCCCGGCCCCAACAGCGTCGTGTGCAGCCCCAGCGTCGGCAGCGCCAGCAGCACCAGCAGCGCCGTCGCGGCGATCGCCGAGACCAGCGGCCAGCGCAACACCGGACGCAGGATCAGATTCCAGGCGCGCGACTGCGGCTGGGGTCGCCGCAACCGGCCCTTGTCGACCTTGTCGCCGAGGCGGCCGAGCAGCGCCGGCAGCACGGTCAGCGACCCGACCATCGCCATCAACACGACCAGCATCGCGCCGACGCCGAGTGAGTCGAAGATCTTGCTGCCGGTCAGCAGCATGCCCGCCATCGCGATCAGCACCGTGACGCCCGATGTCAGCACCGCCTGGCCGGAGGTCGCGGCGGCGCGTCCCAGCGCCTCGGTGTGGCCGTAGCCGGCGCGGCGCTCCTCGCGCTCGCGCTTGAGATAGAACAGCGAGTAGTCGACGCCGACCGCCATGCCCATCAGCAGCATCACCGAGCTGGTCGAATCGGAGGCGTGCACCAGGTGGCTTGCGACCGACGCGAGCCCGCCCGCGCCGAGCACCGACGAGAACGCGAGCAGCACCGGAATCCCGGCCGCGACCACGGCGCCGAACCCGATCAGCAGGATCAGGAAGGTGATCGGCAGCGACAGTTCCTCGGCCTTGGCGATGCCGCCGTTGACCGAGTTCTGCGACGCGAGCGCACCACTGGCGTCACCGAACTCGGCGACCGTGAAGCCGTGGCTCGAACGCTGCAGCGACGCGACCGTGTTGAGCACCGGTTGCACGCGGTTCTGAGCGGTGTCGGGGTTGCCGCGCATGTTGAAGGTGATCTCCGCCGCGTGCCCGTTCTTTGCGAACTGTCCGGCGTTGCCCGCGGTCAGCGGTGAGCGCAGCGCGTCGATCTGCGGCATCGCCCGCAGGCGGTTGACGACCGTCTCGAGCTCACCGCGGAAGGGCGGGCTGGAGGCGCTCAGCTTGTTGTTCTGCACCAGCACCGTCTCACCCGCGTGGTTGGGGAAGCCGTGGTTCTCCAGCATCTGGCCGGCGAGTGCCGACTGGCCGCTGCCCTGCTCGGCGTCGGTGAGGTTCACCGTCCCGACGAGCTTTCCGCCGATCACGGCTGCGATCACGACCAGCAACCACAGCAGCGTTGCCGTCTTCCAGTGCGCCGCACTCCACCGCCCGGCGCGGTACGCGATGTTCATCTTGTCTTCCTCTCGTTGACTTTCCGTCATCTCGAGGAAGGGTCGTCGTGCGCGCCGCTCGCGCCAATGAGGCGCTCGGGCGTCTGGGGGTGGGGCTAGCTGGTGTGTCGGTGGTGGGGTCGCGCCCGAGCACCCGAGCACCCGAGCACCCGAGCGCTCGAGCACCCGAGCACCCGAGCGCTCGCGCTAGAGGCGGAAGACCGAGCGCGGGATCTCGTCGACGAGCGCGCGGGCGATCGTGTGCGCCTCGTCGGCCGCGAGCTGGTGATCGAGCACGAGCTCGGCGAGGTAGTGCGCGTCGAGTCGCCGGCTCATGTCGTGACGGGTCGGGATCGAGCACAGCGCGCGCGTGTCATCGATGAAGCCCGAGGTCTTGTAGAAGCCGGCGGTCTCGGTCACCGCCGCGCGGAAGCGCCGCACCGCGGCGGGCGCGTCGAGGAACCACCACGGGGCGCCGATGAAGACGCTCGGGTAGAAGCCCGCCAGTGGCGCGATCTCACGCGAGAAGCCGGTCTCGTCGGTCGTGAACAGCACGATCCGGAAGTTCGGACTGGTGCCGACGGCGTTGAGCAGCTCGCGCAGCGGCTCCGCGAACTTCGTCACGCCGGGGATGTCGTGCCCGGTGTCAGGACCGAAGCGCTCGAAGCTCGCGGCGTGATGGTTACGCGCGACACCCGCGTGCAGCTGCATCACGAGGCCGTCCTCGGCCGACATCAGGCCGAACTGGAACAGCAGATTGCGGCGGTAGGCGAGTGACTCCTCGGCGCTTATCTGGCCGCTGAGGCCACGCTGGTGGATCGCCTCGGCGGCCGTGTCCGAGAGCGGCGTCGCCCAGGCGTCGTCGACACCTGCGTCGGTCGCGGTCGCGCCGCCGGCCTTGAAGTACTCGCGGCGGTTGCGCAGCGCGTCGAGCAGCCCCCTGTACGTGCGGCAGTCGACGCCGCTGACGGCCGAGAGCCTGCCGAGCCGCTCGCGCCAGCCGGGCCGGTCGGGTGACATGTAGGCGTCGGCACGGAAGGTCGGCAGCACCCGCACCGGGAAATCACTCGTCTCGGCGAGCGCCGCGTGATGCTCGAGCGAGTCGGCCGGGTCATCGGTCGTCGCCAGCACCTCGACGCCTGAGCGCGTGAGCAGCTCGCGGGGGCGGTACTCGGGCCGCGTCAGCCGCTCGGCGAGCCGGTCGTAGAGCTCGTCGGCGTTCTCGGCGCTCGGTGCGAGCTCGAGCTCGAGCTCGAACACGCGCGTGAGCGAGTCCTCGAACCAGTAGCGCACCGGCGTGCCGGCGAACAGCTTCCAGTTCTCACAGAGCGTCCTCCAGATGTCACGGGGTGAGACCTCCGATCCGCCCACCCCGAGCTGATCGAGCGGGACGCCGACACTGTGCAGCAACCGCGTGACGTAATGGTCGGGCGTGACGAACAGCGTGGCGGGATCGGGGAACGGCGCGTTGCCGGCCAGCAGCTCGGGGCTGACGTGGCCGTGTGGCGAGATGATCGGCGCGCCGGCAACGCCGTCGTAGAGCTCGCGCGCGAGCTCCCGAACCGACGCGTCGATCCCCAGCAGTCGGTCTGGATGGGGACGCACATCTGGAGCCTACCTATTAGCTTCCATCGTGTGAGCGCGCACACACTTGATCGCGGCAGCTGGCCCGCGCCCGCGCGGCCGGTGCGGATCGTGCACATCGGGATCGGCAACTTCAGCCGCGCGCACCAGGCCTGGTACACGATGGCCGCCGACAGCGACCACGAGTGGGGCATCAGCGCCTTCACCGGGCGGCGTCCCGATGCCGCCGAGGCACTCGGCCCGCAGCAGGGGCTGTACACGCTGATCGAGCGCGGCAACGAGCGCGACAGCCTGAGCGTGATCGAGGTCGTCAGCGAGGTGCTGCCCGGCAGCGACCTCGATCACTTCACAGCCACCGTCGCCGCGGCGCAGACCGCGCTCGTGACGCTGACGGTCACCGAGGCCGGCTACCGGCCGGGCGCCGCTCCGCCGCAACGGCTCGCGACCGCACTGGTTGAGCGCCATCGCCGGCACGCGGGTGCGCTGGCGATCGTCAGCTGCGACAACCTGCACCGCAACGGCGAGGTGCTGCGCGAGCGCGTGATCGCCGCGGCCGAGCCGATCGATGCGGAGGCCGCCGGCTGGATCGACCGCGAGGTCAGCTTCGTCAGCACCTCGGTCGACCGCATCACACCGCGCATCACCGACGCCGATCGCGCGCTGGTCGTGCGGGAGCTCGGGCTCGAGGACGCGGCGCCGGTCGTCACCGAACCGTTCAGCGACTGGATCCTGAGCGGGGAGTTTCCCGCCGGGCGGCCCGAATGGGAGCTCGCCGGCGCACGCTTTGTGAGGGACATCGAACCGTGGGAGCTGCGCAAGCTGTGGATGCTCAACGGCGCGCATTCGCTGCTTGCCTTCCTCGGGCTGCCGCGCGGCCACACGACGGTCGCCGACGCGATCGGCGATGGCGAGCTCGTGCAGGCGATGCAACGGTTCTGGGATCTCGCGGGGCCGCTGCTGCCGAACGCCGCCGAGCTCGAGCTCGACGCCTACCGCGCGCAGTTGTACGGGCGCTTCGCGAACGCGCGCATGGGCTATCCGCTCGCGCAGATCGCCGGCGACGGGCTCGACAAGCTGCGCCAGCGGGTCGTGCCGGTGATCAAGGCGGCACAGCGGGCCGGGGTGCCGGCCGCGCCGGCCGTGTGCGTCGTGCGCGCCTGGGCGCGGTGGCTGATCGGGGACCCGGCGCGGGCCGGCAGCGACCAGAGTGCCGAGCTGCTGCAGCGTGTGCTCGGTGCCGGCGGCGGAGATGACACGATGCGCGGACTGCTCGAGCTGGTGGGCCTCCCGGAACTGGAGATCGAATGAACATCGCAAGTGCTGAGGTCGTGGTCACGAGTCCGAGCCGGAACTTCGTGACACTCAAGCTGACGACCGACGAGGGCGTCACCGGGCTTGGCGACGCGACGCTGAACGGGCGCGAGCTGGCGGTCGCCGCCTATCTGAGCGAGCACGTCGTGCCGCTGCTGATCGACCGCGACGCACACCGCATCGAGGACACCTGGCAGTACCTCTACCGCGGCGCCTACTGGCGGCGCGGGCCGGTGACGATGGCGGCGATCGCGGCCGTCGACATGGCGCTGTGGGACATCAAGGGCAAGGTCGCGGGCCTGCCGCTCTACCAGTTGCTCGGTGGCGCATCGCGCAGCGGGCTGCTCGCCTACGGGCACGCCTCGGGCATCTCGCTCGAGTCGCTCTCGGAGTCGATCCACGCGCACCTCGAGCTCGGCTACAAGGCGATCCGGGTGCAGACCGCGATTCCCGGGATCCGCGCGGTCTACGGAGTCGCGGCCCAGCCGCAGGCCTCGGGCGAGCGCTACGACTACGAGCCCGCCGGCCGTGGCCTGCGCCCGGTGGAGGAGGACTGGGACACCGCCGCCTATCTGCGCCACGTGCCGAAGGTCTTCGAGCACGTGCGCCAGGAGTTCGGTCCCGAACTGCCGTTGCTGCACGACTCGCACCACCGCCTGCGCCCGATCGAGGCCGCGAGGCTCGGCAAGAGTCTCGAGCCCTACGACCTGTTCTGGCTCGAGGACTGCACGCCCGCCGAGAACCAGCAGTCGCTGCGGCTCGTGCGCCAGCACACGACCACGCCGCTTGCGATCGGCGAGGTCTTCAACAGCGTCTGGGACTTCCAGCAGTTGATCTCCGAGCAGCTGATCGATTACGTCCGTGCCGCGTCGACGCACTTCGGTGGCGTCACAGCGCTGCGCAAGGTCATGGACTTCGCCGCCCAGTACCAGATCCGCTCCGGCTTCCACGGTCCCACCGACGTATCGCCGGTGGGGCTCGCGGCGCAGCTGCACGTCGGCCTCGCGATCCACAATTTCGGGATCCAGGAGTACATGGAGCACAGCGCCGCGACCAACTCGGTGTTCCTGCAGAGCATGAGCTTCAGCGACGGCTACCTGCACCCAGGCGAGAGCCCCGGGCTCGGCGTCGAGCTCGACGAGCAGGCGGCCGCCAGCTTCGGCTACGAGCCCGCCTACCTGCCGGTCAACCGGCTACGCGACGGGACGATGCACGACTGGTGAGTCAGCTCGAGCACCGGTCCCGCTGGACCGGTGCTTTCTGCGACGTGGTCAGTACTCGCCCTTGATCACGAAGTACGAGCCGCGGATCTCGCCGGCGAGCTTCGATCGCTGACGCGCGAACTTGAAGCCCGCGGCGGCCAGCTCCTCGGGAACCTCCATTCCCTGCGAGAGCTTGAAGCCGACGGCGCGCTTGCCGCCCGCCTCGACGCCGTACATGACGTTGATCAGCAGCCCCGACTCGTAGATCACGAAGGTCATGTGCAGGCCGCCGACCGTGAAGTCCGTTGCCTCGAGCGGCTTCGAGGCGATCTGCAGGTCGCGCTCGGTGGCGAGGATATGGGTCATGCGCTCGAGCGCCTCCGGCGCCTCGGCGACGGGGCTTACCGTGAAGCTGTGGTCGTACTTGTTCTTCCAGTAGCGCGCCTCGTTGGCGCGCAGGCCGGCGAGCGCTTCGGCGACCGGGCTCGATTCCAGGCCAACCGTGGACACGTCCACAAAATCGACGACGTACGGCATAGGGCTCCCTCAGTCTGGGTCTGGTGGCGGCAACGCTAGCGGCTCATCACGCGTCGGGCGGCTCTTCCAGACCGTCACGGTCGGCCCACGCGATCAGCGGCGAGATGTCGAAACTGGTGTCGTCGATCTGCCGGTGCAGATCTCCGAGTTCGGCGAAGCGCGCCGGCACGGTCGCGATCGTGAACTCCGACGGGTCGATCGCGTCGAGCTCATCCCAGCGAAACGGTGTCGATACGCGCGCATCGTCGACGCCGCGGACCGAGGAGGCCGAGGCGATCGTGTGGTCGCGGGCATTCTGGTTGAAGTCGACGAATACCTTCTCCGGATCGCGGTCCTTGCGCCACCAGACGGTGGTGGCGTCGTCGGGCGCGCGGCGCTCGACCTCGCGTGCGAACGCGAGCGCCGCGCGGCGCAGCTCACCGAAGCTCCAGCGCGGTGGGATCCGGACGTAGACGTGCAGTCCGCCGCCGCCGCTCGTCTTCGGAAAGCCGGTGGCGCCGAGTTCGTCGAGCAGCTCGCCGACGGTGTGGGCGACGCGCTTGACGCGCTCGAGCGTGCAGTCCGGCATCGGGTCGATGTCGATCCGCCACTCGTCGGGCTTCTCGACGTCAGCCCGGCGTGAGTTCCATGGGTGGAACTCGACGGTCGACATCTGCACCGCCCAGACGACGCTGGCGAGCTCGGTCACGCACAGCTCGTCGGCGGTCCGGCCGAACCGCGGGAAGTAGATCTCGACGGTCTCGACCCAGTCCGGTGCCCCCCTCGGCAGCCGCTTCTGGTGGACCTTCTCGCCGCTGACCCCGGTCGGGAAGCGATGCAGCATGCACGGGCGCTCGCGCAGCGCGCGCACGATCCCGTCGCCGACGCTGATGTAGTAGTTCGCGAGATCGAGCTTGGTCTCGCCGCTCGCCGGGAAATACACGCGGTCGGGGTTGGAGATGCGCACGACGCGCTCACCGACCTCCAGCTCCACAGCCTCGCTCATGAGCGCCCTCGCACCGGCAAAGCATCCCAGAGCGGCGGTCCTAAACTGCGTGTGAGCGCTCCCAGAGATCGAGAACTTCCATGTCCGTCAGCATCCAAGACGTCGTCAGGCTCGACGCCACCGATCCGGTGGGGCTGGCGAGCGGCGACCTCGAGCCGGGAACGGAGCTCGACGTCGACGGCGCGATCGTGCGTGTGATCGACGCGATCCCGCGCGGTCACAAGCTCGCGCTCGTCGACCTGCCGGCCGGGACCGAGGTGCGCAAGTACGGACAGCCGATCGGCCTGGCGCTGCGTGACATCGCCGCCGGCGAGCACGTGCACGAGCACAATCTGCGCTCGCTCTCACGCGCGGGGGCGGCGCATGCCGTCGATCCGACGCTCACGGGCGCGGGCAGCGAGCCGGCGCCGTCGGGCTCGCGGCCGCAGCGGACGTTCGACGGGATCCTGCGCGCCGACGGCCGCGTCGGGACACGCAACTACGTCGGCATCCTCAGCTCGGTCAACTGCTCGGCGACCGTCGTCAGGCGGATCGCCGCGGCGTTCGCGGTGCCGGGCGCGCTCGACGAGTTCCCGGGTGTGGATGGTGTGATCGCGATCACCCACGGCACCGGCTGCGGGCTCGCCGCCGACGGCGAGGGACTGGCGTTGCTGCGACGGACGCTGGCCGGCTACGCACGTCATCCCAACGTCGGCGCCGTGGTGCTGGTCGGGCTCGGCTGTGAGATCAACCAGATCTCGGCGCTGACCGAGGACCTCGGGCCGGTTCAGCCACTCGTGATCCAGGACCTCGGCGGGTCGGCCGCGACCGTCCGCGCCGGGGTCGAGCAGGTGCGCGCGCTGCTGCCGTCGGTGGCCGCCTCCGCGCAGCGCTCGCCGCAACCCACCTCGGCGCTGGTGCTCGGGCTCAACTGCGGTGGCTCCGATGCCTGGTCGGGCGTGACCGCCAACCCGGTGCTCGGCGCCGCCGTCGATCGGCTGGTCGCCGCGGGCGGTACGGCGGTGCTCGGCGAGACCCCGGAGATTCAGGGCGCGGCCCACCTGCTCACCCGCCGTGCCGCATCGCCGCAGGTGGCACAGGAGCTGCTCGAGCTGGTCGCCTGGTGGGAGCGCTACGCCTCGGCCGATGGCGGCAGCCTCGACAACAACCCCTCGCCCGGAAACCGCGCCGGCGGGATCACGACGATCGAGGAGAAGTCGCTCGGGGCGGTCGCCAAGGGCGGTTCGACGCAGCTGCGCGCGGTCTACCGCTACGCGCAGACGGTGACCGAGCACGGACTCGTGTTCATGGACACCCCCGGGTATGACCCGGTGTCGGTCACCGGAATCGTCGCCGGCGGCGCCAATGTCGTCTGCTTCACGACCGGGCGCGGCTCGGTGTTCGGGTGCCGCCCGGCGCCGAGCATCAAGCTCGCGACCACGACCGCGCTGTATCAGCGCATGGTCGACGACATGGACTTCGACTGCGGTGCGGTGATCGAGCGTGGCGCCAGCGTCAGCGAGCTCGGCGAGGCACTGTTCGAGGAGATCCTCGCGGTCGCGTCCGGTCGGCCGACGAAGAGCGAGGAATTCGGCTTCGGTGACGAGGAGTTCGTGCCCTGGCAGCTGGGTGCGGTGCTGTGAGCTCCGGCGCCGACACGATCACGCCGGCGGACATCACCCGTTCAGGGCTCGTCACGCTCGGCGAGACGATGGGGCTGCTGGTGCAGACCGCGCCCGGTGTGCCGCGCAACGGTGAGCCGATGAGCTTCGGGATCGGCGGCTCGGAGTCGAATGTCGCGATCGGCGTGCGCCGTCTCGGCGTGCCCGCGACCTGGATCGGCAGGATCGGCGACGACCCCGCCGGCGCGATGATCCAGCGCGAGCTGCGCGCCGAGCGCGTCGAGGCCGTTGCCGTGATCGACCCGGCACCGACCGGGCTGATGCTGCGCTGGCGTCCGGCCGCGCAACGCGGGCGCGTCGAGTACTACCGGCGCGGCAGTGCCGGCTCGCACCTCTGTGCCGGCGACGTGCTGCCCGAGCTGATCACCCGCGCGCGGGTCCTGCACGTCAGCGGAATCACGCTGGCGCTCGGCGCCGACCCGGCCGCAGCCGTGACGCACGCGATCGGCGTCGCGCGCGAGGCGGGCGTGACGGTCAGCCTCGATCTCAACTTCCGGCGGGCACTGTGGGATGAGCAGACCGCCGCCCCGGTACTGGAGGGGGCCGCCCGTCAGGCCGACGTCGTGTTCGCGGGAGTCGATGAGGCGGCGATCATCGCCGGGACCCACGACCCGCTCGAGGCGGCGCTCGCGCTTGAGCAGCTCGGCCCGCGGCAGGTCCTGATCAAGCTCGGCGCCGACGGCTGCCTGGCGCGGATCAACGGCACCACGCACGAGCTCGCCGCGCCGCGCGTGGCGGTGCTCGACACCGTCGGCGCCGGCGACGCGTTCGCGGCCGGCTACCTCGCCGACCTGATCGCCGGCGCGGGGCCGGCGGAGCGCCTGGCGACCGCGATCGCGGCCGGCGCCTGGGCGGTCACCGTCTCCGGCGACTGGGAGGGCATGCCGGACCGGCGTGCGCTCGGGCTGTTCGAGGACAGCGAGCCGGTCGTGCGCTAAGCGCCGGCCTCGCCGGCCGCTTCGATCGTGCGGCGGTAGCTCGAGACCATCAGCTCGGTCATCTCCTCGAGCGACGTCTCGTGCACGTTTCGGTCGACCGTGATCAGGCCGCCCTGCATCACGTTGAGGCGGTCGCAGAGCTCGAACAGGTGCGCGTAGTTGTGGTCGATCACGATGATCGAGATCTTGCCGCTGGCCGCGAGTTCCTTGACGAGGTTGATGATCAGCCGCGACTCGCGCGCTCCCATCGCCGCCAGCGGCTCGTCGAGCAGCAGGATCTTGTGAGCCGAGCGCACCGCGCGGGCGACCGCGATCGCCTGACGCTGACCGCCCGATAGCCGGTCGGTGTCGGCGTTGATGCTCGGCACGTTGACGTGGATCTCGTCGAGGTACTGACGCGCGAGCTTGCGCATCTGCCGCTTGTCGAGCAGCCGCAGTGGACCGAGCCTCGTGATCTCATGGCCCAGGAACAGGTTTTGGTAGACCGGCAGCTGCGGGATCAGCGCAAGGTCCTGGTAGACCGTCTCGACGCCCTGCGAGCGGGCCGACTCGACCGAGCCGAAGCCGACGCGCTGGCCGTCGATGAGAATGTCGCCTTCGTCCTGTGGGTGGAAGCCGGCCAGGATCTTGACCAGCGTGCTCTTGCCGGCGCCGTTGTCCCCGACCAGTCCGAGCACCTCACCGGGGTGCACGACCAGGTCGACCCCACGCAGCACCACGAGCGGGCCGAAGCGCTTGGTGATCCCGCGCACCTCGAGTGCCGGTGTGCCGCCGGAAGCCGCCGGAGTGGCAGGACCGGGCGTTGTGTCTGTGCTCATCTTGCCTCCCCTCTATTCAGCCCGCGAGCGGGCGGTTATGCGGTCGAACTGGACGTTGACCGCCATCGCGACGACGATCACGATCCCGACGTAGATGTAGAACGGGTTGGTGCTGATGCCGGCCACCGTGAGCCCGTCCTCGAGCAGTCCGAGCAGCATCGCGCCGATGAACGCGCCGATCACGGTGCCGCGCCCGCCTGTCAGCGCGGTGCCACCGATCACGCAGGCGCCGACCGCGTAGAGGATGTTGCTGACCCCGTCGTTGCCGGGGTCGAGCGTTCCGTACTTGACCGCATCGATGATGCCGATCAGCCCGGCGACGAAGGCCGAGATCACGAACGCCCAGACCTTGACGCGATTGATCGGGACACCAGCTTCGGCGGCGCCGAGCTTGTTGCCGCCGGTGGCGATGATGCGCGAGCCGAAGCGCGTCTGCGTGAGCATGAAGGCGAGGATCAGTGTGATCACCAGTACCCAGACGAACTCCGCGTAGTTGGAGTTGCCCATGATGTGACTGGCGAAGGTTGATTGGCCGCTGAGCGGGATCGGGCTTCCCTCGGCGTCGTTTGAGCCGACCAGCACGACTCCGACGAGGATGAAGTTCATCGCCAGCGTCGCGACGAACGACGGCACGTTCAACAGCACCGTGATCAGGCCGTTGATCGCGCCGACCACGCAGACGACGAGCAGCGCGATCAGGATCGAGAAGACGATCGGAACGCCCGAGTTGTGCAGCCAGTACTCGACCCACGGGCAGAACAGGAACATCTGGCCGGCGGAGAGGTCGATCTCGGCGAGCACCAGCAGCAGCACCTGGCCGACAGCGATCGCCGCCCACGGTCCGGCAAAGCCGACGGCGGAGCTGAGGCTGTCGGAGCCGGTGAAGTTCGACCACCCGAGATCGAACCCGAAGAAGATGAATATCCCGACCAGGATGACGATCGGGGTGAGCTCACGCTGATACAGGAACAGGCGCAGGATGCGAATCCCGAGCGACGGAGCACTGCCCTCCTGCTCCGGCGACTTCGCCGGAGCAGGAGCAGGCTGTGGAGCAGCAGAAGACACAGGCGCGAGCTAGCCGATCGAGCTCGGGACCTTGAGGGTCTGCGGCTTGGTCGACGTGCCCTCGAAGCGGTTCTTCTCGAGGTACGGCTTGACATTCGCCTTGGTGACGATGCCGAGGCCGGTGTCGGTGTTGGTCGGGGCCATCAGGCCACCGGAGACGTTCCAGAGGAACAGCTGCATGATCGTGTCGAAGCCCTGCAGGTAGGCCTGCTGATCAACGGTCGTGGTCACGTAGCCGGCGTTGATCGCCTGGCAGACCGGCAGCCCGACGTCCCAGACGGAGGCCTTGACCTTGTTCTTGAGCTTGTTCTTCTGAATGAACTCGGCAACGGCGTTGGAGTCACCGCTGTCGACGGCCATCATGAACTTGACGTCCTTGTGACCCGCGTACCACGACTGGATCTTGTTGTACTCGGGTGCGCCCTCCGTCGCCGAGGTACCAACCTCGACGAAGTCAACGCCGGCCTTCTTGAAGACGGGCTTGGCGCCGTCGAGCCGCGGCTGGATGTTGCCGGTGCCCGGCGTGGCGATGATGCCGCCTACGAGGTCGCCTTTGCCGATCCCGAGCTTCAGAATCTCCGTGGCGACCGCGGCGCCGGCGGTCAGGTTGTTCTGACCGACGTACGCCTGCCGACCGTTCTTGACGCCCGCCGACACATCGGCGTTGTAGGCGATGAACGGAATACCGGCGCTCAGTGCCTTCTGGACCGGCTGGTTGAACGCCGTGTTGTCGATCAGCGGGCAACCGATGCCGTTTGCCTTGGCGGCGATCGCACTGTTGATCGACGAGACCATCTGACCGATGATCGAGTTCGTCGATCCCGTCCACTGATAGCCGCAGCCGATCAGTGCACACGCGTCGGCGATGCCGTAGATGGTGGCCGTGAAGAACGAGTTCGTCGTCACGTGGTTGACCATCACGAACTTGTACTTCGGATGGCTGGCGAACGAGGCGATGTGGGCGTTCTTCTTGAGCGTCGCCGCACTGGCGTCCTCGCTCAGGACATCCATCATCGCGCCGTAGGCCGGAATTGCAGCAGCTGACGCGCCGGCGTACTTCAGGAAGCGCCTACGCGAGAGCTCGCGCTGCGCATCACCGACGTCGATCGGCTTGTCATCGATCCTCTTGCGGCGCTTGCCGCCA
>DATASU010000083.1:0-66604 GCA_036269095.1 Solirubrobacteraceae bacterium
GAGGCGACCAACGCGCCAACCAGCGCGGCCGCCGCGATGGCGGCCACGATCAGGCGCGTCAGCCGCATGTCACTGAACCTCATGCTTCCTCCTGTTGGTTTCGTTCGTAAGTCTCAAGAGCTGATCCGGCGTTACACACCGATGCCCGCCGGCAGCGCCGGCACGAGCAGTTCGTCCGCCGGTGCGGCCGCCTCGGTGCCGCGCAGCGCAGCCGGCGTCATCCGGCGCTGGACCAGCGCCAGGCCGAGCTCGATCGCGATCGCCATCGCCGCGATGCAGATCGCGGCGCCGAGCACGCCGGAGAGGTGGTAGCCGGCCTCGTTGTTGATGATCTCGCCGAGGCTGTCGCCGTAGCCGGCGTAGGCAGCCAGCGTCGTCGTCGAGATCACGAACAGCGTCGCGGTGCGCACCCCCGCCATCACGAGGGGGATCGAGAGCGGCAGCTCGACCCGCGTGAGGATCTGCCAGTCGGTCATGCCCATGCCGCGTGCGGCGTCGACCAGATCACGATCGACCTCGTCGACGCCCACGTACGCGTTGGTGATGATCGGCGGGATCGCCAGCACGACCAGCGCGAGCAGCACGTTCTTGAGCCCGATCCCGAGGAACGCCGACCCGATCGCCAGCACCACCAGGCTCGGCAGCGCACGCCAGACGTTGCCGAGGTTGATCGCCACGAACGAGCCGCGGTGGCGGTGTCCGAGCCAGACGCCGATCGGCAGCGCGACCGCCAGTGAGATCGCCATCGCGATCACCGTGACCCTCAAGGTTCCCAACGCGTAGTAGGTCAGCGTCGTGAAATGCGGCTGCCCCGGGATCTCGCCGTTGCGGAAGATGAACCTGAAGGCGTCGACGAAGTTCTGCATCCCGCACCTACGCCGACCGCATCCGTGACCACGGCGTGAGCAGCCGCTGCGCACCGACCAGCAGTCCATCGGCGGTGATCGCCAGCAGTACGGCAAGTGCTCCGCCGGCGATCAGCTCGGTCTTGAAGTAGTAGTTGTTGATGCCGCTGATGATCGGGACCCCGAGACCCTCGTTGTCGACGAGCGCCGCGATCGTCGCGAGCGCGACCGTGCTCACGGTCGCGATCCGCAGGCCCGCGATGATCGCCGGCAGCGCCAGCGGCAGCTCGACGCGCAGCAGCGTCTGCCGCGGGCTCATGCCCATTCCACGCGCGGCGTCGAGCACCTCGAGCGGGACGTTGCGCAGGCCCGTGAGGATGTTGCGGAACAGAATCAGCAGCGTGTAGGACACAAGCGCCACCTCCGCGGTCGCGCGGCTCAGCCCGAGCCCCGGCACACCGACCAGCAACTCGAAGAAAGCCAGTGACGGGATCGTGTACAGGAACGAGGTGAACGCGATCACGGGCTGCTCAACCGGGCGATAGCGGTGCGCGAGCAGCGCCAGCAGCATCGCGATCGCGAAGCCGATCACGACCGCGATCACCACCAGCACCACGTGCTGGCGCAGCGCCGGCCAGAGCGTGCCCGACCAGTTGCTGCTGAACCAGCTCCAGCAGAACAGGCCGTTGTTCTTCACGCACGTCAACGAGTGGGCGGAGCCGCCGCCGAAGTTCGGGATTACCGGGCCGCCGCCCTTCATCGCTGCTCCGCTGCCGCCTGCGCGTGGACCGAGTCCGGCAGCTGGCCGGAGCTGCCGTCGAACACGTGGCCGATCGCTTCGAGCGTCGCCAGTCCGCGCACCTCGCCGTCATCGCCGAGCACCCGCAGGGGCTGGCCCCCGGCGGCGAGCACGGCGGCCAGCGCGTCGCGCACGCTCATCGTCACGGGCACGTCGCCGGCGGGCTTGTCGCCGTTCATCGGCGGCAGCTTGACGTCGGCCAGCGTTGCCAGCCCGAGGCGCTTGAGCGCACGGTCGGCGCCGACGAAGTCGGCGACGAACTCGTCGGCGGGGTTGTCGAGGATCTCAGCCGGCGTCGCGTACTGGGCGAGCATGCCGCCCTCGCGCAGGATCGCGATGCGGTCACCGAGCTTGATCGCCTCGTCAATGTCGTGGGTCACGAACACGACCGTCTTGCGGACCTGCCGTTGGAGTGCCAAAAAGCCCTCCTGCAGCGTTGCCCTGTTGATCGGGTCGATCGCCCCGAACGGCTCGTCCATCAGCATCAGCGGCGGATCGGCGGCGAGTGCACGGGCGACCCCGACGCGCTGGCGCTGGCCGCCGGAGAGCTGGTGCGGATAGCGCCGCCCGATCTCGGCGTCGAGCGAGATCAGCTCGAGCAGCTCGCGTACGCGCGGCTCGATCCGTTCCTTCGACCATCCGAGCAGCTTCGGGACGGTCGCGATGTTGTCATGGACCGTGAGATGCGGGAACAGCCCGACCTGCTGGATCACGTAGCCGATCTCACGGCGCAGCTCGGTCGGATCACGCTGCAGGACGCTGCGTCCGCCGAGCAGGATGTCCCCGCCGGTCAGCGGGATCATGCGATTGATCAACCGCATCGCCGTGGTCTTGCCGGAGCCCGAGGGTCCGACCAGCACACACACCTCACCGGCGGGAACGGTGAGGCTGAGATCCGGGATCGCGGCCTCGCGGCGCCCCGGATAGCGCTTCTGGACGTTGCGCAGCTCGAGCTCGAGTGCGCTCGACGCGTCCCCGCCCCTGGCGTTGCCCTGATCGCGGTTCGCGTCCCTGTCCAGTGACGAATCCATCAAATCGTGAATTTCGATTGCTTTAGTCGAGATAGCCCGCTGAGCGTACTCCAGCGGCGAGCCTGCCCGACGCCGATCGAGCCGGCCAGCGCGTACTCCGCGACCTTGGCGGCGGGCCAACGATCGACGATCCTCTCGAGTCCTGTCACGTCACTCGACCTTCTCTCGGGCTTGGCGGAAGACACTATCCAGAAGCTGACGACGACATTCATTTAACCGATTGCGGTTCTCGGGCCCGGACGGTCTCCGGGCGCCCGCGGTCAGGAGCTGTCCTCAATCGGACGTGCGTGGCGCGCGCGGCACCGCCGCAAGCGACGACGTCGCGTGGCCCAGCAGATTGCGTTCTGGGTCGTATGCGTGCGCCTCCGCGAACGCGACGCGGCGACCGAGCGACTGGATGGTGCCCACCACCTCGACCCGCCGGCCGTCGAGCGGCAGCGGCTTGAAGAAGCTGACCTTGAGCTCGATCGTCGCGTAGGCCTGCATCGGTCCGGACTCGGTGATCACCGCGCAGCCGATCGCCGTGTCCATCATCGTGCAGAGAAAGCCGCCATGAACGAGTCCCGCCGGGTTCAGGAACGATCTGTCGGGGACGCATCCGAAGATCACCTCACCGGGCTCGACCGAGAGGATGCGCGCGTCGAACAGGCTCATGATCGGAGGCGGCGGGAAGCGCCCGTCGGCGATCCCGCGCATCAGCTCGATGCCGCTGATGTCGGCAAAGCTGCGGCGCAGCTGCTCCGGCCAGAACCACGTGCTCTGCTTGACGTGCGGCTCACCCCAGTCGGCGGGGTATCCCCGTCCCGGATCGCTCATGCGCTGCCAGTCACTCAGTGGCGAGCGTACCGGTGGCGGTCACAACCGCCGCGAGCTCAGCCGCCGCCCCGGCACGCGGCCGGCGCAGACCGATCGCGCCGATCACCGCCGCCAGCAGCGAGGTTGCGGCGATCACGATCCAGCCGTGCTGCCAGGCCACCAGCGACGCATGCGCGGTCTTCGGGGTTCCGACGACCGCCACGAACACCGCGACCCCGACGGCGATACCGACCTGCCGCAACATGTTGAGCACCGCCGATCCGGTCGCGAACGCCTGTGGCGGCAGCGCGCCTGCCCCGGTCGACATGAACGTCGGCATCGTCAGGCCGACGCCGGCTCCGGTCATCAGCGTTCCCGGCAGCACCTGGCCGAGGTAGTCGGGATGCACGCCCGCGCGCAGCGCCCACCAGCCGACGCCGGCGGCGTAGACGGTCGCGCCGGCGGCGATCACGCGGCCGGGACCGAAGCGCGCGATCAGACGGCCGGTGATCACGAGCCCGAACAACGGCACCATCAGCGGTCCCGGTGCGAACGCGAGCCCGGTCTGCAGCGCCGACCAGTGCCAGACGTCCTGCATCCACAGCACGATCGAGAGCAGCATCGCGCCGAATGCGATCGAGTAGATCACCGCGACGATCGACGAACCGCGGAACGCTCGCGTCCGGAACAGCGACGGCTCGAACAGCGGGTTGTGGTGACGCAGCAGGTGCGCGACGAAGCCGGCCAGCAGAACCACGGCGAGCACCAGCGCTCCGACCACGCGCGCCGAGCCCCAGCCCCACGAGTTGCCCTCGACCAGGCCGAGCGTGACCAGCGCCACTCCGGCGGTGACGAGCGCCGAGCCGAACGCGTCCGGAGCCTTGACCGGATGGCCGGGGACGTTCGGCAGCCGCATCCAGCCGATCACCACCGCGGCTAGCCCAATCGGGACGTTGACGAAGAAGACCCAGCGCCAGCTGATCGCGACAAGCGGCCCGCCGACGACCGGCCCCAGCGCCGCGGCCGCGCCGCCGACCGCGGTCCAGGCGCGCACCGCGCCGCCGCGCTTCTCGGGCGCGGCTGTCGCGAGCACCATGCTCAGCGAGGCCGGCGTGAGCAGCGCCGCCCCGACCGCCTGGACCACGCGGAACGCGATCAGCATCCCGAGGCTCGTGGCCGCCCCGCATGCCGCGGAGGCCAGCGTGAACAGCAGCGCGCCGGCGAGAAAGCCGTTCTGGCGTGCCCGCGCCTCGGACAGGCGCCCGAGCAGCACCAGCAGCGACGCGTAGACGATCGCGTAGCCGTCGAGCACCCACGAGAGCGTGCTCAGGCTCTGTTGATGCAGATCGCGGGCCATGCTCGGCATCGCGAGGTTGACGATGAACAGATCGAGGCTTGCGAGCACGACGCCCGCGCAGACGATCACGAGCACGAGTGACGGCGAAGCGTCCCGGCGGCGAAGCTGGCTTAGGTTTGGCATAGTCAGCAACCTAGCACATCTAGCTTGCGTGTACTTATGTCAGCTACAATGCCACCCATGACAGCTGCTGCGATTCACATGACCGGCGAGCTCGAACCGCGCTCGGCCTGGCCGGCTCCGGGCGACCGCTGCCCGATCGCCCGCACCTTCGACAAGGTCGGCACCAAGTCCGCGCTCGTGATCTTGCGTGAGGCCTTCTACGGGGCAACGCGCTACGAGCAGTTCGTCGAGCGCACCGGGCTCAGCGAACCCGCGGTCGCGGCACGCCTGCGCGAGCTCGCCGACGAGGGCCTGCTCGAGAAGTACCCCTACCAGGAGGCCGGCCAGCGTGCGCGCAGCGCCTACCGGCTGACCGAGAAGGGCAGCGACCTGCTGCCCGTGCTCGTCGCGATGATGCGCTGGGGCGACCGCTGGCTGTTCCGCGACGGGTGGCGGCTCGACGTCACCCACAGCGACTGCGGCAGCCCGGTGCACGCCGAGCTTCGCTGTGAGGCCGGGCACGAGGTCGCGCCCGACGATCTGGACCTGGCTACTCGTCCTCGTCGAGCACGAGCGTGAGGTCGGGCCCCTTGAGCTCGGAGGCCAGTTCGGCATCGAGCTCGGGGCGGACGGCGACGCGCGCCGAGTAGATCGAGGCGGCGCCGAGCCGGCGCGAGACGATCGTCGCCTCGACGACCGCCAGCAGCGTCGGCACCAGCATCGACTCGAAGTGCGGTGCCAGCTCGAGCACGAGCACGGTGCCGGCCAGCGGTCCCTGCATCGCCGCGGCGAGGAACGCGCCGCCGCCGATCAGCGCGTAGGCGCCGGGCAGCGAGCCGTGCCAGAGGTGCCCCCACAGCGTGCCGCCGACACCGGCCAGCAGCACTCCCAGCGCGAAGGTCGGCGTGAACAGGCCCCCGGGTGAGCCCGAGCCGACGCATGCGGCGGTCACCAGCGGCTTGAGCACCAGCAGGATCAGCAGCAGTCCGAGGCTCAGGTTGCCGACGATCGCGAGCTGCACGATTCCGCGCCCGTTGCCGAGCAGCTGCGGGTAGCGCAGCGACAGCAAGCCCAGCCCCCCGAACACGAGCAGCGGCGCGAACCAGCGGCCGACGCTGTGCGGACGCAACCGGTTCGCCGCCGTGATCAACCGCGTCCAGCCGGTCGCGACGATCCCGATGATCGGCCCCATCAGCACCGCGAACACCAGCTGCGACGCGCGGAAGTGGACCGCGCCGAGGTGATAGATCGTCGCGTTGCCGAGGAAGATCCAGGTGATCGCGGTCGCGGTCAGCGCCGCCAGCAGCGCCGGCAGCACGAACGGCAGCACCAGCGAGCCGAGCAGCACCTCGAGCGCGAACAGCGCGCCGCCGAGCGGCACGTTGTAGACCGCGGCAAATCCCGCACCGGCGCCGGACGCGACGAGCAGCCGGCGCTGCCAGACCGGAAGCTCGGCCCAGACCGCGACGCGGCTCGCAAACGCCGCCCCCGCCAGCTGTGGCGCCGCCTCACGTCCGAGCGACACGCCCATCCCGACGGTCACGATCGACAGCACTCCACGCGCGATGCTGGGAATGAACGCAAGCCGCCCGGCGCGCAGCCAGATCGCCTCGCTGACCTCGGTGCCACCGGTCGAGGCGCGTCCGAGAACGCGCAGACCGACGGTCACGACCACGGCCGCGACCAGCAGCCCGGCGACCCGCCGCCAGCCGGGAGCGGCCTCGACCGCGGCCACCAGTGACGATCGGTGCACGCCGTAGGTGAGGCGCTCGACCAGTCGCAGCAGCTCGACCAGCCCGCTCGCGGCAAGCCCCGCGAACACGCCAATTCCGATCACCAAGGTCCAGAAGCGAGCGCTGTAGGAGGCGACGATTCCCAGGCCGGTCACGTTGCCCTGCGGCGAGGACCAGCGGGTCTGATCAGCGTCAGCGCCGCTCACTTCCCCGGATTCTAGGTGCGACCACACGACCCCGTAGCCTCAGTCCCATGTGGGAACTGCAACCGACGCTCCAGGGACAGATCGTGCGGCTCGAGCCGCTCGCCGCCGAGCATCACGACGGGCTGCGTGCCGCCGCGGCGCCTCCCGAGATCTGGGATTACTGGTCGTTCAATGCCGGCAAGAGCGATCAGGCCTTCGACGACTGGTTCCACGGCGCGATCGCCGACGCGGCCGGCGGCGGCGATGCCCACTTCGCGACGATCCTGCAGGCAACCGGCGAGCCCGTCGGCAGCACCAGCTTCTGCACGGTCCGCGAGGAGGATCGCGGCCTCGAGGTCGGCTGGACCTGGCTGACGCCGGCCGTCTGGGGCAGCGGTGCCAACACCGAGGCCAAGTTCCTGCAGCTGCAGTACGCGTTCGAGACGCTCGGCTGCATCCGCGTCGACTGGGACACATACGAGACCAACACGCGCTCGCGCGCGGCGCTCACGAAACTCGGAGCCACACTCGAGGGCGTGTGGCGCAATTACTCGATCCGTAAGGAAGACGGCAGCAAGGTGTCGTCGGCTTTCTACTCTGTTATCGACGATGAGTGGCCAACCGTCCGCGCGAACCTGATTGACAGGATCGCCCGTGCGCGCGGTACCTGACGAGCCCAACGTCGCCCTGCGCCCCACCGGGGACGGTGAGGGTCAGGAGGTCGTGATGGCCTTCCCCTACGACGGCCACCTGGTCGCCGCCGTACGCACGCTTCCGGGGCGGCGCTTCGACTGGGATCGCAAGGAGTGGTCGGCACCGGCCGACGGCTGGGTGGCGGCCAAGCTCGCCGAGATCCTCAAGTTCCGCCCTGAGCTGCGCCGCACCGAGGAGTTCGATGAGTGGCTCGCCGCCGCCGAGCACCGCTGGGTCGGACACGTGCGCACCACCCGTTACAACGGCCGCGGCTGGTTCGCGCTCGACACGCTCGCGGGCACGCCGCCCGACGCGATGCTCGACGGCGCGCTCGAGCTCGACGGTCGCTGGCTGGTGCCGCTGACCACCGCGGCGGCGGCCGCGCTGGTCGAGATGCGCGACCCGCGCCTCAGTCTCGGCGCCCGCCGCTGCATCGAGGCGATCGAGTGCGGTGAGGCGCCACCACCGGCGCGCATGATCCTCACCCGCGGTGTCGCCGGCGAGCGGCTCACGCTCGAGACCTACTGGGATCCGGACGTCCAGGGCGCCTTCGAGCAGCTGCCCGGTGCCGCCGCCAACGAGCTCAAGCTCGATGCCTGGATCGTCGACAAGCTCGACGCCTTCATCGCGATGCATGGCGTCGAGGTCACGCCCAACGCCGCCGACGCGCTCGAGCAGATGGCCGCCCAGTACCGGGCCGCGCAGCGCGCCGTCGCGGCCTCACGCGCGACGACCGCCGAGCCGCTGCCCGAAGTCGCCGCGCGGCTCGGCGGCGAGCTGGCGCCGTTCCAGTGGGTCGCGGTGCGCTACGCGCTCGAGGCGCGACGCACGTTCCTCTCCGATGAGCAGGGGCTCGGCAAGACGGTCGAGGCGCTCGCCGCACTCGAGGCCGACGAGGCCTTCCCGGCGGTCGTCATCTGCCCGGCGTCGATGAAGCTGACCTGGTCGCGTGAGGCAGCCCGGTGGCTGCCTCACCGTTCGCAGCAGGTGCTCAGCGGCCGCGACGAGGGCCCGATCGACCAGGCCGACATCACGATCCTCAACTACGAGATCGTCCAGGCGCGTCTGGCAGGGCTTGTGGCCAGCGGGCCACGAGCGCTGGTGGCCGATGAGTCTCACTACTGCAAGAACCCGCAGGCCAAGCGCACGAGGGCGGTGCGGCGGCTGGCCGATTCGGTCCCGCGCGACGGGCTGCGGCTGGCGCTGACCGGCACCCCGGTGATGAACCACGCCGACGAGCTGATCGCGCAGCTGCGCGTGATCGGGCGGCTCGGCGAGTTCGGCTCGGGCGCGAGCTTCAGCCGGCAATTCGAGGGCGAGCTGTCGGAGGAGCGGCTGCACTGGCACCTGCGCCGTCACTGCTTCGTGCGGCGTCTGAAGTCCGAAGTTCTGCCGCAACTGCCGGCCAAGCGCCAGGTCGTCGTGCCGGTGTCGCTGAACAACGAGGAGGAGTACCGGCTCGCCGAGGACGACGTGATCGAGTGGCTCAAGACCCAGCCGATCGATCTCAAGGTGCTCGACGCCAAGATCGCGGCGACGCTGCGGGCCGAGCGGCTCGCGCAGCTGACGACGCTGCAGCGGCTGGCGGCGCGCGGCAAGCTCACCGCGGCGCTCAACTGGATCCATGCGTTCCTCGCCTCCGGTGAGGCGCTGGTCGTGTTCGCGCGCCACCGCGAGGTGCAGGACGGTGTGCTCGAGCGCTTCCCCGACGCGCTGCATCTGCTCGGCAGCGACAGCGTCGGCGCCCGCCAGGCCGCGATCAACGCGTTCCAGGACCCCGACGGGCCGCAGCTGATCGTCTGCGCGACGCGCGCGGCCGCGCAGGGGATCACGCTGACGCGCGCGTCGAACGTCTGCTTCCTCGAGCTCGAGTGGACGCCCGCAATCCATGATCAGGCCGAGGATCGCTGCCACCGCATCGGCCAGCACGACGCGGTCACCGCCTGGTATCTGCTCGCCGCCGAGACGATCGACGAGACGATGGCGCGGCTGATCCAGCGCAAGCGCGAGGTGATCGACGCGGTCACCGACGGTCGCGAACTGCCCGATGTCGGTCTGATCGAGGGCGTCGTGCGCGAGCTGCGCGACGGCAAGCCGTTCCGACATCTGCACGCGGTCGCGCTCGACACGGGCGCCGACGCGACGCTCGCCGGCGGCGCCGAGAAGCGCTGGCGCCGGCGCTCGGAACCGGTCGACGAAGACTGAAGCTGGTGCTAGTCGGCCAGCCTCAGCAGCTCGAGTGTCGGCATGTCACCTCGGCCGCTGTCGGGGTCGAGGCCGGTGACGATGCAGCGCCCGGTGTGGCCGTTGAAGCGGATCAGCGCCGCGCCGATCCGCACGCGGCGACCGACCCAGGCGTCCTCGGCGTGCGGCCCGTGACGCTCCCGCTCCGACCTGGTCGGAGCTAGTCATCCAACCGATCCTTACCTACGGCTCGTTGGGCAATCGCCTGCCGTAACTGCGTTGTTACCCGCCCCGGCGTACAACACCGGTGTGCCGGCGCGACGGCGAAACGGTGTGCTCCTGATGGTTGCCGCGCTGGCATCCATTCTTGTGCTCGCCGGCTGCGGCGGGAGTTCGTCGAAGCCCAAGCGGGACAGTCATCGGAGCGCGTTCGTCGCGCTCAGCAAATGCATGCGCTCCCACGGCGTCACGAACTTCCCCGACCCGGTCAACGGCGGTGGAATCCAGCTGCCGGACGGCTTCGACACGCAGTCGCCGGCATTCAAGACGGCTCAGGGGATCTGCTTCCGGCTGCTGCCGGGCCGCGGCTCGCCAAAAGCGAGCGCAGCCACGATCGCCGACGCGCGCGACACCGCCGCGTGCATGCGCGAGCACGGGGTCCCGAGCTTCCCGGATCCGATCGTGACGGACAAGCCGCCCTATGAGCTCAACCTCAACCCCGCCGATTACAGTGAGGTCTCGGCCGGGGGCGGAATCGTGGTCGCGCTGCCCGCGACCATCGACACACAGTCGCCGGCCTTCGTAAAGGCCGCTAAGGCCTGCCAGTTCCAGCGGTGAGCTACCACCCGCCGCGGTGCACGACCTCGTCGAACTCCCGGCGGTCAGGCTTTTTGATCGGCTTCAGCGGCCGATCGCCCGGATGGCCGAAGTCGATCACGTATTTCAGGATCTTGCCATCGGGCAGGCCGAGCACCTCGCGCGCGAGGTCCTGATCGCCGACCGCCGAATGGCCCGAGCCGATCCCGAGATCGGCGGCGGCGACCATCATCTGCAGCGACGCCTGGCCGAGGTCGTAGAGCGCTATCTCACGGTCGCGCGAGCCAGCCTCGTAGTCATCGATCACAAGCCCGACGGCGGCCGCGGCGCGGGCGATGTGCCCGCCGCCCTGCCATACCTGTGAGAGTCGCTGCAGCTGCTCGCGCTCGGTCACCACGACGAAGTCCCACGGCTGCCAGTTACGCGAGGACGGCGCCCGCCAGCCGGCTTCGAGGATCCGCGCGAGCGCCTCGGCGGAGAGCGGCTCTTCGGTGAACTCACGCACGTTGCGGCGCGAGCTGATCGCGTCCCAGGTCTCCATCGTCGACCTCCTGCTTTCAGGGTTGCTCTGTGGTGGCTACCCGGAATTCTCCACTGAAATGCTGAAGATTGCTTCGACGTCCGCCCCCGGCCTGGCCCAGCGCAGTCCGTCGCCCGAGATCAACGCGTCGACCGGGGCGGTCATCGGCTCGTAGCAGATGAACTGCGAGGCCTCGGGTGCGTAGACCTGGGTCACGGGATAGCCGGCGACGTGCTTGAGCGTCAGGCGGCGGCGTTCGTCCGCGATCACGAACTCGGGCTGGTCGCCGTGGACCGCCGGATAGCTCGTGTCGAAGGTCCGCTCACCGAGCGCGCCGTCGAGCTCGCCCGGCGCGATCACGACCGTCTCCCCGGTCGGCAGCATGCGCTCGTCGATCAGCGCCTGGCGGGCGACGGGGATCTCCACCTGCCAGCCGCGACGGTCCGAGCCGGGCAGCGTCAGGTAGGGATGGAATCCGAACGAGATCGGCACGTCGACGTCGCCGGTGGCACGCACACCGAGGGCGACCGTCAGCGTCGTGCCCGAGATCGACGCGCGGTAGCGCACGGTGTGCGGGAACGGGAACGCGGCCATGTACTCGGGCACGCGCCCGAAGTCGAGCTCGGCGGTGAGCGTGTTGCGGTCGGCGTCGGTGACCGTCCAGTGCGGGCTCGCGGTCAGCAACCCGTGGATCGCGGTGCCGGTCGTCGAGTCGCGATGCGTGATCGGCGAGTCGGGGTCGAGCCTGACGTGCTGGTGGCCGAGCTCGAAGTCCCAGGCGCGCAGGCGGTTGGCCCACGGGTGCAGCAGCGGCAGCGCGAACGTCGCACCTCTGCTCCTGTAGGCCTCGAGCCCCGCCCCCTGGAACAACATCTCCTCGCCCTCGTGACGCAGCGAGTTCCCGATCATCCCCGCCTCGGGCACGAAGGTCGCCTCGAACCCGGTGTCGGGGTCGGCGATGTTGATCTCATATGGCATGCGCTTCAATCCTCTCTCTATCCGGTATTGCGCAGTCCGCTCGCGATGCCGTTGATCACCAGCAGCCCGAGTCGGGTGAGCCGCTCATCGCTGTCGCCGCGGCGACGGCGACGCAGCAACTCGATCTGGATGAACGACAGCGGGTCGACGTAGGGGTTGCGGCGATCGATCGACGACTGCAGCACCGGCTCGCTGTCGAGCAGCCGCGTGCCACCGCGCACGCGCACGAGCTCGGCACGCGTCAGCTCGAGCTCGGCGTCGAGCCCGCCCCAGATCCGGTCGCGCGCCGCGACGTCATCCCAGAGCGCGATGTAGCGCCGCGCGATCCCCGGGTCGGCCTTGCTGCAACCCATCTCGGCGTTGGCGATCAGCGCCGAGAAGAACGGCCAATCGGCCGCCATCGCCTGCAATGTCTCGAGCCCGTGGCGCTCACGCGCCTCTTGCAGCGCGGTACCGAGACCGAGCCAGGCGGGCAGCACGATCCGCGACTGCGTCCACGCGAACACCCATGGGATCGCACGAAGATCGTCGATCCCACCGGCCTGCTGGCGCCGAGCCGGGCGCGACCCGAGCCGCAGCCGCGAGACCTCATCGACCGGCGTGACGTGCAGGAAGAACTCGACGAAGTCCGGGTCCTCGTGCACGAGCCGGCGGTAGATCCGCTCCGAGGTCTCGGCCATCTCCGCGACGACCTGCTCGTAGAGCTCCGGGTGCGGCTTCGACGGGCGCAGCTGTGCATCGAGCAGCGTCGCGGCGGACGCGAGCAGCGTCGCGCTGGTCGTCAGCTCGAGCTCGCGGTGGGCGATCTCACCGACGTTGTACTTGGCGGTCAGCACCTCGCCCTGCTCGGTCATCTTCAGGCGTCCGTCGACCGTGCCCGGCGGCAGCGCCAGGATCGCGTCGTTGGTGCGCCCGCCGCCGCGTCCGATCGAGCCGCCGCGCCCGTGGAAGAAGATCCAGCTGATTCCGTGGCGGCGCAGCACCGCGGCGATCCGGCCCTGCGCGCGGTAGGTCCCCCAGCCGGAGCCGACGTAGCCGACGTCCTTGTTTGAGTCCGAGTAGCCGATCATCACCTCCTGGTGGTCACCGACGGCGCGCAGCGCCTCGCGGTAGACCGGCGTGGCCAGCAGCGTCTCGAGCGTCGCATCGGCAGCCGCGAGCGTCGCGCCGGCCTCGAACAGCGGCACGATCCGCAGTCGTGCCTCGGCGCCACCGGCCTGTGCGAGACTCGCCTCCTTCATCATCAGCAGCACCTCGAGCAGATCCGACGGGCCCTCGGTGCCGGAGATGATGTAGGCGTCGATCGCGCCGCAGTGCGCGCCGTCGAGCGCGCGTCTGATCATCCGGAAGGTCTCAATCGCCTCGCGCGTGGCGTCGCTGAAGCGGCTCGTGTCGGCGGGGATCAGCGGACGGCGCTCGGCGATGTGGGCCTCGAGCAACGCGGCGCGCTCGGGCTCGGGCAGCGCCGCGTATCCGTCGGCGATACCGAGCATCGCGAACACCTCGGCGAGCGCGGCGCGGTGGATCTTGACGTGCTGGCGGATGTCGAGCTTGGCGAAGTGAAAGCCGAAGACCTCGACCTGACGGATCACGTCGCTGAGGTCGCCCGCGGCGCTGAACTCACCGCCGTCGGCCCGCAGCGAGTGCTCGATACTGCGCAGGTCGGCGAGCAGCTCGTCCGCCGACAGGTAGCCGCCCTCACCCACGCCCGCGGTCACCCGCACGCGCTCGCGCAGAAATGTGAGCGCCCGGCGGTAGGGCTCATCCGGGTTCAGCGCGGCCACGCGCCGCGCGAGCTCGGGGAAGCACCGCTCGCCGAAGCCGAGGATCTGATCGAGCCCCGGCCCGGGCGGCGCGACCTCATCCGAGAACGAGAGCCGGCCGGCGATCCGCTCGATCCGGACCTCGAGGAACCGCAGGCACTGCTCGCGCAGCAGCGCGAGCGTCTGCATCGTCGTCTCCGGCGCCACGTTTGGGTTCCCGTCGCGGTCACCGCCGATCCACGAACCGAAGCGCAGCACCGGCGGAACTGTGATCTGCTCACCCGGGAACGCCGCGCGCAGGCCGCGCTCGAGCTCGCGGTACACGTCGGGCACCGTGTCGACGAGCGTGCTGGTGAAGTGCACGAGCCCGCCACGTACCTCCTCGAGCACCGTCGGCGAGATCGCGCGCAGCTCGTCGGAACCCCACAGCTCCTGCACGGTCGCGCGGATGCGGTCGCGCGCGACCTGCGGGTCGCGCCCGAGCTGCTCGTCGAGCGCGCGCAACTCACGGAAGATGCGTGCCTGCTTGTCGATCGTCGTGCGGCGCCGTGCCTCGGTCGGGTGCGCGGTCATCACCAGCCGGATCTCAGCCTGGGCCAGCAGCTCGCGCACCGCGTCGGCATCGATCCCGCGCTTGACGATCTGCGTGAGCGCGTCGTCGATCGAACCGCGACGCGGCGCCGGTCGCTCGCGCGCCTCACGCGCGCGGATCCGGCGCACGCGCTCGTTGTCCTCGGCGAGGTTGATCAGCTGGAACCAGCGCGTCAACGAGCGGATCAGCAGCTCGATGCGCTCGAGGTCGAGCTCGGCGATCATCGTCGCAAGCGCATCGCCCGCCTCGCCGTCACCGGCACGGGCGCGCTGAGCGAGCTCGACCGCGCGCCCGCGCAGCTCGAGGGTCTCGCCCGCGCCTGCGGCGCGGCAGACCTCGTCGAGGGTCGCGCCGAGCAGCTCGAGATCGGCATCGAGGTCGCGCAGCGCCGTGATGGTCGGGGCGATCCCCGCCGGGGTCTCCTGGTTCAAGGCTCCAGCGGGGTGTCCGGGTTACTCGAAGTCCGGTGCTGAGTGACTCGGCGCCTCAGCGGGTGCCGCGTCGGCTGCCGGCTGGTCCGCGTGGGGCTCGAACGCGGGCGGCTCCGAGGCCGGTGCCGCAGCCGGGCCGGCCGGCGCGGGTGTGGTCGGCGCGGCCGCCGCGGCGCCGCCGGCGTCCTCGGCCTGCGCGAATTTGTCGACGCCGGTCTCGACGCGCTCGCCGACCTTGGCGATCTTGGTCGCGTACTTCCCGTGCGTCTTGGTGTTGGCGACCTGGCCGGCCACCTGCACGGCGTCCTGGATCCTGTCCTTGTTATCCGCAACCGCCTGCTGCGCCTGATCCTTCAAGCCCTTCAGCTTGTCCCCGAATCCCATCGCGATCCCCTTCGTAGTTGGTCAGCCCGCCGCCGTCCGAGGCTTACGATCGCAGACACTACTTTTCCGGCTGACTTTCATGCGTCGCCGGTGAAAAGTGCGATCGCCTGCTCCCGTTCATGCCAGCGCCGACTCTACTGTCGAACGGCCGCCGGGTGGGCAGCCGGTCGCCGGCGCGGGCCCTCCCGATCGGCCGTGAGGACCCGGCACGGGGTCGTGGGGGGTCAAAACGATGATTCTGATTCGGTATCGCAGCGATATCGCGAGCGATATCGAATCGGAAGTAGCGTTTCGACCCCGCCCCACCCCCAGCGCCGAGCGCAATTTCCGCACCGGCAGCCCCGCTGGGCTGCCGGCTTGCCGGAGCGCCGCGCCGGGTACGGTTGAGCGATGCAACTGGACCTGATGATCGAGGGTCAGGAGGGTGTGACCTGGCCCCAGTGGCAGGCGCTCGCGGGCGCCTGCGAGGAACACGGCATCGGCACGCTGTTCCGCTCCGATCACTACCTCAACCTCGACGGCCAACACCCCGAGCGCGGCTCGCTCGACGCGCTGGCGACCGTGATCGCGCTGTCCGCGCAGACCACCAAGCTGCGACTCGGGACGATGGTCTCGCCCGCGACGTTCCGCCATCCCTCGGAACTCGCGAAGCTGGTAACGACGGCTGACCACGTATCCGGCGGCCGCGTCGAGCTCGGACTCGGTGCCGGCTGGCACGAGCGCGAGCACGCGGCCTACGGCTTCACCTACCCCGAGCTCCGGGAGCGCATGGAGATCCTCGACGAGCAACTCCAGATCGTGCTCGGGAACTGGTCCGATGGCGAGTTCTCGTTCAGCGGCGGGCACTACCGGCTCGAGCGGCTCGACGCGCAGCCGAAGCCGGTGCAGCGCCCGCACCCGCCGCTGCTGATGGGCGGCGGGGCCGGTCCGCTGGCCGCTCGCCTGGCGGCGAGCTACGCCGACGAGTACAACACCGCGTTCGCCGGTCCGGCGGCGGTGCGTGAACGCCGCGAGAAGATTGCGGCGGCCTGCGAGCGCGCGGGCCGCGAGCCGATCCCGTTCTCCGTGATGGGACCGCTGATCGCCGGACGCGACGAGGCCGATCTCCGCGCCCGGGCGACGCGCTCGGCACAGTTCCGCGACCTCGACCCCGAGCAACTGCTGCGTGATCCGCCGGAGGGCTTCATCGTCGGCACGCTCGAGCAGGTTGCCGAGCGGCTACGCGAATACGAGGCCGCCGGGGCGTTCAGGGTGCTCTGCCAGCACCAGCCTCACGATGACCTCGATTTCGTGGAGCTGCTGGGCCGGGAGCTGGCGCCAATGGTCGCCTGAGCGCGGCACCGCGGGCGCGGCACCGCGGGCGCGGTGCGCGCGGCGGCTCAGCTCGTGGTCCTGGCGGCGACGGCGAGGATCTTCGCCGCATCCCCGGAGCAGTCGTAGAGCGTCGATCCGTCGCTCGTGGTCGCACGGCGACAGGCATCACTGACCCACTGCATCGCGTCGCGGCTGCCGACGCGCCCGCCGGAGAGGCCGCCGCCGAAGCCACCGACGCCACCGCTGGAATCGTCGTCGAGCACCCAGCGGATCTTGCCGGCGCGGAGCTCCTGCGCCAGCCAACCGGCGCTGACCTCGGATTCGTTGCCGCTGAAGCCGCCGATCCCGGCGACCCGCGCGCCGTCATCGATCACCGCCGTCTCGGCCGTCGTCTGGCTCGAGACCGCCAGCGTGCCGCCGCCGTGGGCCTTGATGTAGGTGAGCGTCGAGCTCAGTGAGCCGCCGCCGCCGAAGCCGGCCGAGCCAGCGGTCGCGCCTCCGGCGCCCGGCCCGAAGCCGCCGCCACCAAAGCCACCGCCGCTGAAGCCGCCGCCGGACCCTCCGCCGGCGGCCCCACCGAAGATCTGGCGGATCGCGCGGCGGCGGCTCGCGCTTGACGCGCCGCCGAACAGGCTGGCAATGCCGTTGGTACTCGCCGTGGTGCCACCCGGGACGCCGGCGCGCGCCCCGAAGCGGCCGCGTGCCGCAGAGCCGCCGCGTGCCCCCGAGCCGCCGCGTGCCCCGAAGCCGCCGCGTGCCCCCGAGCCGCCGGGTCCCCCGAAGCCGCCACGCCCAGCGAAGCCGCCCGGCCCGCCGACACCGGTGCCGGCACTCTCGGGACCGCCGGCCGGGAAGGTGCTGCTAGTGGCGTGACCGAGCGTGTCGACCGCCCAGGCGGCCGGCGCGATCGACAGCACCGCCAGCGCCACCGAGACCGCGATCAGCCGCAGCCTCGGCCGCGCGATCATCAGCAGTGCGATCGCCGCCGCTGCCCCCACGCCGATCACGATCGGCTCGAGCCACTTGTAGGAGTCCTCGGAGTGCATCACCGCGAGCTCGGTTGCCACCCCGGCAGCGAGTGCCAGCGGCGCGAGCACGCGGGCAACCACGCCGCGACGCAGGATCAGGGCGGCACCGGCACCGACCAGTGCGGCGCTGAACGGTGCCAGGAACGACACGTAGTAGGGGTGGAAGATGCCCTGGGCGATGCTGAACACCACTGCCGAGGTCAGTGCCGCGCCGCCGACGGCCAGCAGCCAGGCGCTGTCAGGGTCGCGGCGGCGCAGGCGCGTGAGCACGAGCAGGGCGATGCCGCTCACAGCGGCGAAGCCGAGCAACCAGCCGGCCTGGCCGCCGAGCGCCGAGTTGAGCAGCCGGAACACACCGGAATTGCCGCCGAAGGTCGAGCCGCCACCGCCACCACCGCCGAAGCCACCGGCGCCGGCGGGCCCGCCCGACTGACCGGAGATCCGGCCGACGCCGTTGTAGTTGGTGATCAGCGACCAGATGCTGTTGTCGGCGGTGCCGGAGATCCAGGGCCGGTCAGCGGCCGGTGTCAGCCCCACCAGCAGCGGCCATGCGCCGCCGACGGCGACCATCGCACCGCCACCCGCGAGCAGCTGGCGGACGCTCCGCAGCGGCCGGTTGGGCGAGGCCCACAGCCAGGCCACGGCGATTCCGGGGACCACCAGCAGCGCGGTGCTCATCTTGGCCTCGAAGCCGAGCCCGACCATCACCCCCGACCACACGATCCACCTGGTGCGGCCATCTTCGAACGCGCGCACCGCGAACCACAGCGCCGCGACGCAGCAGAGGATCACGGCGGCGTCGGGGTTGTTGTGGCGCGACATCGCTACCGTGATCGGCGTGATCGCGAGCGTCATGCCGGCGACGAAGCCGCCGACGCGCCCGAAGCGGCGACGCACGAGGTCGTAGATCAACGCGACCGTGGCCATCCCCATCAGTGCCTGGGGCACGAGGATGCTCCACGAGTTGAAGCCGAAGATCTTCGCCGAAAGCGCCTGCACCCAGAACGCGAGCGGCGGCTTGTCGACGGTCATCACGCCGCTCGGATCGAACGAGCCGTAGAGAAAGTTGTGCCAGCTCGAGATCATCGACCGCACGGCCGCGGCGTAGTAGCCGTTGGCCCAGCCATTGCGCGACAGGCCCCATAGGTTGAGGACTCCGGCGACCGCGAGCAGCACGACCAGCTCCGGCCGCACGTTGCGCGATGCCCACGCGCGCGCCTTGGTCAGCGACCAGTTCGGCCGACGCAATCGCGCGCCGGGAAGCGCGAAGGACGCGTCGCCGGCGGTCTCGCCGACGACGCGTCCTGGTCTGGGAGAGAGGAACCCAAGTCGTCGCAGCATGCAGAGGAATAGTCGGGTCGGCTTGTGTGAAAAAGGTGAAAGGAACTTATGAGTTGGACAGGAAGCTCGAGCCTCAGGGCAGGCGCGCGGCGGTCCGCACCGAGGCAAGCGCCGCGGCCAGCAGCAACAGGCCCGCGGCGATCAGGAAGTAGACGCTGATGTCGCGCTTGCGATTGACCGTGCTCAGGCTGCGCCCGAGCGTCGCGTAGATCGAGCTCAGATACGACTCCGTCTGCGCGTCGTAGGCGTGCCCGCCCGAGGTCCGCGCGATCGCCCGCATCAGCTGGGGATCGGGTGGCACCGGCACGGGAGCGCTGAACAGACCCTCGTTGAGGGTCCCATCGGGGGTGCCGAGCGCGACCGTGTAGATCGGGATCCGCTCCTGGTGCGCCAGCCGCGCAACCGTCACCGGGTCGATCCCGAGGTTCGCGGCGCCGTCGGACAGCAGCACGATCGCCGCCGGCGGATGTCCCTTCTGCGAGCCGTGCAGCAGCTGCAGGGCGAGCTGCAGCGCGGGCCCGGTGTCGGTCCCGCCGACGGCCTGCTGGTTGTCGATCGCGGTGCGCGTCTCGGCGTGGTTGGTGACCGGCTGCTGCACGGTGTCGGGAGCGGTCGAGAACGCCACCACACCGACCCGCGCGCTCGCCGGCAGCTGATCGATGAAGGTGTTGGCGGCGCTGATCGCCGCCTGCAGCCGCGTCGGCGCGACGTCGCTCGACGCCATCGAGCCGGAGTGGTCGAGCACCAGCATCAGCGAGGCCGCGCGGATCGGCACGCGGTGGTTCACCCGCGGTGCGGCGATCGCTCCCACGAGCAGCGCCAGTGCCACCAGCAGGGCCGCGATCGGAAGCTGCCGGCGCAGGCGCCGGTCACCGCCCTCGGCGAGCGCCCGTTGCAGCGTCGCCGCCGCGGGGAAGCGCACCGCGTAGGTCCGCGTGCGCCGCCGCGAGTAGCGCTGCGCGATCAACGCCAGCGGCAGCAGCGCGAGCAGCAGCAGCCAGAGCGGGTCGGCGAAGCTCATCCGATCCGGCGTCCGATCTCGACCAGCCAATCCTGGTCGGTTGAGAGCGCGATGTGCTTGATCCCAAGCCGCCGCAGCTCCGAGGCAACAGCGGCGCGACGCTCACGCTCGAGCGCGGCGAAGCGCTCACGCAGCCGCCGGTTCGAGCTGTCGACGCGCAGGAGCTCACCGGTCTCGGGATCGACCAGCGCGAGCCGGCCGACGGCGGGCAGCTCGGCCTCGGCCGGATCGCCGATCTCGACGGCGACGACGGCGTGGCGCAGGCGCAGCGCTCCGAGCGGGCGTTCCCATTCGTGCTGGTCGCGGAAGTCCGAGATCACGGCGACGAGCCCCGGCAGCCTCGAGAGCTTGAACACGCGCCCAAGCGCTGCGGCGAGCATGTCCGGGTCGCTGCGGCCGTCGGGCGAGACACCCTCTTCGAGCAGCTTGCGCACGGCGACCAGGCCCGGCTTGGAGCCGCGCGGCGGCAGCACGCGAATGCCGCCGGGCTCGCCCGGGACGCCGCAGGCGACAACCCCGACGCTGCCCGCGCGCCGCAGGCCGAGCCGCGCGAACACCAGTGCCGCGCCCTCGGCCACGTCGGCCTTCAGCCGTGCGGTCGTGCCGAACGCCATCGACGACGAGAGGTCGAGCACGATCCAGGTCGTCAGCGCCCGCTCGGGCACGTGCACCCGCACGTGCAGGGTCGCGGTGCGCGCACTCGCGGCGGCGTCGATGTGACGCACGTCATCGCCGGACTCGTAGGGGCGCAGCTGTGCGAGCTCGGTGCCGAGGCCGACGCCGGTGGCGCGGCGGCTGCCCGCGAGCGTGCGTGCAATCAGCCGTTGGATCGCGACATCGAGCGCGTCGAGCAGTGCGCCCGGGATCGGCCCGGGGCCCTGGCGGGCATCGGGCGGGCGCAGCGCTGCGGCGGACTGTCGCAGCGCGCCCTCGGACTGCCGCGGTGCTCCCGCGGACTGCTGCGGCGCTCCAGTGGGCGGCCGAAGCACCGGCGAGGCCGCCACGAGATCAGAACGCTCGGGCATCACCGGCCGCAGCTCGGATCAGGCCGGCGTCGGGCCCCGGTACCGCGTCCAGGATCCGCTGCAGCAGCGAGTCCACGCTGACGCCTTCGCTGAGCGCATCGTAGGAGAGCACGACGCGGTGGCGCAGCACATCGGGGGCGAGGTCGCGGATGTCCTCGGGTGCGATGTAGGAGCGGCCGCGCAGCAGCGCCAGCGCGCGCGCCGCCTGGACCATGCCGATCGGCCCACGTGGACTCGAGCCGAACTCGATCAGCGGTGCGAGCTCATCGAGCCCGTAGACGTGTGGATGGCGGGTCGCGTCGGCCAGCGAGACGGCGTAGGCGATCACCTCACGGTCGGCGGACACGGTCGCCGCGGCGGCACTGTGGATCTCGAGGTCGGCGAGGCTCAGGCACTCGCGTACGTCGACCGGCGGGCGCAGGCTGCGGCCGACGACGGCGGCCTCCTCGCCGGGCGTCGGGTAGTCGATCAGGATCTTCATCAGGAAGCGGTCGACCTGCGCCTCGGGCAGCGGGTAGGTGCCCTCGGACTCGATCGGGTTCTGGGTCGCCATCACGATGAACGGCTGCGGCACCTGGTAGCTGGCGCCGCCGATCGTGACCTGGCGCTCCTGCATCACCTCGAGCAGCGCCGACTGGACCTTGGCCGGTGCACGGTTGATCTCATCGGCGAGGATGAAGTTGTGGAACACCGGGCCGAGCTCGGTGTCGAAGCGGCCCGTGTCGGGGCGCCAGACACGTGTGCCGACGAGGTCGGCAGGCACCAGGTCGGGCGTGAACTGGATCCGCCCGAAGCTGCCGCCGAGCACCGAGGAGAGTGTCTTCAGCGTCAGTGTCTTGGCCAGGCCGGGCACGCCCTCGAGCAGCACGTGGCCGCCGGCCAGCAGACTCACGAGCACGCGCTCGAGCATCGCGTCCTGGCCCACGATCACGCGTTTGATCTCGCCGAGTGCCTCCTGCAGAGCGCCGCGCGCCTCGTCACGCGAGCGGTGGATCGCATCCATCTCAGTCATCGGTCCTCCGGTTCGGTTTCCGCTTCACGTTTACAAGCCTCACGTTTTCCATGTTCATGCCAGTCGCGCAAACCACAGCAGTGACAGCCCGGCGCCGAGCGCCACCAACACAAGTCCCGCTCCGGCGAAGAACCCGGTGAGCAGCTGTTCGACACGCCGGTGCCCCAGCACCTTTGCCAGGTCGGTGTAGATCGCGCTGAGCGTCGCCGAGTTCGGCGCGCGGTAGGCGCGCCCGCCCGACGCGGCCGCGATCTGCCCGAGCTCGGTCGGGTCAACCGGTACCGCCGTCCGCACCGAGCCCGTCTTGTGCGGAATCTCCGCGAAGCCGTGCGCCGTTCCGATTGAGATCGTGAACACCTTGACCTTCTGATGCTTGGCCCGGGCGGCAACGTTCACGGGATTGACGCCCGTGTTCGCGGCACCGTCGGAGATCAGGATCACCGAGCCCGGCGGGCGCTTGCCGTTGACCTTGGGGGCCGTCTTGATCGCGGCGAGCGCCTCCGCCAGCGCGTTGCCCATCGCCGTGCCACCGCCGCCGGGCTCGATCCCGGCGATCGCCGATCGCGTCAGTGAATGGTCGCTCGTCGGCGATTGCAGCAGCAGCACGTGCCGCGCGAACGCGATCGAGCCGACCTCGGTGGAGGGGCTCACGTGACCGAGGAAGCTGGTCGCCGCACGCTTTGCCGCACCGAGCCGCGACGGCTTGACGTCGGCCGACGTCATCGACGCGCTGGTGTCGTTGACGAGCATCACGGTCGCGCCCTTGAGTGGCCGCTGCACCGGTCGCTGCGGGCGGGCGGCCGCGAGGATCAGTGCCAGCAGCCCGAGCGCGAGCAGCACGTAGGGCGCGTGCCGGCGCCAGCCGGGTTGGCGCGGCGCGACCGATGCCAGCAGCGCGGTCGTGACAAACGCGCTCATCGCACGTGCGCGACGACGCTGCTCGGCGACGTAGATGGCCGCCGCTGCCGGCAGCGCGATCAGGCCGAGCAGGACAAGCGGTGCGGCGAAGCTCACGGATGGATCGTTGGGCGCTGCGTCATCCGAATCGACGCCAACGTCAGCGACACCGACTGACGCAGCAGCGCGATCGTGACCGAACCACCGACCTGCACGCCGCTGGTATCGGTGCGCAGCTCGGACACGGTGCCGATCACGTGGCCGTTGATCGTCATGATCTGGTCACCGGGCTCAAAGCCCGCCAGGTCGCCGGGGCTACCAACGCGCACGGTGTTGACAACCACACCCGCCGGGCTGGTCACGATCTGCATGCCCATCCAGTTGGCGGTCGGCCCGGTCGACACCGGCGTTGCCGTGGGCGTCTGGGTGGTGCCGGTGGCGCAGGATGAACTCGAAGCCTGCTGACAGGCCTGGCTCAGCCCCCGCCCGCCCGAGGTCTGCGGGCGCCCGCTGCTGCCCGCAGTGGCAGCCCGGTGGGCCACGGGTTTGCTCGCGGGACCGCTGTTGAGCCCGATCACGAGTCCCACCGTCACGGCGGCGGCCGCCACCCCGGTGGTCAAGGCGATCACGAGCCGGCGCCTGCTGAAGCGCCGTGCGTCAGTCGCCTCGGACGCCGGTTCACCCTGCGGCTCGGGGCCGCGCACGGGCAGCGGCTCGGTCGCAGGCTGCTGCGATTCGTTCCGCCAATCTCCTGACCAAAGATGCTTGGGTCCTGACATAGCCTCTTGGGCGCCGAGCCTAGGCGCAGATCATGAGAGGTGCGTAAGAGCCCCGGCTCCGCGGGTCAGCCCGCGTTGTGGCGATGACCCGTGGATTGGGAGCCCTCGCCGGCCGCGCCCGTCGACGACTCGTCGGACTCGTGCCGCTTGGGAGCGTCGCCTGAGGTCCGCGGCTCCGGATGGGTGCCGTCCTCGCGGTGGCCGCTCTCGGCCTCCTCGCCGTTCTGGTCCGAGACGGCACCGGGAGGGTCGCTCGAGGGATCGTGGTCGGTCTTGTCCTGGGTCATCTCGAGCCTCACTCCGTGTCGGGTTCTGGATCCGGCTCGGTCGGCTCGGGCTGGGTCGGCTCGGGCACGATCGGCTCCGCCGGTTCGTTCGGCTGCGGCACCGACGCCGGCTCCGCGGGGTCGCCCGGGGTCCCGGGATCGGGCACCGCCGGGGTCACGGGAGCATCGGGGACGATCGGGGTGACCGGCTCGGCCGGCTCGGTCGGTACCTCACTCATCGCTTTCCCCTTTCACGCAGCCGCGCGAGCTGCGGTTCGACTGTGTAGCGCGGGTCCTCAGCCGATTCCATACCCGCGGCGAAGATGCCAAACCGGGTGAAGGCCGAGGACGCCACCAGTGCAGCTCCCGCCGCGACCGCCGCCAGGCGGCTGCGGCGACCGAGCAGGGTCGCACCGACGACTCCGCCGGCCGTCAGCGCCTTCGCCAGTTTCATGCGATCGCCGGCGGTACCCGTGTTCAGCGCCTGCTTCACGCCGGCGCGCTGAAGCCGCCACGCGTAGAGCCGGCCAACGACGAGCTCGCCGACGCCACCAAGCACCGCCATGCGCCAGGCCGGAGCATTCTCGCGCCGCGGCGCGAGGATCAGGCCGGCGCCGCCGGCGGCAAGCGCGGCCGAGCTCGCGAACAGGAACGGCAGCTCGCGGTGGCCCTCGTGCCAGGCGGGAACGGCGGTGTCGGCGATCAACGCGCCGGTGTAGGTGCTGACCAGCGTGCCTGTGAGACCGGCGCCGGCACCGGCGAGCCGCCCGAGAAAGCGCAGCCTCCCCGTGACCTGCGATGCACTCGCCGCGAAGTTGAGCGGCGCGTAGATCACCAGGATCCAGGTGCCGACGTTCATCGGCGATGTCGGCTTGAACACACGCATCATGTTCAGGAAGCGCTCGGGACGGCCGAGGTCCTTGATCAGTGCAGCCAGCGACAGCGCGATCGCACCACTCGCGCAGATGTCGGAGCGGTAGGCGAGCTTTGGCCTTCCGGTCGACTCAGCCACCGCGGCGAGCAGCGAGCTGCCCCCGGCGAGTCCGCCGAGGAACAGATAGCCGGCGATCTCGCGTTCCTCCCAAACGGGCGGGTTGATGATCGACATGCCGTAGTAGGAATCGCGCGGCTTGCCAGTGATCGCCTGCGGCTCCGTCGTTGCGCTCATCGTTCACCCCCGACACCCGCTGCCACGCCGGCGAGCAGCAACACCGCCGCTGCCAGCCCGACGCTGCGCCACATCCTCGGCAGGTCTCTGGTCGTCACGACCGGATCCGGCGGTAGCCCATAGACCTCGGGCTCGTCGAGCAGCAGGAAGAACGCGCCGTCACCACCGACGCCGTCATCGGGGTCGCGGCCGTAGAGCCGCGCCTCGCTGACGCCTGCATCGTGCATGCGCGCGACACGGCGGTCGGCGCGCTCGCGGAGCTCGTCGAGGTCGCCGAACTGGATCGAATCGGTCGGGCATGCCTTGGCGCAGGCCGGCTCCTGCCCATCCTGCAGGCGGTCGTAGCAGAGCGTGCACTTGAAGATGCGCCCGTCCTCCTCGCGCTTGTCGAGCACGCCATAGGGGCAGGCCGGCACGCAATAGCCACAGCCGTTGCAGACATCCTCCTGCACGACCACGGTTCCGAACTCGGTTCGGAAGATCGCGCCGGTCGGGCAGACGTCGAGGCATGCCGCGTGCGTGCAGTGCTTGCAGACGTCAGAGGCCATCAACCAGCGAAAGCCCTCAGACTCGCGCTGGAAATTGGGCGTGTGACCGGAAAGCGACTCGCGCTGCTCGATGAACGCCACGTGGCGCCAGGTGTCGGCGCTGAGCCCCCCGGAGTTGTCGAACGACCTGCCGCTCCAGTTGAGCCCATCCTCGGGTATGCCGTTCCATTCCTTGCACGCGACCTCACATGCCTTGCAGCCGATGCACAGCGAGGTGTCGGTGAAGAAGCCCATCCGCGGCGGATGCGAGTCCCATCCGGCCGCCTCCGCCGGGTCCTTGCCGCCGACGAGCAGCACCTCGAGCAGGTCCGTCATGGCTCCATCCCTGTCTTCGCGGTCACGCCCGCCTGCTCGCGGTAGCGCTCGAGCAGCTCGACGCGGCCGGCACCGCGCGGTCGCCGTCCCGGCCTGATGTCGACCGTCAGCGCCTTGACCTCCTGGATGTGTGAGCTCGGGTCCAGCGACATTGAGGACAGCTCGTTCATCGAGTCACCGCGGGCGTAGCCGTTGGGACCCCAGTGGTAGGGCATCCCGATCGTGTGGATCGTGCGCCCATCCGACTGCAACGGGGTCATGCGGTCGGTCACGAGCACACGCGCTTCGATCACCCCACGGGCGCTGACAAGCGTCGCCCAGTCACCATGCGTCAACTTCCGCTCGGCCGCGAGCTCGGGCGAGACCTCGCAGAAGAACTCCGGCTGCAACTCCGCTAGGTACGGAGTCCAGCGACTCATGCCACCGGCGGTGAAGTGCTCGGTCAGGCGGTAGGTGGTGACGGCGTAGGGGAAGACATCGTCCCCCGGCTCACCCGGAGTTGGGTGGTAGCGGTTGTCCGGGTGGTCGTAGACCTGCCGGGCGGGGCTGCGCTGCTGGCGGTGCAGCGGGTTGCGGACGGGCGAATCCTGCGGCTCGTAGTGAGTCGGCAGCGGACCGTCGGCCACCCCGGCCGGCGCGTACAGCCAGCCACGACCGTCGGCCTGCATGATGAACGGATCGTCGCCGGCGATCGCGTCGGGGCCATGGGCATCAGGACCGGGCCGGTAGTCGGGACGCTTGTCGGCCTCGAAATCGGGGGTGTCGTGTCCGGTCCATTTGCCCTCGTTCTGATCCCACCACACGAGCTTCTTGCGCTCGGACCACGGTCGCCCCTCGGGGTCGGCGGAGGCGCGGTTGTAGAGGATCCGACGGTTGGCCGGCCACGCCCAGGCCCAGTCCGAGCAGGTCCAGTTCTGCTCGCGTGCCGGTGTACGTCGCGTCGTCTGGTTGATGCCGTCGGCGTAGCAGCCGCAGTAGATCCAACAGCCGCAGGCGGTGCTGCCGTCGGACTTGAGCTCGGTGTAGGCGGACAGGTAGCGACCCTCCGCGTCGTAGCCGTTGATCTCCGCGAGCACAGCCTCCGCGCTGGGCTCATCGTGCTGCCCTTCGGTCGGGTAATCCCAGGTGAGCTCATGCACCGGCCGGTCGCGCTCGCTGTCGCCGGATTCGCCGAGCTTTGCACGCACCCGGCGGCCGAGGTGATACATGAACCAGAGGTCGCTGCGTTGTTCATGTTGGGGCTCGACCGCGCGGTGATGCCACTGCACCATCCGCTGCGTGTTGGTGAAGGTCCCATCCTTCTCGGTGTGGGCGGCGGCAGGGAAGAAGAACACCTCGGTGCCCAGCTCCTCGGTCTTCATCTCACCGGACTCGATCTCAGGACCGTCCTTCCACCACGTCGCCGACTCGATCAGCGAGAAGTCACGGACCACCAGCCAATCGAGCTTCGACATGCCGAGGCGCTGCATGCGGCTGTTAGCTGACCCGACGGCGGGGTTCTGCCCGAACAGCATGTATCCCTTGACGGTGCCCTTGATCTGCTCCATGACGGTGTCATAGGTCGAGTGGCTGCCGGTGAGGCGCGGCAGGTAGTCGAAGCAGAAGTCGCTTTCGGCGGTCGCCGCGGCACCCCACCAAGCCTTCAGCAGGCTCACCGTGTAATCGCTCATGTTGCCCCAGAAGCCGCGCTTCGGTGCATCGCCGGCAAGGAATGACTCGAGGTCCTCGTGCTTGTGGGCGTGCGGCATCGGGATGTAGCCGGGCAACGTGTCAAACAGCGTTGGGATGTCACTCGAACCCTGAATCGACGCGTGCCCGCGCATTGCCATCACTCCCCCGCCGGGGCGCCCCATGTTGCCGAGCAGCAGCTGCAGAATCGACGCGCAGCGGATGTACTGCGAGCCGATCGTGTGCTGGGTCCAGCCGACTCCGTGCACGAACGCGGTGGTGCGCTCGCGCCCCGAGTTTTCGATGAACAGACGGCAGATCGTCAGGAACAGGTCCTGCGGTATTCCGCAGACACGCTCGACCATCTCCGGCGTGTAGCTCGCGTAGTGGCGCTTGAGGATCTGGTAGACGCAGCGCGGGTGCTGGAGCGTGAGATCGAGCTTCGGTTCGCCACGTGCCTCCTCGCCGGCCTGCCCTTCGCCGCCGGAGCCCATGCGCTTGATGTTGCCCTCCTGGTCGCGCTGCCCGGACGCGGCGGCGACGAAGGCCCCCTCGTACTGCCAGCTGGTCGGGTCGTACTCGCGCGACTCGGCGTCGAACCCGGAGAACAGACCGTCGGTGCCTGCATCTGAGAACTCCTCGCGGATGATCGTCGGCGCGTTGGTGTAGGCCACTACGTACTCGCGGAAGTCCGATTCGGTCTGCAGCACGTGGTTGATCACACCGCCGAGGAAGGCGATGTCCGTTCCCGGCCGGATCGGCACGAACATGTCGGCCAGCGCACTCGTGCGGCTGTAGTGCGGGTCGACGTGGACGATCGTCGCTCCGCGATCCTTGGCCTCGAGCACCCACTGGTAGGCGACCGGATGGGCCTCGGCCATGTTCGAGCCCTCGAGCACGATCAGATCGGAGTTCTGCAGATCACCGGGGAGCGTGCTCGAAGCGCCGCGGCCGAAGGAGGTGCCGAGCCCGACGACCGTCGAGCTGTGGCAGACGCGCGCCTGGTTCTCGATCTGGACCACGCCGAGTGCCGTCAGGAACTTCTTGATCAGGTAGTTCTCCTCGTTGTCGAGCGTCGCGCCCCCGAGCGCGGCGATGCTCATACAGCGGCGCGTACGCTTGCCGTCCCGTTCCCATTCCCACCCAGCCTCGCGCGTGCGGACCACGCGTTCGGCGACCATGTCCATCGCGGTCTCGAGCTCGAGCCGCTGCCACTCGCTTCCGTACGGCGCCCGATAGAGCACGAACTGCTCGCGTGAGGAGCCGGTGGTCAGCTGCAGCGTCGCCGAGCCCTTGGGGCACAGCCGCCCGCGGGTGTGCGGCGCGTCGGGATCCCCTTCGATCTGGACGACCTGCTCGTCCTTGACATAGACGTTCTGTGCGCAGCCGACCGCACAGTAGGGGCAGACCGACTTGACCACCCGGTCGGCCGACGCGGTCCGCGGCACCAGCCGCTTGGAGCCCGCCGATTTGGCGGCGCGCCCGCGCCCCAGCCGATCGCTGCCCGTCAGCTGCGTGAGCAGCGGCCAGCCGTCGGAGTAGCCTTCGAGCGCGGACTCGAACAGCCCGCGTCGACCACCACCCGGCGGCTCGGTCATCAGCCGAGCTCCCGCGCGGCCCGACCGCGCACCCAAGCCTCAACCAGCTCGTTGCGCAGCGGATTGTGGCCCCGGGGATTGACCAATGACTGCGGGCTGCTGAGCGCCGGTCCGCCGCAGACCCTTTCGCTCAGATCGGGCACGCCGCTGCCATCGGCGGGAATGCCGGTGGCGACCATGAACACGAGCCCCGGCCGGACCGCCAGGGTCTGCGCGGCCTTCTCCCAGGAATCTTCACCGGCAGCGGCTGTGCAGGCCGCCTCGTGGGTGAGCTCGATCTCGCCGTGCTCGCGCTGATCGCGTGGACGTGGAGACCTCGGCGTCATCGCGATACGGCACCACGCAGGTTGGCCGCGACGGCGTCGGTCAACTCCTTGAACGAATCGGCGAACTTCTGAACGCCCTCGCGTTCGAGCGTCTGCACCACGTCGTCGTAGTCGACGCCGGCGTCAGCCACCGCCTGCAGCGTGCGCTGCGCACGGTCGATGTCGGCGTCGATCGTTCGCGTGACCTCGCCGTGGTCCTCAAAGGCCTTGATCGTCTCGGGCGGTAGCGTGTTGACCGTTTCGGGGCCGATCAGCTGTTCGACGTACATGACATCGCGATACTCGGGGTTCTTGGTCGATGTCGAGGCCCACAGACAGCGCTGCGGGGTTGCGCCCGCTGCCGACAGCTCCTCCCACTCGAGCCCGGAGAAGATCTCGAGGTAGGTCTGGTAGGCGAGCTTGGCATTGGCGATCGCGAGCTTGCCCTTGAGGTCGTCGTGGCCGCCGGCCTCGTCGAGCCGCCGGTCGACCTCGGTGTCCACGCGGGAGACGAAGAACGAGGCCACTGACGCCACCGCACCCAGATCGCCGCCCGCCTTGTGCAGACGCTCCAGACCACGCACGTAGGCCTCGGCCGCCTGCCGGTGGCGTTTGAGCGAGAACAGCAGCGTCACGTTGACCGGGATCCCCATCGCGATCGCGGACTCGATCGCGCCGAGACCCTCTTCGGTACCTGGGATCTTGACCATCAGATTCGGCCGGTCGACGAGCTCGTGCAGCCGGCGCGCCTCGGCAAGCGTGCGCCCCGTGTCGTGCGCGAGCCGCGGGTCGACTTCGAGCGAGACCCAGCCGTCGCGGATCCCGTTGACTGCGGGCTTCGCGTAGGTCTCGGCAAGTTCGTCGCAGGCGCTGCGGATGTCGTCGCGAGCGATCTCGATGAACGCGTCGTAGGGATCCTTACCGCGCTGGGCGAGACTCTGCAGCTGCTCGTCGTAGAGCTCGTCGTCAGCGATCGCCTTCTGGAAGATCGTGGGGTTGGACGTCACCCCGACGACGCCCTCGCGAATCAGTCCGGCGAGCTCACCGTCCTCGAGGAATCTGCGCGTGATGAAATCGATCCACGGACTCTGGCCGTGCTCTCTGAGATTTTGAAGCTGTGTCGGCATATGCTCCGCACCTTCCCGAGCGCCCGCGGGACGAAACCGGGCCGTGGGTCATCTGCTATCGCACGCAGCAGCACGCCGTCTCAACTGAACGTGTCGATCGCGTCCTCGCGGAGCGCGAGACCCATGCCGGGCGCATCGGCGCTGGGCTCGAGCATCCCGTCCTTCAACAGCGGCGAGCCGCTGAACAGCCGTGCTTCGATGCGGCTGTGATCGTGGAAGAACTCGACGTGGATCAGCGGCTCGATCGCCGCACCCACGTGCGCATGGATCGCGGGGCTGGTGTGCGCCGAGAGCGGGATGCCGTGAGCTGCGCAGAGCGCGCCGACCTGTAGGAGCTGCGTGATTCCGCCGCAGCGCGTCACATCGGCCTGCAGCACGTCCACGGCGCCGGCCTCGAGCATCCGGCGGAAGTAGAAGAGGTCGTAGCCGTATTCGCCCGCGGCGATGTCGATCCCCGCCGGCGCACGGTCGCGGAGCAACCGCAGGCCCTCGAGGTCATCGGACGAGACCGGCTCCTCAAACCATGCGACCCTTGCTCGGCTCCGGAACGCCTCCGCAAACTCCAGCGCCTGCTTGCGCGTGTATGCCCCGTTGGCGTCGACAAACAGCTCTACGTCAGTACCGATCACGCTGCGGGCGTGAAGCACCCGATCGAGGTCACGCTCCGGCTCGGCGCCGACCTTGATCTTGACGGCGCCGATCCCCTCTGAGACCCAACCGCGCAGCTGTGCCTCCATCTGCTCCGGCGTGTAGGTCGTAAAGCCGCCGCTGCCGTAGACGGGCACGCGCGTGCGCACCCGACCGAGCAGGGTCGAGAGCGAGACTTCGAGCAGCCTCGCCTTCAGATCCCAGAGTGCTATGTCCACTGCCGAGATCGCGCTCGACGCGATCCCCGGATAGCCGACGTTGCGCACCTCGTGGCGCATCCGCTGCCACGCCCCCGGCGGAGATAACGCGTCCAGGCCGTTCACGACCCCGGCCAGTTTCCCGGTGATCAGATCCGCCGCCGCGGAGGCGCCATAGCTGTAGCCGAGCCCCGTGTGGCCGCCGGACGTCGCCTCCACGACGATCACCGTGGTCGCGTCCCACTCCAGCGTGCCATCTCCCTCAGGGGCGTCGGTCGGAATCGTGAACGCGCGGGCCCTCACGCCCTCGATCGTCGGCGCGCTCATGACTCGACCTGCAGCTCGGCCTCGACCAGCGCGACCATCGCGGTGATGTGCGACAGGTGCGTCAGCGTCTGGGGATAGTTGCCGAGCAGCTCGCCCGTGTCCGGGTCGATCTCCTCCGAGAACAGGCCGAGCGGGCTGGCGGCACCGACGGCGTCGTCGAATACCTCGCGCGCCTGCGGCAGGCGGCCCTGCCGGGCATAGCACTCCGCCAGCCAGAACGAGCAGGCCAGGAACGCGCCCTCCTTGCCGGGGAGCTCGTCGTCGGCCAGGTAGCGGTAGACAAAGCCGTTGCGGCCGAGCCCTTCATGGATCGCGTCGGTGGTGCGCAGCATCCGCTCGTCGTCGAAGTCCACGAACTCCATCACCGGCAGCAGCAGCAGCGCGGCGTCTAGGTCGGGTTCGCCGAAGCACTGCACGAACACGCCGCGGTCGCGGTCGTAGCCGTGCTCCTCGATTGCCTCGTGAATCTCGCGCCGGGCCCGCTGCCAGCGCCGCGTCGGCGCCTTGCGTGAGCACTCGTCGGCCAGACGCAGGCCGCGGTCGACGGCGGCATAGCAGCAGGCCTTGGAGTGCACGAAGTGGCGGGGTCCGCCACGCCACTCCCAAATGCCCCGGTCCGGTTCGGACCAGCGTTCGGCCGCCGCATCGACGAGGTCGGCGAAGAAGCGCCACTCGTCGTCGTCGGGAGAATTCCCGCGCCGGTGCCAGCGCCAGGCCAGGTTGAGGATTTCACCGTAGGCGTCGAGCTGCAGCTGTCCCACCGCGTCATTGCCGACCCGCACCGGCTGCGCGCCGCGGTATCCGTGAAGGTCGAGCTGCTGCTCGCCGATGCGCCGCTCGCCTCCGATTCCGTAGAGGATCTGGAGGTCCTCCGCGTGCCCGGCGGCGCTGCGCACGATGAATTCGCGGAAGGCGCTGGCCTCACGTTGGCAACCGAGCTCGGCGAGCGCCCGCGCGCTCATGCTCGAGTCGCGCACCCAGCTGTAGCGGTAGTCCCAGTTGCGCTGCCCGGCCTGCGTCTCGGGTAGTGATGTCGTCACCGCGGCCACGAGCGCGCCGGTGGGCGCGTAGCTCAGCGCCTTGAGCAGCAACGCCGAGCGGACCGCGGCCTCCTGATCCGCACCATCGCTGGTGAGGCGGGCCCGCCATTCCTGCCACCAGCCGATGGTGTCCTCGCGGCGGGCGTCGACCTCGTCGGGATGGATGCTCGGGGCCTCGCGCTCGAGCAGGTGGGGACGTTCAAATCGAATCAGCAGCCGCATCTGCCCACCGGTACCCAGACGTCGGCGGGCGATGAGGCTGTCGTCGTCGATCTCGAGGTTGCTGTCGCTCCAGACGATCAGCCCGTCATCGCCCCCGATCGCGGTGAACGTCTCGGCCGTGGAGCGCCGCAGCCACGGGCGCACCGCCCCATAGTCAAAGCGCGGCGCCACTTTGAAGCCAACCTCGGCGCGACCACGCAGACATTCGACGATGCGCACCAGCTCGCGCGGCGGTTCGAGGTCCTCGACGCCGCGCATCGCGAAGAAGTCGGTGACCTTGATCGTCGCCTCGGCACCCTCGAGCACCGTCTCGAGCACGAGCGTGCCGTCGATGTAGTCGCTGCTCTGCGCCTTGACGCCCCCGTCCAGGGTGACAGCGCAGAAGCCACCGCGGTCACGGTCGAGCAGCCGACCGAAGCAGCTTCCGCTGTCAAAGCGCGGCAGGCAGCACCAGTCGATTGAAGCGTCGGAGGAGATCAGCGCTGCCGTGTGACAATCGCCGATCAGCGCGTAGTCGGCGATGGGCGGGAACGCGTCGCTCATCTTCTCCGCAGCGCGACCGCGGCGATCCCGGCCACGGCGCCGGCGCACGCCAAGGCGGCCACGATGCGCCGATGTCGGGTGGCCGCCCATTGCAGGCTGCGGCCCTTGGCCTGCTGGTCGAAGTCCCCGTGCGTCGCGCCCGGTCCGGCGACGGGGTCGTAGAGATTGTCCGGTCGATCCGGGGCGACCGGCTCCTCGGTCTGCTGCGAGTCGAATCCGGTCCGCGCCAGGTAGCGATCCCCGATCCCGGGGGCCACCGCGTTGCCGAGCAGGGTGATCATCGTCGATCCGCCAACCCACCACTCACGCCTGCGGGGGTGCGTCGCCGCGGTGAAAATCGCGCGGGCGGCAACCTCCGGCTGGTAGATCGGCGGAACCGGTTGCGGGTGGCGCGGAAGCCGGGTCCTGACTGTGTCGAACTGCGGCGTGTTGACCGCCGGCAACTGCACCATCGTCACCCGCACCCCACTGTTCTCGTGCATCAGTTCGCAGCGCAGCGACTCGGTGAAGCCCTGGATCGCATGCTTGCTCGCGCAGTACGGGCTCTGCAGGGGAATGCCGCGATATGCCAGCGCCGAGCCAACCTGCACGATCACCCCGCGGTCACGGGCCAGCATCCGCGCCAGTGCGCTGAGAGTCCCGTTGACCACCCCGAGGTAGGTGACCTCGGTCACGCGTTTGAACTCGGCGGCAGTGATCTCCCAGGTCGGCGCGAACACGCTTGCCATCGCGTCGTTTACCCAGACGTCGATTTCCCCGTGCTGCTCCAGCTCCGACGCGGCCGCATCCACCGCGTCTGCGTCGGCAACATCGCAGCGCAGTACGACCGGCGTTCCCCCGATTGCGCGAACCTCGGCTGCCGCCGCGTCGAGGGCCTCGGCGCCACGGGCGAGCAGTCCAACGGTCGCGCCCTCACGAGCGAAGGCGTGCGCCGTCGCACGTCCCACGCCGGAACTCGCCCCCGTGACAGCAACGACCATCTGCGGCATAGGCGCCGACTACCCGGCGCTCAGACCCGACAATCCGGCGACCACCGATCGGGTGGAGAAGCTGAGCGCGTCGTTTCGGGCCTTTGCGCGCTCGGGTAGCAAAGCTCGGGACCGCATCGACCATCGAGGATTGCTCATGAGCGACACCGTTGCCGACTACCTGCTCCACCGCCTGTCCAACGAGTGGGGCGTGAAGCGCATCTACGGGTTCCCGGGGGACGGGATCAACGGGATCATGGGGGCGTTCGGTAGGGCGGACGACCGGCCGGAGTTCATCCAGGTCCGGCACGAGGAGATGGCGGCGTTCATGGCCTGCGCCCATGCGAAGTTCACTGGTGAGGTGGGTATCTGCCTCGCCACCTCGGGTCCGGGCGCGATCCACTTGCTCAACGGGCTCTACGACGCAAAGCTCGACCACCAGCCTGTCGTCGCGATCGTTGGTCAGCAGGCCAGACTCGGCCTCGGCGGGAACTACCAGCAGGAGGTCGATCTCACCACCCTGTTCAAGGATGTCGCCCATGAGTACGTGCAGATGGCGACCGAGCCCGGACAGGTTCGGCACCTGATCGACCGTGCCATGCGGATCGCGCTCTCCGAGCGCACGGTCACATGCGTGATCCTGCCCAACGACCTGCAGATGGAGCCGGCCGTGCCGACTCCCCCGCGCGCCCATGGGACCGTCCACTCGGGAGCGGGTTACGCATCGCCGCAGATCACCCCGGCCGAGGACCAGCTGCGACGCGGCGCCGAGATCCTCAACGCCGGCGAGCGCGTCGCAATGCTCGTTGGTGCGGGCGCGCTTCACGCAGGCGATGAGGTGGTCGAGGTCGCCGACAGGCTCGGGGCCGGGGTCGCCAAGGCGCTGCTCGGCAAGGCCGCCGTACCGGATGACCTGCCGTTCGTGACCGGCTCGATCGGGCTGCTGGGCACGCGCCCCAGCTGGGACATGATGAATCAGTGCGACACGCTGCTGATGGTCGGGTCGAGCTTCCCCTACTCGGAGTTCCTCCCCGAGGAGGGGCAGGCGCGGGGCGTGCAGATCGATCTCGACGGCAAGATGATCGGTATCCGCTATCCGATGGAGGTCAACCTGATCGGGGACAGCGGACTGACGTTGAAGGCGCTGCTTCCACTGCTCGAGCAGAAGCAGGATCGTTCCTGGCGGGAGAAGATCGAGAAGAACGTCAGCGAATGGTGGAAGCTGATCGAGCAGCGAGCGCACGAGCCCGCCGAGCCGATCAACCCACAGCTGATCTTCCACGAACTGTCCAAGCGCCTGCCCGAGGGCGCGATCCTCAGCTCCGACTCGGGTTCGGCCGCCAACTGGTACGCCCGCGATGTGCGCCTGCGCAAGGGGATGATGGCGTCGCTGTCAGGCACGCTCGCCACGATGGGTCCGGGTGTCCCCTACGCGATCGCCGCGAAATTCGCCCATCCGGACCGCCCCGTCATTGCGATGGTGGGCGATGGCGCGATGCAGATGAACGGCCTCGCCGAGCTGATCACGGTCGCGAAGTACCGCGAACGCTGGAGCGACCAGCGTCTGATCGTCGTGGTGCTCAACAACCGAGACCTCAATCAGGTCACCTGGGAGCAACGGGCGATGTCCGGGGACCCGAAGTTCGTCGAGTCCCAGGCGCTGCCTGACGTTCCCTACTCGCGCTGGGCGGAGCTGATCGGGCTCAACGGCATCCGCGTCGAGAGTCCGGACCAGATCGGCGCCGCGTGGGATCAGGCGTTCAGCAGCGACCGGCCCACTGTGCTCGATGTGGTCTGCGATCCCGAGGTCCCGCCACTGCCGCCGCACATAACGATCGAGCAGGCGCGCTCGTTCGCGTCCGCGATCCGGCACGGCGATCCGGCCGGCCGGCGGATCATCGGGCAGTCGCTGCGCCAGAAGCTCCCGGAGTTCCTGCCCGGCCGATGAACAGGCTGCTCAGCAATCTGCGACGCGGCCGCGCGCAGCGCACGCTCGCGGCGGCAACCGCCTTCAGCGCCCTGCCGCTCGGGCTTGAGATCTACTTCGAGCACTTCCGCGGCTCGTTCGGGGACAAGTGGATGTGGACGCCGGTTGTGCTCTCACCGCTTCTGACCATGTCCGGCATCGCGGCGGTCGGATCCAAGCGAGCCGCCACCACCGCGCTGCCGCTGGTCTCGGGCCTCTACTGCCTCGATGGGCTGATCGGTGTCTACACGCACATACAGGGCGTGCGCAAGCGGCCCGGCGGCTTCTCCGAGCCGCTGTACAACATCGTGATGGGCCCGCCGCTGCTGGCCCCCGGCTCGCTCGCGCTCGTCGGCGGGATGGGACTTGTCGCCGCGCTGCTCGAGCGCGAGCAATAGGCGCATGCCCACCCCCGATCGCGCAGCCGACACCAGCCATCTGCCCAACAAGGGTGGCGCCGGCGGGCCGGCGCCACCGTCGCAGCTGCCGGCGCAACGCCGCGGGACCACGCCGCAGTTGCACGGCCGCTACCCCGACTACGACGTCCTCACCTCCGCCGATCGCTGGGACCACGCCACCCGTCGCGTGGTGCTCGAGCGTGTCGCCGACGTCCCTGAGATCCGCTTCTTCAACGCCGAGGATGAGCGCGTGCTCAGGGCCTTCTGCGACGTGGCGATCGGTCAGACCTCCGATCCCCGCGTGCCCGTGCTCGAGATGGTCGACGCCAAGCTCCACACCGGCACGCTCGATGGATACCGCTACGAGGACATGCCGGCGGACCCCGAGACCTGGCACCGGGTCGCCGTCAACCTCAACCGGACTGCCGTGGAGCGTGGGGCCAGCGACGGCTTCGCGTCGGCAGACACCGAGCTGCAGCACCAGATCGTGGATTCATTCTCCAAGGGCGAGCTCGACTGGGACATCCCGGTAACGCGCGCTTGGGGCGTGGTGATGCGCGGTGTGCTCGGCGCGTTCTACTCCCATCCGTGGGCATGGAATGAGATCGGGTTCGGTGGACCCGCCTATCCGCGCGGGTACGCTCGCCTCGGCCCCGGCCAGCGCGAGCACTGGGAGGCCCCACCCGAATTCTCCGTCGATCCCGTCAGCGACGTGCCGAAGCGGGGACTCGAGTGAAAACCAATGCGCGACTCGCCCTGAAGGGCTCCACGCGACCGCCTGAGAACGACTCTGCGTTCCTGCTCGACCAGCACTCGCGCGCCATTCCCGGCCGCAAGCACATGCGTACGTTCGCGCATGACCAGTCCGTCGACATGCTGATCGTCGGTGCCGGCGCCGGTGGCTCGACGCTCGCCCAGCGGCTGGCGCGACGTGGATGGAAGGTGCTCGTGCTCGAAGCCGGGCCGTTCTGGGACCCCGACGAGGATTGGGTCTCGGATGAGGCCGGCTCGCACTCGCTCTACTGGACCGAGGAGCGGGTCATCGGGGGCGAGGATCCGGTCGAGCTCGGCAAGAACAACTGCGGGCGCGGCGTCGGCGGCTCGATGATCCACTACGCCGGCTACACGCCGCGCTTTCATCCGTCGGACTTCGAGGTTCGCACCCGTGACGGGGTCGGCGCCGACTGGCCGATCAGCTATCAGGACTTGAAGCCCCATTACGAACGGCTCGAGCGTGAGCTACCGGTCGCGGGCGAGGCCTGGCCGTGGGGCGACCCGCACGCCTACCCGCACGGCCCGCATCCGATCAGTGCGGGCGCGCAGCGAGCCTGGGAGGGCGCGAAGCGGCTCGGTATCGAGATGCGCGTGGGACCTGTCGGCATCGCCAACGGTTCGTTCGGGCACCGCCCGCACTGCATCTACCGCGGGTTCTGCCTGCAGGGATGCAAGGTCGGCGCCAAGGCCTCACCGCTCGTCACCCACATCCCCGACGCGCTCGCCCATGGGGTCGAGGTCCGAGCCGACTGCATGGTCACGCGGATCGAGACCGACCAGCAGGGCAGATGCACCGGCGTCACGTACTTTCACGACGGCCGCGAGCACTTCCAGGCCGCGGACGCGGTGACCGTCGCCGGATATTCGATCGAGACGCCGAGGCTGCTGCTGAACTCGACCAGCGCGAGATTCGCCAACGGGTTGGCCAACGACAATGACCTCGTCGGCCGCGGGATCATGGTCCAGGGTGCGCCGCAGGTGGCCGGGCGTTTTCCCGAGGAGATGCGCATGTACAAGGCGCCGCCTCCGGAGATCAGCTCCGAACAGTTCTACGAGACCGACCCTGAACGTGGGTTCGCCCGAGGCTTCTCAATCCAGACAGTCGGCCCTCTGCCGATCGGCTGGGCCGAACACGTCCTCGCCGACGGCCACTGGGGCCAGGCGCTGCGCGAGTACATGCGCGACTACAACCACTGGTTCACGGTCGGCGTCCTCTGTGAACTGCTGCCGCGCGCTGAAAACCGCGTCACCCTCGCCGATCAGACCGACCGCAACGGCGTGCCCGTCGCGCGACTCGACTACACCCAGTGCGACAACGACCGCGCGAACATCGCCTACGCCAAGCGCAAGCTCAACTCGATCCTGCAGGCTGCGGACGCGCAGGACATCCTCACAATCGATCGCTACGCCCACCTCGTCGGGGGCTGCGCGATGTCAAGCAGCGCGGGCACAGGAGTCGTCGACAGCGACCACCGCGCCTGGGGAGTTCCGAATCTGTTCGTCTGCGACGGCAGCGTAATGCCCACCCAGGGCTCGGCCAATCCGGCACTGACGATCATGGCCCTCGCCAGTCGGCTCGCTGAGCGGCTGGGGGACCGCAGCGCGACAGCAGGCCGGCGAACGGCGACCACCCACTCCTGAGGCGATATGGCGACGAGCGATCCAGACACCCAAGCCGCGCACGGTGGACCCGCCGCGCAGGCATCCACCGAGCACGATTCCGTCACCGCACACTACGCCCCCGGCTCGGAGCGACCGCTGGGCTCCTACGCGTTGATCACAAGCGCCTACGTGACGCTCTTCGGCGGAACCCTGCTCGCGTTGCGGCGGCGGGGCCACGAGCTGCCCGAGCGCCCGGCGATCGGTGACCTGCTGCTGATCGGCGTCGCGTCCCACAAGCTCAGCCGGCTGCTCGCCAAGGACAAGGTCACCAGCTTTGCGCGTGCGCCGTTTACCCAGTTCCAGGAAGCCTCAGGGCAGGGCGAGGTCGAGGAGCGCCCGTATGGGCACGGTCTGCGCTACGCGATCGGTGAGCTGCTCGTGTGTCCTTACTGCCTCGCCCAGTGGGTGACCACCGCGATGACACTCGGGCTTGTCGGCGCACCGCGCTTCACGCGGTTGGCCGGCAGCGTGCTCGCCTCACACTCGATCTCCGATTTTCTGCAGGCCGCCTACCGCGCCGCCGAGGAGCACTCGTAAGCCCAGCTCGGCGCGTCAGCAGCTGACCACCGCATCAAGCGCCGGACGCAGCGTCGCCAGCGCAGGTCGTTCACCGACGGGCACGCGGATGATCGCGCCGTCCTGCCACGGGCGCAGATACTGTCCGCCGCTACTGCTGGTTCGACCCTCGAGGCGGCGCTCGACCGCGATCATCACCGCGAAGGCCATCTCTCCCAGCGAGCGCAGCGGCTGATGCCGGTTCTGCCGCTCCCCGAGGTCTGACTCGGCCAGCGCATCGAGCCCGTATTCACGCAGCGAATCAATCAGCGTCGCAATCTCGACCCCGTAGCCGGTCGGGAACGGCAGCCCCTCGAGCAGGGCGCGCCTCGCCCCGAACTCGCCGGCCAGCGGCTGCTGAAATCCCGACAACAGCGGGAAATGAAGGTTGAGCAGCGGCCGTGCCGCGAGCTCGGTCACGCGGCCACCCTCGTCGACGCTGGTCGTGCCTCCGGATCTGAAGGGCCGCGCGAACGAGCCCTTGACCAGCATGATCGTGGGTTCGGCGAACAGCGGCCCGAGCAGGCCCAGCAGGTGCCGTGGATCGGGATCACCCGTGTCACCGTCAAGGAAGCAGACGATCGAGCCGCTGGTCACTGCCAGCGCCCGCCACATCGCATCCCCCTTGCCCAGCGACGGGCCGAACTCGGGCAGCACCTCGCTCTCCTGCACGACCCGAGCTCCACCCGCCACAGCGCGCGCAGCGGTCGCGTCGCGGGAGCCATCGATGACGATGAGCTCGTCGACGAGTCCAGCCACACGCGCCGGCCCGACGGTCTGCTCGAGCACCGCGCCGATCGTGTCCTCGCAGTCCTTTGTCGGAATCACCACCGACACGTTCGTCGAGCCTTTCAGCTCTCGCAGCCTGCCGATGTCGAACTGCTCAGCGCGGAAGCGCCGCCGCGCCAGCCAACTCGAGACGGCGAGGTCGACCGACAGGCCGCGCTGGGCTCTCCCCTCGGTCCGCGCGGCCGTACGCACGCGCACGTCCGCCGGACGCAGCACGCGGACGTCATGACGACGCAAACGCTCGGCGAAGAATTCGTCCTCGAGTGCCGGCGCGGGCTCGATCCCTCCGACCCGTCTGTAGGTCTCGGCACTGATCCCGAGCGACGCTCCCGCAAAGTGATGGTGGGCGGCGCCCGGATCCGATCGGCGCACGCTGCGCAGACGCCGCTCGGCGTCCGCCTCGCGGCGCAGCCACACCTCATCCGGCAGTTGCCCCGTGTCGCCGGGGTCGAGTTCGATCAGCCCGCCGATCGCCTCTGCACCGCTGTCGAGGTGCGCGAGCTGCCGCTCGAGCCAGTCGCAGGCGGGCTCGGTATCGGCGTCGGTCGTGGCAATCAGACCCTGTGGCAGAGCCAACTGCTCGAGTCGCTCGGCTGCGGCGTCCATGCCCAGACGCCGGGCGGGCCCGGTACCGGCGCCCGGTCCCCGCAGGACCGTGATACTGACACCAACCTCGGCGGCCCGCGCACAGGCCACCGCCTCCGTTCGGTCCGTACAGGCATCGGCGACGAGGATCACCTCAAAGGCGTCCGTCGTGACCGTCTGCGCAGCGAGCGCGCTGATGCACGCGGCGATCCGATCCTCCTCGTTGCGAGCGGGGATCACGACGATACTCACCGTTGCCATGACGCTCCCGCTCCGATGTCGCGCTGCCCGCGCTCGTAGTCATCGTCGGCGTCGTGGGTGAGGACGCCGACGAGCAAACCGTCGCGGCCATACGACGCCGTGAAGCCGCCCCCTGGATGTGTATGCCACGAAACCTCGTCGAACCCGTCCCCCCACGCCGCGTACTTGAGCGTCTGCGCCCCGATCGTCGACCAGAAGCCCGGCACCGCGTCCCAGGTCGGCGCCTCACCGGCCGCGACGCGACCCGCGATCTCCCCGTGGGCCAGCGCATCGCCCCAATGCTCGACCCGTAGCGCGCGCCCCGCCGCACTGTTCTGCGCAAGGCAGACATCACCGGCCGCGAGCAGCCCCGCCACTGCGCTACGCATCGAGGCGTCGACCGGCACCGCACCGCCCTCCAGCCGCAAGCCCGTCTGTGCCGCGAGCTCAGAGCGAGGTGTCACACCAACGGACATCACGACCACATCCGCGGCGACGCGTTCATCCCCCGCCACCACCACGCAGCCCGATCGTTGATGGTCGATGTGTTCGACCTCGGCGCCCAGCTTGAGCACGACGCCGTCAGCTCGCAGCCATCCGGCAATCCGGCTTGCCGCCTGCTCACCGAGCCGCGCCTGATTGGGCGCAGGCTCGTCGCTGACGATCGTGACCGCGTGGCCGCGGCGGCGCAGTGAGCTGGCGATCTCACAGCCGATGAAGCCCGAGCCGGCGACGACCACACGTTCGCGCCCTTGCAACCGCTCGAGCAGCTGGCGAACGTCGTGAAGGCTGCGGACGACGCGCACCCGCGGATGGTCCACACCAGCGACAAGCAGCCGTCGTGGCTCGGCGCCGGTCGCGAGCAGGCACGTGTCGTAGCTCAGCTTGCGGTCGCCCGCGAGCGTCACGCCCCGCCCCATGGCGTCGAGACTCACAGCCCGGCCGCTGATCAGCTGCACCGAATTCTCCTGGAGCCAGGATTCGTCGGCCAGCGGCAGCTCGTCGGCGCCGGACTCTCCGCGCAGAAACTCCTTGGTCAGCGGCGGCCGCTCGTAGGGCAGCACCGATTCGTCGGTCACGATCGCCAGTGCCCGGTCCGGCACGTGCTCTCGGTAGGACTTGGCGGCGGCGAACCCCGCCGGTCCGCCGCCGATCACGAGTAACCCGAATTGCTCGGTCATGACCGCTCGTACACGTTCAGGAGGTAGTCGTCCGTCGAGCGATCATCGACTTCCTCCAACCATTGCAGCGTCCGCAGCGACGCGTGTACCGCGTCAGCTGACAGGGGTCGGTCCGGCCCGGTGGGCCTCCAGTGCACGGCCACCATGCGACCTTCGGTGGCCAGTACCCCGGATACGGCCTCCAGCGTCGCCGCCAGCGCACCCGAATCGAGGTAGTAGAGAATCTCCGAAGCGACCACGAGGTCGACGGGCTGCACAGGAATGGCGTCCGGGATCTGCCCCAGAAGTACGCGCACGTTGCGGTGGCGACGCAGTGCCTGTTGGGCAGTGCGTACTGCGGTCGGTGCCCCGTCGATCGTTGTCAGCTGCCGACAGCGCGGAGCCAGCAGCTCGGTGAAGACCCCGATTGACGCGCCGAGCTCGAGCGCGGACGCAAATGGCCCGGACCCGCAGGCGGCGAGTGTGGCCGCGTACTTCTCTCGCTCGTATTCGCGGCTGCGGTAACCCCAGGGGTCTTGCTCGCGCGCATAGAGCGATTCGAAGTCAGCGAGGCTCATCGGCATCCTTATTCACTACCCAAGTAGTGCGCTTGCACCAGCGCGAGCGAGCATCGGGTCGAGACGGTGCTGCAACAGGAACAGCTCGAGGTCGCGACGCGCGCGGTCGAGCGCCCCGCCGGTGGCGAACGTCGTCGAGCCGCACGCGCGCGCGGCCTCATCCAGCAGCACGCGCGCGGCATCCGCGATCGCCGCCCGCGCGTGCAGGGCGACCGCCGGAAGGTCAGGGACAGCCCCGTCCATGGCCCGTCCCGCGCGTTCGAGCCACGCGTCGATCGTGCCGCGAGCGGTCAGCATCCGCCCGACCGCCAGCTGCTCGAGTTGCGTGCGTTGCGGTCGTAGCCTCAGGTCCACGAGCGTCGCCTCGAAGGCGGTGTCGACCATGCCCGCCCACATGGCCGCGGTGCGCAGTGCATCGCGCCCGAACCACGGCTGCTCCGCCAGGGCTCCGGGAGGCCCGAAGCGCGCCAGCACCGGCGCACGGTCAAATGTGACGCGGTGCGACGCTGACGCCCGCAGGCCGGAGCTTCGATACCAGCGCTCGTCGACGTGCACCGTGGCTCGATCGGTCAGGTCAACCCAGACGGCGGCCGGCTTCTCTGCCAGCGGGTCGCGCGCCAGCACGAGCGCGCGCTGCAGCCCACCGGCCCCGGAGCAGAAGGTCTTGACACCGATCAGGAACTCGCGCTCGCCGAGCTGCTCGATCGCGGCCGGCTGACCCTCGCCCGCGCGCGGTTCACCGCCCCAGACGCCGACGACAAGCTCACCCGTCCTGATCAGCGGGAGCTCCGCCTGCCGGAGCGTTCTGGGGCCCTGCACGAGCAACCGCTCGATGCCGTTGAGATGTCCGTCGAAGATCCTTCCCACCGATCCGTCCGCACGCGCGACCGCGCGCACCAGCGCTAGCTCCTCAGACGCGGGCGGGCGTTCCCCGTCAACGGCGTTCCACCACAGCAATCCGGCGCGACGCAGCAGCTCGATCGCCGCCGACGGGAACGCCGGCGATGCCTCTCGGTCGCGCACATCAGCACCGTCGGAGATGGCCCCGAGCGCGTCGGCGAGCGAGAGCTGCTGACCGTCGTTGAGGGCGGCTGAAGCGGTCGTCACCGGAGTGCCTCCAGCCTCAGGCCACGGCGCCGCGCCAGCGACGCCGCCCGCTCGACGTACCGCACGGTCTGGGACATGCCGTCACGTTTGGCCCCGGGCCCAATGCCGTCGTGGGCCAGCACGATCGCATCCTCGACGATTCCCGCCTGCGTGTCGGCGAGCATCATCTCGGCGCTGTCGCCGCGCCAATCGTGCGTATCGAGCGTCCAGCTCACGATGCCCAGGTGATGCTCGGCGGCAACCTCAGCCGAGAACCCGGCCGTGTCGCCCCAGGGCGTCCGCCACAGCGACGGCCTGACGTCGACCTGCGCCAGCAGTCGCAGCGCCTCGCGCGTGTCGGACTCGAGCCAGGCGCGGTCGCGGGTGCTGTGACGAACGTGCTCGTGACAGTGCAGGCCGATCGCATGCCCGGCCTCGCGCACCCGCGCGATCAATGCGGGCTGCGCGGCGGCGCGGGAGGCGATTGGGAAGAACGTCGCCTTGGCACCGACGTGGTCGAGCAGATCGAGGAGCCGCGGCGTCCACTCCGGATCCGGGCCGTCGTCGAAGGTGAGCGCCAAGCCTGACACGAAGGCGACTTACCCTCGCCAACTTGGCAGCAAACGAGCCGGCCGGTCGCGTTGCGGATCCACGCAGACGGGTATGGGGAAAGCAGCTTCCCCCGATAGTTGGAGACACGCAGTTGCAGGTGTTCTCAATCGTCGACACCCGGAAGGTCTACGACTGGGTGTTCGGCATTTACACACCGATCGCGGTCGGCGTGATCGTGTTGTTCACGAGCCTGATCGTCGGGGCCGTGCTCGTGTACCGCCGCAACACCGAGGTGTCGCGACGCCATGAGGCCAACGCACTGGAAGCTGCCTACGCACTGGTGCTCACATGCGTGGCGGCATTCCTGCTGTACGTCACGTTCACCGCCGAGCACAGGGTCGATACGGCGTCGGCCAGAGAACGCCCAGCGATCACCGTGGACGTGACCGGCTCACGCTGGGAGTGGACCTTCAGCTATCCGGGACACGGCATCACCCATGAGAGTGGCGCCGTCGGCGATCAGCCGCTGGTGGTTCCGGCCAACGAGCCGGTGCGCTTCCGGATCAGCAGCGCGGACGTGATCCACTCTCTCTGGATCCCGCAGCTCAGGTTCAAGCGCGATGCGATCCCCGGTTCGACCCAGACCGTGACGCTTGATTTCGACCGGACGGGACATTTCAGCGGGTCGTGCGCGGAGTTCTGCGGTCTGCTGCACGCCGACATGGTCTTCACCGCGTCCGTGATCACTCCGCGCGCGTTCAGATCCTGGCTCGCTAGTGACGGGCGCGCCCGAACATGATCGCGATCAGCACCGACCACAAGCGCATCGGTCTGAACCTCGCGCTGACATCGCTCTTCTACTTCCTGCTGGGCGGCCTGTTCGCATTGTTGATGCGCGCGCAGCTGACCGAGCCCAACAACACGCTGCTCTCCAACAGCCGCTACGACGAGCTGTTCACGATGCACGGCTCGACGATGATCTATCTGTTCGTCACGCCGATGGCGCTGGCGCTGGCGCTCTACCTGGTTCCACTGCAGATCGGTGCCCGCACGATCAGCGGGCCGCGCGTCGCGCTCGCCGGGTTCTGGATCTTCTTCTGCGGCGGCCTGGTGATGCAGTCGGGCTGGATGACCAGCAGCGGTCCCGGCCAGGACGGCTGGACCTCCTACACACCGCTCTCGAATGGCACCTACACCCCCGGCGTGGGTCAGGACCTGTGGGTGATCGGCGTGATCCTGGCCGCGCTCGGCCAGCTGCTGATCGCGGGCTGCATCACGGTCACGGTCGCGCGCCGCCGCGCGCCCGGAATGACGGTGCTGCGCATGCCGGTCTTCACCTGGACCGCGCTGGTCTCGGTGCTGATGGTGGTCGCTGCCTTCCCGGTGCTGATCGTCGCGCTGGTGCTGCTCTACCTCGACCGTCACGGCGCCAACATCTTCACCGGCTTCACCGGTGCGATCGATTACGAGGACCTTTTCTGGTTCTTCGGCCACCCCGTCGTGTACGTGATGTTCTTTCCCTATCTCGGCTGCGCCGCCGAGGCGGTTGCGGTCAATGCGCACAAGCGCTGGTTCGGTTACACGGCATTCGTCGCCTCGATGATGCTGTTCTCGGTGCTTTCGATGAGTGTGTGGGGGCACCACATGTTCGTCACCGGCGGCATCACCAACCCTTACTTCGCCTTCACCTCGACGCTGCTGCTGGTTCCGGCGGGGATCGAGTACTTCGACCTCGTCGGGACCCTGGTAGGTGGCTCGATCACGCTGCGCTGCTCGATGCTGTTCGGGCTGACTTTCTTCATCCAGTTCCTGATCGGCGGGACAACCGGGATCTTCGTCGCCTCACCGGTGCTCGATTACAACGTCTACGGCAGTTACTTCGTCGTCGCGCACTTTCACTACACGCTGTTCGCCGGCAGCATCTTCGGCTTCTTCGCCGGCGTCTATCACTGGTTTCCGAAGGTCACCGGCGCGCGCCTGCGCGAGGGCATCGGGCGCGTTCACTTCGTGCTGCTGGCAATCGGCACGAATATGACATTTCTGCCGATGTTCTTTCTCGGCGAGGACGGCATGCCGAGGCGCGTGGCGCGTTACCGCAAGCATCCTGGCTGGGCCACACTCAACCGCATCGAGACAGCAGGCGCCGGCGTGATCGCACTCGCGATCGTCGTGTTCCTGACCAACGTCGTCGTCTCTCTGCGGCGCCGCAGCCTGGCCGGGAATGACCCCTGGCACGGGCACACACTCGAATGGACAACGAGCTCTCCGCCGCCCGCGCTCAACTTCGAGCAGCCGTTGCCGCCGGTCCGCTCATACGCGCCGCTGCTGGATCTGCGCGAGCAGGCCGAGGACGAGGCGACCAGGCGTGCCGCTCCGGCGGAGGCACCGGCATGAGGAGCGGCGCGCTGCCGTTGCTCTGCTGGGCCGCGCTGCTCGCACTCTCGGGCGCGCTGAACGCGGTCTGGGCCGGAGCCTCGATTCAGACCGCGACCTTCGGCGCGGGCGTGTTCGCGATCGTGCTGTTCGCCGCGGCGGTGCTGCTGCGCCCGCAGCGGGCAGGGCCGGAGGCGGTCACCCGCGCGAGCTTCGCGACGGTGATCGTGGCGATCGGTTTCGCCACGCTGATGTTCGGCTTCAGCTTCGGCCACTTCATCATCTACCTCGGCGTCGGCCTGATGGTCGCGGGGGTCGGACGGCTGCTGCTCGAGCTCCGTCACCAGCGCCGCGCACGGAGTCAGCGGTGAAGCGGCTGGTTGCGCTGTTCGCCGGATTGGCGACGATCCTCGTCGCGGTCACCGTGATCGATGACGACCGGCTGCCCGGACACATGGTGCAGCACCTGCTGCTGGTCGACGTCGCGCCCCCGTTGTTGCTGGCCGGCCGTCCGCTGCACCGGCTGTTGCGAGCGATGCCGTCGCGGCCTCGCCGCTGCTTCGGCCGCGCGCTGGTAGCCGTCGGCCGTCGCGCACACCCCGCCGCCTGCCTGATCGTGTTCGCCGTGATCGTGCTCGGCTGCCACGTGCCGATCGTGTTCGACACGGCGGCCCGCCATCCGGCCGTACACGTGCTCCAGCACGGGGCCTTTATCGCCGCCGGCCTGATCGTGTGGTGGCCGCTGCTCGGAGCACCGCAGCCGCGGCGGGGACTCGGCACCGTCGAACAGCTGATCTACCTGACCGTCGCGATGCTGCCGATGACGCTGCTCGGCGCCTATCTGGATCGCGACCGCACACTGTTCTATCCGGCCTACGCGGGGCCGGGCGCGGTCGCCGGCCAGCAGCAGGCAGGAGCGATCATGTGGGTGGCGGGAACGGCGGTGATGGCACTGCTCGGAGTCGTCGCGGTAATGGGCGCGATGCTCGAAGCCGAGCGGCGCCAGCGCGCGCGTGAGCTGCATCGGGTGACGCGATGAGACGCAGGCTGATGGCGCTGGTCGCGCTGCTCTCGGCCGCCGGCTGGCTGACGCTGATGGCGCAGCCGTCGGCGCAGGGTGGGCAAAGCAGGGCGGCGGCAAAGCCCGCCGCCGCCACGAAGCTCCCCTTCGCTCCGGGCGACGGAGCGGAGACGATCGCCACGGTGAGCTCGCCGAGCCTGATCGCCGAGGGCCGTTCGCTGTTCGACCAGCACTGTGCCTCATGCCATGGGCTCGAGTTGCAGGGGCGCCGTGGCGTCGCGCCGGCGCTGACCGGAGTCGGAGCTGGGCCGGTCGATTTCTACCTGAGCACCGGACGTATGCCGCTCGCCAACAACCGCGCCCAGCCGACGCGCGAGCAGCCGGCGTTCAACCGGCGCGGGATCAACGCGCTGATCGCCTACATCCGCCGGCGCGGAGGCGGGCCTCCAGCAGCGACTGCCGACCCCGCTGAGGGCAGCATCGCGGCCGGCTTCAAGCTCTTCGACGAGAACTGTGCGGGGTGCCACTCGATCGTGGCCCGCGGCGGCATCACGCTCGGTGCACAGGTTCCCGATCTGCAGGAGTCGACTCCGCAGCAGATCGCTGAGGCGGTGCGCATGGGTCCGTACCTGATGCCGCGCTTCGACTCCCAGCAGCTTGACCAGCAGGACCTGAACTCGCTCGCTCGATACGTGCTGTGGACTCGACATCCAGCCAACTACGGCGGTTGGGGGATCTACAACATCGGCCCGATCCCCGAGGGGATCGTGACCTGGTTCTTGGGGCTGCTGGCCCTCGTGATCGTCGCCCGGTTGATCGGAGAAAGGACCAAATGAATGTCTGACTTCCTGGGGCGCGTGCTGGCGATGCTCGCGGTCTGGCGACTGCTCGCGCGCCGCCGCGAGCTGGCCGAGCGGCCCGAGCCCGCGCAGGTCGCGAAAATCCATGAGCAGCTCGAGGACGTTTCCCAGCGGTCCGTCCCGGCCAGCCCGCGAGCCGAACGGCTGGTCGCGCTGCTGCTTCTCTTGGCCGCCGTGTTCGGCTTCGGTTTCACGGCTGTCTACGTGCTGGCGGGGCACAACAACCAGCTGCTCGGCCTCGCGATCGGCGGCATGTTCGCGTTGATCGCGGCCGCGGCGATCATCGCCGGCAAGCTGGTGGTGCCGCAGCAGACCAGCGTCGAGGAACGCTCGCCGCTGCTCGAGGAGGGCGCCCCCGCAGAGCTCGTCGGACTCGTCGAGTCAGGCGGCGAGGGGATCTCGCGCCGCGGGCTGCTGCTCGGTGCCGGCGGCGTGGCCGGCGCGGCGATGACGACCGCCGCGGTGACGACGCTCGCCTCGCTGGGGCCGCGACTGACCGACATCCACGACACGCCCTGGCGGCGCGGCGTGCAATTCGTCGATGAGGACGGCCGGCCCTATGTCGCCGATGAGATCGAGGTCGGCAGTTTCTACACGGCGCTGCCGGCCGGGCACTCGTGGGAGCAGCTGGGGGCTCCGTTGCTGGTCGTGAGGCTGCCCGCGCACTACATCCACCTGCCGCCGTCGCGCGCGCATTGGGCACCGAACGGAATCCTCGCGTTCTCCAAGATCTGCCCGCACGCCGCGTGCGCGATCTCGCTGTATCGCTATCCCACGTTCGCGCCGACCAGTTCCGCGCAGCCCGCCTTCACCTGCCCGTGTCACTACTCGACGTTCGCCCCCGGCGAGGGCGGCAAGCTGCTGTTCGGACCCGCGGGACGAGCGTTGCCGCAGCTGCCGGTGATGATCGACGGCGGCGGCCGGCTGCGCGCCGGCGGTGGGTTCGATGAGGACGTCGGTCCCTCATGGTTCAGCGTGCGCACGCCGAAGGCGACCTGAGGCGGAGTCACGTGGGTCTGATTCGACGCAGGCTGGAGCGGCGCGCGCGGCGCCTCGTACGCTGGAACGAGGAGCGCATCGGTGCGGCGCGCGGGATCAAGTGGGCGATGAGCTACGTGTTCCCCGATCACTGGTCGTTCCTGCTCGGCGAGGTGGCGCTCTACTCGTTCATCGTGCTGGTCGTCACCGGCATCTTCCTGGCGCTCTACTACACCCCGAGCACGCACCAGGTGACCTACGTCGGCGTCTACGTGCCGCTCGACGGCGCACGCATGTCAGAGGCGTATCGCTCGGTGCTGAACCTCTCGACCGTCGTTCCCGCCGGCCTGTTGATGCGCCAGACCCACCACTGGGCTGCAGACATCTTCATCGCGTCGATCGTGCTGCACCTGATCCGGATCTTCTTCACCGGGGCCTACCGCAAGCCCCGCGACCTCAACTGGATGATCGGGCTGACGATGCTGATGCTCGCGATCCTCGAGGGCTTCGCCGGCTACTCGCTGGTCGACGATCTGCTGTCGGGAATGGGTCTGGCGATCGCCTACGCGGTCGCGATGTCGATCCCGCTGATCGGTGGACAGCTCGCAACGCTGCTCTGGGACGGCAACTTCCCGGGATCCGAACGCTTCCTTCCACGGCTGGAGTTCGTGCACGTGCTGCTGATCCCGGCAGCACTGACCGTACTGATCAGCGTGCACCTGGCGATGATCATGCGCCAGCACCATTCACAGTTCCCGGGTCGCGGCCGGCGTGAGGGCAACGTCGTCGGAACGCCGACCTGGCCCGCCTATGCGCTGCGCTCGATCGGGCTGATGTTCGCGGTTGTCGCGGTGCTGTTCCTGCTCGGCGGGCTGATCCAGATCAACCCGATCTGGCAGTGGGGCCCCTACCACGTCTGGCTGTCGGAGAACGGCGCCCAGCCCGACTGGTACATCGGCTGGCTGATCGGCGCGCTGCGGCTGATGCCGAACCTCGAGCCGACGATCGGCGGTCACACGATCATCCCCAACCCCTTCTGGGGCGGTGCAGCGTTCCCGACGGTCGTGTTCGGTCTGATGTACGCGTGGCCATGGCTCGAGCGCAAGCTCACCCACGACTACCGCTCGCATAACCTGCTCGAACGTCCGCGGGACCGCCCGCTGCGTACGGCTGCCGGCGCCGCCTTCCTCGGCTGGGTCGTGATCATCTTCATGATCGGATCGACCGACCGACTGTTCTTCCGGCTCGATATCTCCTACACCGCGCAGATCCACGTATGGCGCTTCGGCGTGTGGATCGCGCCGCTGATCCTTTTCGTGCTCACGCTGTTGACCTGCCGGTGGCTACAGCGCAGCGACGCGCATCCGCTGCGTGGCTGGCAGGGCGAGTTGGTCCCGCCACCCGCTGGTGACGATCGGCGCGACGGCCGCGAGCAGAGCTGAGCTGAGCTGCCGGCTGAGAACTCAGCGCTCGGCCAGCACGCGCTCGAGCCGCTGATCGCGGATTCCCGCGGCCAGCGGCGGCGAATACCAGGCGGGACCCTCGCCCTCCTGCCAAGCCTCGATGTCAGGCCGTTGCAGGCGTGCGCGCCCCAGCGCGAATACGTACGCCGCGACCAGCAATCCCGTGCCGGCGATTGCGAGACACACCCACAGCGCCGTGTCGATCCCGTCGCCCCTCACGCCACCATCGGTTGTCAGCGCGAGATGCAGCAGCACGGGCGCGGTCATGAACGCGGCAACGGCGCGCAGCAACTCAACCAGCGCCAGCACGCGCTGGATGTTCATCACGGCCACCGAGTAGCCGGCAACGAACAGCGCCGGGGCGACCGCGGCGCCGACGCCGATCCCGATCAGAGCACAGCTGATCCCGACCAGTGAATGCGGGCCATGGGCCACTCCCGTGGCGATCGCGATCCCGCCGACCAGGACCGTGAGCCCCGCGAACACGAGCGCCACGAGCATTCGTGTGCGCAGCGCCAGCCCGAAGATCACGGCAGTCAGAACGGCGCCACCAAAGAACGGCCAGAACAGCGACGCGAGGTGAGCAGGTGATCCCGTGCCGGTCACGCTCTGCTCGATCAGGCCGATGGCCGGGACCGATGCTGCGCCCGCCGCCATCGCGGCGATCACGCCGACGATCGGCTTCGTGGAGAGCAGCTCACGGACCGGGACGAGCGGGTTCTTGATCGAGGCCTGATGGATGACGAGCAGGACGACGGTTGCCGCCCCGGCCACCAACGGCAGGAACACGATCACGCTGAGCATCCGGTGCGTGGTCAGCTCGGATGCTCCGAAGAAGGCCGACGCACAGCCCCCGCCGGCGAGCAGCAGCGATACCGGGTCCCAATCGCCGCGCGGATCGGGAGCGGGATCGTCCTCCCAGGTCAACAGCACGAACACAAGCGCCACGGCCGATGCGGCCGTGGCCAGCCAGAACAGCGGGCGCCACGAACCGGCCGCTTCCTGGATCTGGCCGACGATCGGGCCGAGCGCCACCGCCCCGAAGATGCAGAGGTTCATGATCGCGGCGGTGATCGGCATCCGCTTGGCGGGCCAGCCGGTGACCAGCGGTGGCACCGCGGCGATCAGCATCAGGCTGGTGCAGAGCCCCTGCAGGACATGGCCGGCGATGAAGATCCCCGGTGTCGGCGCCAGTGCCGTCATCGCCGATCCCAGCACGAGTAGCACCGCATAGATGAGCAACAGGCGCCGTGGTCGCATCCGCACCGCGAGCTGGACGGCGAGCAGTGTTCCGAACGCGTAGCCGGCGTTGGCCATACCCGCCGTCGTCTGCAGCGCCTGAGGTGACACACCCACCTGCTTGGAGATCAGCGCCTCAAGCGGCGTGATCGCTGAGGTGAGAACCAGATACGGGATCAGTGCGAACGCGACCAGCAACGCCGCGCCCGCGTAGCTGTCAGCCAGCGGTCCGCGAAAGCGCATCTTGGTCGGGGTCGGCGATCATCAGTGGCTTGGGGCTTGATTCGTCCTCACGGGCGCGAATCGCGGTGATCGTCCAGGAGTCGTCCGCGACCCTGCCCAGGTCGCGCTCGAGTCCCATTTCGTGCAACAGCAGCCCCACCAGCCCAGCGCCGCAAAGTGCGGCGCCGGACGCGAGCGTGAGCCACTTGACCGCGTCTGGGCTGGAGCCGGCACCACCGCTCTCGACCGCACGCGAGGCGACGATCAACCACACGCCGATCAGCACAGACGGAAGGTCGAGGGCACGCTGCAGCGCCCCGCGGCGCGGCATCAGAAACGCCAGTGCCACCACGACCAGCACAGCGCAACCCCCACCGAACGCAAGCCAGCGTTCGGTCGGCGCGCTGAGGCTGAAGGCTCCCACCCCGAGCACCGCGCCGACGATCGCCGTCAGCAGGGTCGAGGTGAAGCGTGCACTCGCAAAGCTCATCTTTTTTGCGATACCCCGGGCCGATCCGCTGAAACGGCCGCCGCATGACAGCGTGAAACGCGGAACCGACGGGTATGTCGGTTAAGCAAAGGCACGAGCCGCGCCGCGTAACGGCCCGACACTCGCCGGCCTGCACGAATCCATGCGTTTTCCCGCAATTTGGGAGAGAACCCCGATGATTCGCACTATGGTTCCGCCCGAAGTCCCGATGCCGGCTCCCGCCAACAGGCCAGAGGCGAACCGACGGGGCAAACTGCGGTGGAGGGCGTGACGTGAAGGTTGTAGTCCTGGGGCTGTCGATCACCTCCTCGTGGGGCAACGGCCACGCCACCAACTACCGCGGACTCGTGCGCGAGCTGGCCGCACGGGGCAACGACGTGCTGTTCTGCGAACGTGATGCTCCGTGGTATGAGAGCACGCGCGATCTGCGGGAACTGCGCGGTGCCCGACTCTGCCTCTACGGCTCACTCGATGAGCTCGCGCAGGTCGCCGGAGAGCAGATCGCCGACGCCGACCTGGTGATCGTCGGCTCGCATGTGCCCGAGGGCGTGGCGGTCGCCGAATACGTGCTCGCCACCGCCGAGGGACGCACCGCCTTCTACGACGTCGAGGCGCCCGAGACGCTCGCCAGGCTCGCGTCCGGTGACGCCGATTATCTGACCCCGGCGCTGATTCCGCGCTTCGACCTCTACCTCTCCTCGGGGGGCGGGCCGACGCTCGCGGCGATCGAGGAGTACGGCGCGCGTCGCGTGATCCCGTTCTACGCGCTCGTCGATCCGCGTGGCTACGTGGCTGTTGCGAGCCGGCCGTGCTGGGATCTCGGCTACCTCGCCCGCTACAGCCCCGACCGCCAGTCGGGGCTGGAATCGCTGATGCTCTCGCCCGCGCGGGCGCTGCGCGCACGGCGCTTCGTGGTGGCGGGCCCGCAGTTCCCCGAGACGATCGCGTGGCCGGCGAACGTCGCCCGCATCCAGCACATCGCGCCGGGGCGCCACCCGGTCTTCTACGGCGCGCAGCGCTTCACCCTGAATCTGACGCGCGCGGCGATGCGCGCGGCCGGCTGGGCGCCGAGCGTGCGACTGTTCGAAGCGGCCGCCTGCGGGACCGCGATCATCTCGGACTACTGGCCGGGGCTCGACGACTTCTTCACCCCCGACAAGGAGATCCTGGTGGCGCGCTCCGCCGACGACGTGCTGCGCGCGCTGATCGAGACCGGCATCGAGACCCGGCTGGCGCTCGCGGCCAGAGCCCGCCAGCGAGTGCTGCGCGAGCACACCGCCGCCCGGCGGATCGACCTGCTCGAGCGCGAGCTGCACGAGCTCACGCCGATGGGTGGCGTGCCCGACGGCGTGCGGACCTGACTCGGACCGGAGCCCAGGCCCTCAGTCCAACAACCGCAGGACGGCCAGCTCGAGCTCGCGCCGACGCCGGTTGCCGAGCTCGACGAGTGAGTCCCCGTGGTCGATGCCGACCTCGATCGTGGTGCCGGCCAGGTAGGCGTCGAGCACCCGCGGATCGACGTATGAGCGCCGTGCGACCGCGGGCGTGTTGCCGAGCATCTCGGCCACGTCTTTGATCACCGCGCGGATCACCCGCTGCCGCGACCGTGGCCGCGGCAGCGGGTGCTGTTCGTAGTGGGCAAGACGCGCGGCCGCCATCGCCGTCGCGTTCCAGGTACGGAAGTCCTTGGCGCTGAACTCCTCGCCCGCCTTCGCCTTGATGTAGTCGTTGATGCCGTCGCTGCCGAGGTGCTGCCAGCAGCGGCCGTCGCGGTAGCTGAGCAGCTCCGGCGGTCCCGAGCGCCGGTGGCACAGCTGCCTGAGCAGCTTGACGCTGTCACGGTCGGAAACCTCGAGCACGCGCTCGACCCCGCTCTTGCCGAGGTAGTCGAAGATTGCGCAGTCGCCACGCCAGCGCAGGTGCTCGCGGGTCAGCGTCGCAAGCCCGAAGCCGCCGGTCTCGTCGTCGGCGTACTGCTCCCCGCCGACGCGAAACAGGCCGATGTCGAGCAGCCGCGTGGCGCCCGCGCCGACACGCTCGCGGGTCGGCTCGTCGTCGGCCTCGAGCGCCCGCTGCACCTTGGTCCGCAGCCGCGGCAGGACGTGCGCGAAGTCCTCCATCGCACGGAACTTCTGGCGGTCGCGCTGCTCCCGCCACAGCTCGTGGTAGAGGTACTGCTTGCGACCGGCCGCGTCGATTCCCGTGGCCTGCAGGTGGCCGCGCGGGTCCGGACAGATCCAGACCTCACGCCACGCCGGCGGAATCGCCAGCGCAGCGATGCGCTCGAGCGTGCGCTCGTCGGCGATCGGCTCGCCGGCGGCGTCTCTGTAGGAGAACCCTCGGCCGCGGCGCAGCCGCCGGAGCCCGGACACCGAGCAGTCGGCACGACGCAGCCGCATCGCCGCGGTTCAGCCCTCCGACGTGGAGGCCACGTTCGCATCACCGGCGCGCACGCTCTGCACGCCGGCCAGGGTTTCGAGTTCGGCCGTCAGGTGGGCGATCGATCCGCGGCCGCGCAGCGCCAGCTTGACCGTCACGGTGCGCTCCTCCTCGTCGTCGTGGGCGCTCTCGCGCTCGACCGACAGGTCGGAGATCGCAAAGCCGTGTGCAGAGCACTCGGCCACCAGCTTGCGCAACACGCCGGCACCGTCCATGTAGGTGATCAGCAGCGGCGAGATCAGCGCCGCGGTGCCGGGGATATAGGTGGTGAGGAGTGGATAGCCAACCGAAACGAGGAGGTAGGCAACGGTCGCGCCGGTCGCGAGAATCGGCAGGTTGCCGCCGGCGGCGAGCCCGACGCCGGCCGTGGCCCAGACGCCGGCGGCCGTGGTCAGCCCACGCACGTTGCTGCGCTGCACGAAGATCAGACCGCCGCCGATGAAGCCGATGCCGGAGACCACCTGTGCGGCGACGCGCGACGGGTCGAGCACGATCAGCTTGCTCTGGAGCACATCGCTAAAGCCGTAGGTGCTGACCAGCATGAACAGCGCGGCGCCGGTACCGACCAGCGCATAGGTACGCATGCCCGCGTTCTTCTGCCGGATCTCGCGTTCGACCCCGATCACCGTCGAGAGCAACAGCGCGAGGCCGAGCCGCCAGAGCAGGTCCCATTGGGAGAAGTGCATATGGAACAACCTACAGACCTTTAGGCGAATTGTGAACGAGTTGTGAACACTGGGGCGGCCTGAGCATCACCGCAGCGCCAGCAGGCAGACGACGCCGAAGGTCGCGGCACCCGCGGTCCACCAGGCGACGTAGTCACCGATGTGACCAGAATGAGCGGCCCTGACGGTCGCGACGATCGTGCGCGCCGGGCTGCGGGCCCAGCGCGGCAGCGCTTCCCGCAGCGGCCGGCCGAAGAGCCCGATCGCGGCCAGCGCCACAGCCAGCACGGAGCCGAGACAGCCCGCCACCGCCTCGGCCACCGACACGTGCTCGCGCGGCGCCGAGGGCAACGGCACGTGGGAGCCCTGGATCAGCCAGGCGCTGTATGCGTGGCGATCCACGAACACCGCCGCGGCTCGCGCCGCCCACCCGAGCGCCCCCGGCACGAGGCTCAGCCCCGCGGCGAGCAGGAGCAGCAGCGCGGGAACGACGATCATCAGCGGTGGCGTGTGCTCGCGCTCGTCCCGTGTCTCATCGACGCGCTCATGTGCGGCACGCGCCTGAGCCGGATCGGCGCCCTGCGAGGCCCCCCAGCCGATGAACACCCGGCCCGTCACGCGCAGCAGCGCGCCGCCGGTCATCGCCGCGACGACGACGAACAGCAGCGCAATCCAGCCGTAGCCGGCGGCCGCCGCCGCCCCCTCTATCTGCGCCGTCCCGCGGAACAGCATGAACGGCGGCAGCGCCGCCAGCAGCAAGCCACCGCAGGCGAACAGCGGGCCGACGGTGCGCATCGCACCGCGCCCGCGGCCCTTGCCGTGGAGGTCGAACTCATCGACGGTGCGGAAGCGGTGCAGCAGCGTCCCACAGAGCATGAACATCGCAGCCTGGATCAGGCCATAGGCGCCGAGGAACACGACGACGCCGGATAGCGCGCGCGCGTCGAGCAGGCCGATGCCGCAGAGCGCCAGGCCCACATGGCTGATCGTCGAGAACGCCAGCATCCGCTTGATGTGCCGTTGCAGGAAGCACATCCAGCCGCCGGCCAGTGCCGTGATCGCGCCGGTGACGATCAGGATCGCGCGCAGCGCGTCGGCGTGCGGGCCCATGACGCCGGCGAACACCACCCAGTAGAGGCGCGCGATGCCGTAGAGCGCAAGCTCGACCATCACCCCGCTGAACAGCACACAGACCGGCACCGGCGCGACCGCGTGTGCGTCCGCGAGCCAGAAGTGCAGCGGCACGATCGCCGCCTTCGTGAGCAGGCCGAGGAACAACAGCGCCATCGCGACGATCACAAGCGCGTCGGCGTGGTGGCCGTTGAGCGCCGTCCCGATCGACGCCAGCGTGAGTGTGCCCGTGCGCGCGTACAGCAGTGCCACGCCGATGAACATCGCGTAGCCGCCGACGCTGTTGGTGACCGCGAAGTTGATAGCCCCCTGGATCGGCGCTCGCTCTTCGATGCGGTATGCGGTGAGTGCGTACGCGACGACGCTCATCAGCTCGAAGAACACCAGCAGATCGAAGATGTCCCCGGTCAGCGAGTAGCCCGTGAGTCCCATCAGGAACAGGAGCATCAGCGCGTGGAACAGGCCCTTGACCGCGTCGAAGTAATGCAGCGAATACACGAACGCGGCGACCACCATCAGTCCCGCGAATGTCGCGACACCCGCTCCGATCGGATCGATCTCGAGATCGATGCCGAGCGAGCCTCCGGGTCGTTGCGTCCAGCCCCCCAGCCAGTAGACGATCCCGCGCGCCGCCGCATCGCGCGTCAGCAGCACACACATCGTCATCACCGCAACCGCGACCGTCGTGGCGATCGTGTCGTTGGTCCAGCGCGGGGTGGCGGAGCCGACGGCGACCAACACCGCGGCGGCGATGAAGGGCACGGCCACTGGAAGCGCGGCGATTGAGTTCATGCCGACCGCTGGTGGGTCTTCCGGGAACGCTGCGCCGGAAATGTCGAGGTCCGGTGGCCGCTGGCCGAATTCGACCCCACCCACCCAGCCGTGGCGTGGCAGCGCCACGCGAGGCCCCGAGGACAAAGGCCAGCGGCCCTCCGGAGCCGACATTTCGGGTGGAATGTTTCCGGAGGGCCCACTAGTGCCGCAGGGTTCGCAGCTTCTCAGGATCGACGCTGCCGAAGCGCCTGTGCGCCTGTACGACCAGTGCCAGCAGCAGTGCCGCGACGGTCGCCTCGATCACGATGTCGGTCAGAACGAGGACCTGCATGACGGGGTCGGCGAGCTTCGCGTGCGGTGAGATGTCGGCCACGACCGGCGCCTTGCCGCCGCGCACGTAGCCGATGCCGAGCAGCACGAGGTAGGTCGCCGATTGGACGACGGTCAGGCATAGGACCGTACGGACGAGGTGGCTGCTGTTGACGACGCCCCAGAGGCCGATCACGAACAGCCACGCCGCGATGGCGAACGGCAGGAAGCTCATTGCTCACCCGTCGTTGACACCAGTGACTGATCGAGAAACTCACTGAAGATCAGCAGCAGACCGCCGCTCACCTCGAGACCGACGGCGATGCTCGACAACGGCATCGTGCCGGCGGAAAGCAGCTCGCCCGGCGTGCCGTAGGGAAGGAAGTTCTTGAAGAAGACGGCGGCGAAGACCAGGCCGCCGACACCGATCAACGCGTAGGCGGCGGCACCGGTGGACTCGAAGACCTCGAGTGCCCAGTCGGGAGCGATGCGCTTGAGCGTCATGTACCTGCCGGCCAGCATCACGACCGCCGGTCCGGCCGCCAGTACCACCCCGGCCTGAAAGCCACCGCCGGGCGTCAGCGCGCCATGAAGCGCGACGTAGATGCCGAAGGCGGTGATCAACGCCACCATCACCAGCGCCTGCAGACGCAGTGCATCACTGGCACCCTGGAAGCGATGGTCCTCGGCCCGGCGCCGGCGCTCCCCCTGATCCTCCTCGCGCATGTGCCGCATCAGCATCATCACGCCGGTGACCGCGGCGAACAGGATCGCCTCCTCACCGAGGGTGTCGAACGCACGCAGGTCGAAGTTGAGCGCGGTCACGTAGTCGGTCGCATGGCGTGCCGCGAGCTCGCGGTGCTCGACCGCGCTGGCCAGAGCGCTGTGGTGGTCACCGAAGGGCGGGAGCCCGTGCAGGCCGATCAGCAACACCGCCAGCAGTGCGGCGCCCGAGACCACGAACAGCCACCGGCGCCCGCGCGCGCTCATCTCTTCGCGCCCGATCCGCTCGCCGCCTTCTCACCGTCTTTGTCACCCGGGTGCTGATCGGCGAGCCGGCGCAGCGCGGCGAGGATCGTCAGCGGCAGCGCGACGCCGCCGACGACGAGCTCGGAGAGCGCCACGTCGGGGGCCTGGAACACGAAGAACAGCACCGTCAGCGCGAATCCATACACGGACAGCAGCAGCGTTTGGCGCAGCGGTGAGGGCACGACCGCCACGGCCGTGCCGCAGACGCAGACGATGGCGAGCACGCAGATCTGGAGCACCGTCACCGCTTCGTCTCCGATGCGCCGGGTTCATCAATCGCGCGCCAGTCGCCCCGTGCGCGGATGCGAAAGCTGCGGGCCGTCGTGTGAATCAGCACCGGGCTCAGGAACGCGGCCAGCACCCCGGTCAACAGCGCCTTGTCGCCGAGCAGCGAGAACGACTCCTGCACGAGAATCGCGATTCCGATCAGCAACGCCCCCCAACTCGACAACGAGACGCAGTGCAGGCGGTCGAGCGTGTCGCGCATCACGCAGATGCCGAGCACCGCGATCAGCTCGACCAGCACGCCCGCCAGCAGCAGCAGATGGGCGATCAGGTCCTTCACAGCTCCTCCTCCATCAACCGCGCGAACGCCAGCGAGCCGACGATCGAGACCAGCACGAACGCCAGCGCGAGGTCGATGAACGGCTGACGCCTGAATGCGATCGCGAGCAGCATCAGCACGCTTGTCAGCAGGGTCGAGCCGAGCTCGACCGCGGCAAGGCCATCGAACTCGGTCGCCAGCAGGCACACGGCCAGGCACGGAACCAACGCCAGCACCAGCACCAGCGCCGCGAGCAGCCAGACGCTCATCGTTTGGCTCCAAGGCGGTGCAGGACGAGGCGGTCGTGGTCCGAATCGGCTCCGATCACCACCGTGTCGGGAGCGAACGACCGCAGCGCCTCGACCAGCGCCCGCCGTCCCAGATCGTGCGCGTCGCCGTCACCGGCCCGAAGTGACTCGGCCTCGAGCGTGCCCCGGCGGGCGCTGGGACGGATCGTCTGAGCCACGATCTCACGGCAGACGATCACCACTCCCAGCGGCACCTTGGCCAGCTCGCCGAACACGAACGGCAGCCAGCTCAGTCTGAGCCTGGCGCTCGCGGTCGGCTCCAGGTGCGCCGCGCTGTATGCGGCCGCGGCGATCAGCGCCGCGACCGCGCCGGCGATCAGATCGGGCATGTAGGTCGTGTCGATCAGCAGCCAGTAGAACGGCGCCGCGATCAGCAGCCCGAGCAGCGCACTGCGAGCTCTGGTCATCTGCGTCGCGGCCGCCGCATCTAGCCCTGCCCGGCGTGGCTCAGCTGCCGCTGCCCGGCGAACTGCGGCAGCACGTGCTGCCGGTAGGCGTCGAAGAACGCGTCCTGGTTGGGACCGATCTGCTGGATGTAGAGCTCGTCGAAGCCGGCCTCCTCGTAGGCGCGGACCGCGGCGATGTGCTCGTCGAGGTCTGGACCGCAGGGGACGTCCGCGGTCGCGGCGTCCTCGCTGACCAGCTCACAGGCCTGCTCGAAGTGCGCCGGTGTCGGCAGAATCTGCGCGAGCTCGCCCGGCAATGCCTCGTTCGGCCACAACCGGTACGCGGTCTGCTTCGCGCGCTTCTCGTCGGCGTCGAAGCAGACCTTGAGCCCGCCGCCGACGAGCTGTCCGCGCTTGGCCTGCGTGCGGAACTGGCTCACAGCGTCGCCGTCGGGCCCGACCGTGACGAACCCGTCGCCGATCTCGGCGGCCAGCTCGACGGAGCGCGGTCCGAATCCCGATACCAGGATCTTGGGCATCTCATCCGGCAGGTCGTAGACGCGGGCGTGGTCGACCTGGTAGTGCTTGCCAGTGTGGCTCTGGACGCCGCCGATCCACAGCTGGCGGATGATCGCGACGGCCTCCTCGAGCATCTCGCGCCGCTCCGGCGCGGAGGGCCAGCGGTCGCCGAGGATGTGCTCGTTGAGCGCCTCGCCGGTGCCGACCCCGAGCACGAACCTGCCGTCGAGCAGCACCGCGGCGGTCGCCGCCGCCTGCGCGATCACGGCCGGGTGGATGCGCATTGTCGGGCAGGTGACAGCGGTGGTCACGCCCATGCCCGGAGCCGCCTGCGCGATCGCGCCGATCGTCGCCCAGACGAAGCTGCTGTGGCCCTGTTCGTCGTTCCAGGGGTGGAAGTGGTCCGAGATCCAGAGGTCCTCGAAGCCCGCCTGCTGGGCCTTGACGGCCTGCGCCACGAGCTCCCTGGGCCCGAACTCCTCGGACGAGAGGAAGTAGCCGATCTTCATGATCCAGCTCCGCCCGCGAAGACTTCCACGACCTTGCGGTTGAAGCTGGGGAGGTCATCGGGCTTGCGGCTCGAGACCAGCCTGCCGTCGACGTGGACCTCCTCATCGACCCATTCGGCGCCGGCATTGCGCAGGTCGGTCTGCAGCGTCGGCCAGGAGGTCAGTGTGCGGCCGCGCACGACATCGGCCTCGACCAGCGTCCACGGTCCGTGGCAGATCACGCCCACCGGCTTGTCCTGGTCGAAGAACGCCTTCACAAAGCGCACCGCGTCCTGGTCTCCGCGCAGGAAGTCCGGATTGGCCACCCCGCCCGGCAGCACGAGTGCGTCGAACTGTGTCGGGTCGGCGCTGTCGGCGGTGACGTCGACCTCGATCTTGTCGCCGGGATCGAGGTGATTGAACGCCTGAATCTCACCGGAGTTGATCGAGACGATCACCGTCTCCGCACCGGCCTGCTCGACCGCCTTGCGTGGCTCGACCAGCTCGACTTCCTCGACGCCGTCGGCCGCCAGGAAAGCGACCTTCTTGCCGCTCAGCTCACCACTCATCAGGCGCTGCCCTCCTGTTCGTATTCACGTAGAAAGCCCTCGAACAGTCGACGGTGCCCCTCCTCGTCGTGGAGGATGTCAATCACCATGTCCTGGGTGACGGGGTCGATCTCCTCGGTCTCGGCGATGATCCGGCTGTAATGCTCGATCGCGCCGCTCTCCGCCTCTATCACGCCGCGGATCAGACCGACGACATCTGTCTGCTGCGCGGGGGGACGCATGAAGTCCTGCTCCGCCGTGAACTCGACTGAGCTCGGTACGACGCCGTAGAGATCCTTGATCCGCTGCCCGAATAGCTTCGCGTGACCGAGTTCCTCCTGGATGTCCTCCTCGAGCGATGCGGCGATCTGACGTGCCCTCACGCCATCGGGGTTGATCGAACCGGCGACGTAGTTCATCACCGTTTCGATCTCCATCCAGTAAGCCTTGGTCAGCAGTTCGACGATGTGCTCGCGCTCCCGTTTGCGTGAGTCATCGAGGATGCTCACCGCACTGTCCGTACTCGACATCTGATTCAGCTCCTTTCGTGCTGAGGGGCGCCGCGGCGCTCCGGTTCACTGACTCCTCTGACGGGCCTCGACGTACTCGTCGGGCGTCACCGGCACCTCGCCGGCGGATTGACCCGAATCGGGTATGTGGCCCTTGGCCGGGATCCCGGGCTGCTGCCCGAGCGTCCCGCTGATTCCGGCGGCACGAGCGGTCACGAGCGCTGCCACAGCGCCGACCACGGCGACCACCGCCAGCGGCACGAGCACGATCGTGAACGCCCCGCCGGAGAAGATCCCGGCGATCGCAAACAGGATCGCGAGGACGATTAGAACGAGGCCTAGATACATACGGCCTCTCTACCCGCGGCCCGCCGCCTCAACGCCTATCAGCACCTCAGTCAGACGCTGTCGTCGTCTGAGTGCTGGTCGGTATCGCCGGTCGGCGCCTGATCGTCCGCGGGCGTGCCCGGAGGCACGTCGGCTGACGGACTCGCGTCGCCGCCCTCGGCCCCACCAGGCGCTCCGTCGTCGAGGTGGCTGACGCGCAGTTCGCGCTCGATCTCTTCCTCTGGTCTGCGCTCGATCGGGGCGTCGCGCTGAACGTCGCCCGGATAGATATGTGGATTCTCGGACACACTTCAGTCATTCCCTTCCTTCGACGCTGCAAACGAGCCTGGTGGTGGCGGTCACAGGATCAACGGACTTCTTGTCCGATCGCGCCGGGCGGAGGAAGCTGTCCACATGACCAAGACATCACTGCTGGGCGACAAGCCCGTCAACCGCATCGGCTTCGGCGCGATGCAACTCGCCGGCCCCGGAGTGTTCGGGCCGCCGCGTGACCCCGATGCCGCCCGCGCGGTCCTGCGCCGCGCGGTCGAGCTCGGCGTCAACCACATCGACAGCTCGCAGTACTACGGCCCGAACGTCGTAAACGAACTGATCCGTGAGGCCCTGCACCCCTACCCCGACGGCCTGCGGCTCGTCACCAAGCTCGGCGCGCGCCGCGATGACAGCGGAGCCTGGCTGCAATGGGATGACCCCGCCGCGCTGCGCCAGGGCCTCGAGGACAACCTCCGCACGCTGCAGATCGAGCGCATCGACGCCGTCAACCTACGGCTGATGGACGAGCACGACTCCGAGGCCAAGCTCGAGGAGCAGCTGGGCACGCTCGAGGACCTTCGCAGGGAGGGCAAGCTCGACATGATCGGGATCTCGAACGCGAGCACCGCGACGCTGCGCCGCGCACTTGACCTGGTGCAGATCGCCTGCGTCCAGAACCCGTTCAGCGTCGTCAACCGCGCCGGCGAGGGCGAGCTCGAGCTGTGCGAGCAGCGCGGCGTCGCCTACGTGCCGTTCTTCCCGCTGGGCTCGGCGTTCAGCGGCGGTCCCAAGCAGCTCGCCGCCGACCCGGCCGTGGCCGAGGTCGCCGACAAGCACGGCGTCACACCCTCGCAGGTCGCGCTGGCGTGGCTGCTGCACCGCTCCGAGCGGATCCTGCTGATCCCCGGCACGAGCTCGGTCGGCCACCTCGAGGAGAACATGGCCGCCGGCGAGATCGAGCTCGACGCGCAGGACATGGCGCGACTCGACGACGCCACGGACCTCGGCGACCCGCTGGCGGCCGCCGAGCATTGAACGCGATGGAGCCGGTCCCGCTGGACCGGCTCCTACCAACCCGCGTCAGCTGACGCCGACCAGGTCCACGACGAACACGAGCGTCTCGTCGGGCCCGATCACGCCGCCGGACCCACGCTTGCCGTAGGCGAGCATCGGCGGGATCGTGATGCGGCGGCGACCGCCGACCTTCATCCCGGCGACGCCCTGATCCCAGCCGGCGATGACCATGCCCTTGCCGAGGCCGAACTTGAACGTGCTGCCACGGTCCCACGACGCGTCGAACTGCGTGCCGGTGTTCCACGACACACCGACGTAATGCACCTCGACAACACGACCGGAGACCGCCTCATCGCCGCCTCCGACCGTGATGTCCTCAATTTCGAGTTGGTACGACGGGTCCTGGCCGACCGGCACCAGAACCTCTGGTTTCTCACCCATTGACATGCGCGCAAGCTACACGCGCGGCGTGCTCAACGTCGCCAGCGCGGCGCGTGTCGCCTCGTCTGCCGGCGCGTAGATCGTCAGGCGCAGATCGGGCGAGCCGGTCGGGACGGTCTGCGCATGGTGCAGGCTGAGCGGCCCGAGCGCCGGGTGCTCGATCGTCTTGGTGCCGCGCTGGATGCCGCTGATCTGGTGCTCTCCCCACCACTCGCAAAACCACGGACTGTTGTCCTTGAGCTGATCGACGAACGCTTCGTACTCGGGCTCGCCGGCGTGCTGCGCATACTCGGCGCGGAAGCGGGCGACCTGGTTGTAGGCGGTGCCGCGGCGGGTGAGGTTGTTCTGGTCGGCGCCCGGTTCGACCAGCAACATCCAGAGCAGTGAACGGCGCTCCCGCGGAAGGTGGTCGACCGGCCCGAACAGCGCGGCGGCCGCGCCGTTCCAGGCGAGGATCCGCGTCATCGGGCCGAGCAGGTAGGCGGGCATCGGGTGGAGGCTCTGCACGAGCGCGATCAGCTGCGCGTGATCGGCGTCGAGCGCCTCGGAGTCGGGCGCGTTCAGCGGCAGCTCGGTACGCGCCAGTGCGAACAGCGTCGTGCGCTCGGCGGCGTCGAGCCGCAGCGCGCGGGCGAGCGCCTCGAGCACGTCGGGCGAGGGATGGATGTCACGGCCCTGCTCGAGCCACGTGTACCACGACACCCCCACCCCGGCCAGCGCCGCGAGCTCTTCACGCCGCAGCCCGGGCGTGCGCCGGCGCGCGCCGTCGTCGGGCAGACCGACGTCGGCCGGGCGTCAACCGCGCGCGGCGCGAGCGCAGGAACGCGCGCAGCTCGTCGCGGCGCGACGGTGAGGAGGTGACGGCCACCCCTAGAGCGTACGACCGGTGGGCCAAATACATGCCCAGGGATGTATTTGGCCCACCAAGCCTGTCAGCTGCGCACGGGGCCGAGCACGCGGTCGAGCTCGGCGTTGGCAAACAGTCCCTCGGGATCGATCCGCGCCCGCACCGCACGGAAGCGCTCCCACTCGGGGTAGCGGGGCGCCAGCGTCTCGGCGTTCTGGAAGTGACGCTTGCCCCAATGCGGGCGCCCGCCGAGGCCGTCCATGATCGACTCGACGGCGCGGAAGTAGGGCTCCCACTCCATGCCCTCGTACATGTGCACGGCGACGAAGCCGCTGTCGCGCCCGCCGGCGGTGCTGAGCATGGCGTCATCGGCGGCAACCGTGCGAACCTCGATCGGGAAGGGCACGTAAAAGCCCTCCCCGGGGATCATCTCCATCACCGCACGAACGGCCTCGGCGGTGCGCTCGCGAGGCAGCGAGTACTCCATCTCTGTGAAT
>DATASU010000084.1:0-6808 GCA_036269095.1 Solirubrobacteraceae bacterium
GCATCTGGATCCCGATCGCGAGGGGATTCAGGACGAGGTCGACAAGGCGCGACTCAACCTGGAGCAGGCGCAGGCGCATTACGAGGCCGTGCAGGCCGCGGTCAAAAAGCTGAAGTCGCCGGCTTAGCGGGTCGGTTCGCGCGGCGCGCGTTGGTGTAGCTGCTCCACATCTCGGGCAGCTAAAGCGCATGAGCGCAACAGCTGAAACTCGAGGATTCGTCAGGCAGGTCACGAGCCGTAGCAACCGGTTCGTACTTGGGATCGCAGTTTTGGCCGCCCTCGGCGGCTTCCTCTTCGGATACGACACCGGCGTGGTCGGTGGAGCGCTTCCGCTGATCACCAACAAGCTGAATCTGACCGCCGGCGGCGAGTCCTGGGTCACCGGATCGCTGCTGTTGGGCGCCGTCTCCGGCGCTGCGATGTCGGGCTACCTCGCCGATCGGATCGGCCGTAAGTGGACACTGTTTGTAGCCGGCGTGATCTACACGGCAGCCGCGATCGCTTCGTCGCTGACCTCGACGCTGCTGCTGCTGGGCATCGCCCGTGGCGTGCTCGGTCTGGCGGTCGGCACCGCGTCGTTCGTGGCGCCGATGTACATCGGCGAGCACTCGCCGAAGGAGCTGCGCGGTGGCATGACGGCGCTCAATCAGGTCGCGATCACCTCGGGAATCCTGATCGCCTACTTCGTCGACGACGCGCTCAAGGGCTACGTCTCGGGCTGGCGCTGGATGTTCGCGCTCGGCGCCGCCCCCGGCCTGATCCTCGCGCTCGCGATGCTGGTCGTGCCCGAGACCCCGCGCTGGCTCGTCGAGCACGGCCATGAGGACCGGGCCCGTGAGATCCTCACCCGCAACCGCTCGGCCGGCAACGCCGACGAGGAGATCAAGGAGATCAAAGAGGTCGCGGCCGAGGAGGGTCGGGTCGGCGTGCGCGACCTGCTCGGCGACCGCGTGCGGCCGCTGCTGATCATCGGCGTGACGATGGCGATCATGCAGCAGCTGATCGGCATCAACACCGTCATCTACTACGGCGCCACGATTCTCGGCTTCGCGGGGCTGTCGATCTCGAGCTCGATCGCGCAGGCGGTGTTCATCGGCGCGGTCAACCTGGCCGGCGCGATCCTCGCGGTGTTCCTGCTCGACCGTGTCGGGCGGCGCGCGCCGCTGATGATCGGCACCGCCGGATCGGTGATCGGCCTGGCGGTGCTCGGCTGGTACTTCGACATGGGTTCGAAGTACGAGCACGCCAACCCCTGGATCGCGCTCGCGGCGATGATGTTCTACATCCTGATGTTCGAGATCAGCCTCGGCCCGGTCTTCTGGGTGATGATCTCGGAGATCTTCCCGCTGCGCGCCCGCGCCAAGGCGATGGCCGTCTGCACGATGTTCAACTGGATGTTCAACTTCTTCGTCTCGTTCTGGTTCCTCGACCTCGTCAAGGCGATCGGTCAGGCGGAGACCTTCTGGCTCTACGGGCTGTTCGGAGTCGGCGCGATCATCTTCTTCGCGTGGAAGGTGCCGGAGACCAAGAACCGCAGCCTCGAGCAGATCGAGCGTGAGGTGCACGGTGAGTCGCAGAATCCGACCCAACAACTGCGCGACCGTCGTCAGCGGCGGCGCGACCGTTCAGCCGAGCGCCGCGGCGATGGGCCGCGGCACGGGACGCCACTGCCGCACTAGGGCGGTCAGGCGTCGCTGTCGCGGCTGTCATCCGCGACGACCAGCGGCAGCGTGACAACCGGGCGGTCGGGGTCGGCTATGAGGACCGGCGCCTTGGCGCGCTGGGCGCGGCGGCGGTCGGCGAAGCCCAGGTACAGCACGAGCTCCCAGTTGCTGACCTCGTCGTCGACGCCCACCTGATCGGGGAGCCGGCGTGCCGGTGCCGGCGCGTGACGCTGGGGTTTGTAGAGCCACGAGACGACGTTGACCCAGATGTCGACGAGCGAGTGTCGCAGCCCGATGAAGGCAAGGATCGCGTAGAAGCCGAGGATCGCGTTGACCCCGGCAAAGACGACGTTGGTCCATTCGTGATCGCTGTAGGCGCGCACGAACGTGTAGGCGGAGAAGGCCACCAGCAGGTAGGGCAGGACCACATAGACGAACGCCGGGACGGTCCGGTTGCGCACCTTCGGGGTGCGCATGAAGCGGCCCTTTGATCCGGTCAGCGCCTGCACCACCGAGCTCAGCGACCCGGCCAGGTTGACGGGCAGCAGCAGCAGGTTGAAGCCGTAGATGCGCAGCGCGTCGAGTGTCTTGTAGCCGCAGTAGCGCAGGTCGACGGCCATCGCCGTGAAGTAGGGGATCGCGATCACGTACGTGAGCGGCGAGACGAGGTGGCCGCTGAACGGGATCACCATCAGGCACAGCACGCACAGCGAGCTCCAGAAGACCGATGCCATGTAGTTCAACCGCAGCAGCAGCTCGAGCACGCCGGTGCGCTCGTTCCGCTCACGGCGCCGGCGCACGCAGCGCATCAGCTTGGGGATGATCAGCAGCCCGCCGTTGGCCCAGCGGTTGCGCTGGATGCAGAGCGAGCCGAAGTCGGGCGGGGTGGCGCTGTAGGCCAGCCGCTCGGGATAGTTGTGCAGGACCCAGCCGCCGGCTGCCAGGTCGATCGTCGACTCGGTGTCCTCGATCACGGTGCGGTCGGAGATGTAGCGGTGGATCGGGAAACCGCCGTGGTAGTCGGTCTCGGCAATGTCGTCGAGCGCCTTCTTGCGCAGGATTGCGTTGGCGCCGACCCAGAAGGCGGCGCCGTGGTAGGTCATGCCCTGGTGGATGATGTGCTGCAGGTCGGTGGTGGCGCCGGCGATCCGCTCGATCCGTGTCGCCGCACCGGGGAACGCGCTGTACGGCGACTGCGCCACCGCGACGTTCGAGTGCTCCTGCTGCTCGAGCAGATACACGAGGCGCAGGCAGTACTCGGGCAGGATCACGCTGTCGGCGTCGACGGTCAGCACGTAGTCGCAGGCGGGGACCTCGAGGTCGGGCTGATCTCCCGCTTTGGCGTCCACGAGGATGCGACCGGCCGGTGTGTCGAGCTCGCGATAGCTGCCGCCGATCAGACCGATGTAGCTGTTGAGGTTCATCGCCTTGTTGGCGTCGGCTGACAGCGATACGTAGCGCTTGCGCTGGAAGCTCGAGATCTCGGCGCGGAAGATCCAGGCCAGGCGCCGCTGCAGCTGCGCGAGCCGCTCGAAGCTGAGCTTTTCGGGATCGTCCTCGGCCGCGGCGCGCAGCGCGCTGGCGGTCACGGCGAGGTCGGAGGCGAGCTGCCCGAGGATGTGGGTCGCGAAGAACTGCTCGTTGTGATCGGAGGGCTGGTAGCGCTCGACCAGCGAACGCAGCCAGTTTGCGGCGTACTCGTAGTCAGCGGCGACGCCGAGCACCTCGCCCGCGAGCGGGGCGTCGTCCCAGTCGGCGTTGGCAAGGAACTCCTCGAGCGATTTATCGAGGCGGGCACGCGGCTCTGAGAGCAGGCGCTCGATCTCGGCCGGCAGCGCGGTTGCGGCCTCGAGCAGGCGGCGTGGCGCGGAGTAGCGGGGCTCCGGCGGGTCGTCGACGAGCAGCACGACGCGCAGCTGCGGGTACTCCTGCAGCGCGACCGAGAGCAGCGTCATCAGGACCACGCCGGGCTCCTCCTGGTAGGAGGGCACCAGCGCGGTCAGCGTCGGCTGATTGCCGGCGAAGTACTCGTCGATCATCGCTCGCGGAACCCGGCGGTGGCGGCTGGCGCGGTAGTAGAAGCCGAGCCGTCCGACCAGGTAGGCGATCGCCGAGGCGGCGAGCATCGTCACCGCGAACAGGAAGCCGACGGTCTGGACGACCGGCGTGTGCTGCGCCGGGTGCTCGAAGGTCCGCTCGAGCACCGTGATCACCAGTGCCACCCAGGCGGCGACGGTCAGCACCACGGCGCTGCGGCCGAACAGCATCGACCATTCGCCCGCGATCCGAGGGACCACCGGCATCGGGTTCTGATGCGAATCCGCCCCCCACTGACGGCGCTTGCCGTCGGGGCCCTTCGTGCGCAGCCGCATTACTCGCTCGTTCCTGACCCGATACCGGTGTCGGTCGGCTCACCGGGGGCCGTGAACAGCGGCTCCCACGGCGAGCTCGGGTTGCTCGGCAGCTCGTCGAGCGGCTGATTGCCCTTTGTGTAGAAGCGAGCCTGGTAAGGCAGGCCGTTGAAGCTGACGCGCTTGCCCTGGCGGTACACGGTCGTCGCCGACCATGCGGGCTCGACGGTCGTGTCCAGCAGCGTCGGCGTGTACGCCGTGCTGCCTGCGGGCACCGGGCCGATCAGCAGCCAGGGGCTGCCGCTCGCGCTCGTCGAGCTCGAGCCGGGCGCATCACCCTGGCTCCACCAGTTGGCTTGGTAGATGACGCCCTGCCAGACGACCTTGTAGCCCGCGACGTAGGCGGAGCTCGCCTGCCAGATCGGGTAGGGGCTGGTCTTCGGGTTGTCGGTCGAGCTGGTCTGCTGAAGCGTCTGGGCGGCCGCGTTCGACTGTTCGGTGCGGGCGGTCTTGGTGCCACGCAGGCGGCTGAAGATCTTCGTGAACTCGAGCGAGCTCTGGAGCACACCGCTGCAGGTGTTGGACGCCACACCGGTGACCGGGTAGGCCGAACCGCATTCGCTGTCACGGTTCAGCGACCAGGCGGAAACCCGGCTGAGCCCCTCGCGGTTGGCGAAATTGGCGAGCCTGCGCGCGTCGGCGATCGTGAAGCGCTCGGCGGTGACGTCGTTGACGCCAAGCATCACGGTCACGCCGAGGTGCTCCCAGGCGGCGGCCGGCGTGGCGGTCAGGCCGGCGCTGTGCCACAGCTGCTGGATCTGGGCATGGGCGGCGTAGAGCGCGTTGCGCACCGCGCTGAACATGTTCGCTGCCGCGCGGCGGCTGCCGAAGTCCATCGCCATGACGTTGACGCCGGCGAGCTGGACGTGGGCGGCGAGCATCGCGCGGACGACGTCCAGGCCCTGTGCGGTGATCCCGGAGGCGGCCGTCGGCAGCGTCACCCAGACGTGCAGGCTCTTGTGGCTCTTGGCCAGCTGCTGCTGGATCGCGGCCACTGCCTGCGCGCGTCTGACGTTCGCGGCCTGGTCGTCGAGCGCCGCGCCTTCGACGTCGAAGTCGACGGTGTTGACGCCGTAGCGCTGGATCGGCGCCAGATAGGCCTGTTCGAGTGCGGTCGTGCTCGTGCAGCCGACCGCGAGCTCGTTGTGGTCGCGGCCCCCGAAGGCGATGCGAGCGCTACCGCCCTGCTTGGTGAGCTGCGCTACGCGGGCGCCGAGGTCCAGCGACGTGTCGGCCTGCGCGAGTGAGTAGTAGCCGCCCCAGCTCGGCGCGCATGGGGAGGATGAGTCGCTGACGATGAACCCGAGGTAGGCGCTCGAGACGGGATCCTGGGAGGGCAGCTGGAACTGGTACTGGGGTGTCAGCGTGACGTCGACGTACGGTGCGTACACCGGCGCGGCGGTGGACTTCGCGTAGGCAGAGGCCGCCCGCGCATTGACGAGCTTGAAGACGCCGAAGACCGCGCCGGCGAGCACCAACAGCAGCACCAGGACCCGCAGCGGCGAGATCTGAGGCGCCGGCGGCTCGAGGGGTGCGTCCTGCGGTTGCGTGCTCTGCTGTGTCTGCGGCTCGTGCGTGACGGCCATTGAGACGATCTCCAGGTTTTCGACAGTTCGCCATCCGGGCGATTGGCGCTACCCCGGGAATCGGCAGTACATGGCGCTCTCTTGAGCGGCCGGAACACAGCTACGCCGGGGCGATCGGGAATCCTCGCGGGTGAGACGACGGTTGCAGCGGGACGCTAGCTGCGCAGCGGGCCCGAGCCCTCGACCGGCTCGACGCCAAGGTCGGCCTGGATCGTGGCGATCGCGCTGTTCAGCTCGTTGCTGCTCGGACGCGGGCCTTCGATGTCGAGGAACCACAGGCGACTGACCGCCGTGAAGCGCTTCCCGTTGGGCTTCGGGACCAGGCCGAAGCGGGTGATCGCGCGCTGGAGCCCGGTCAGATCCGAGTAGAGCAGCTCGACCGTGACCGGAGCGTCCTCCTCGATGGCTGTCACCAGCGCGGCCCGCAGGGGATCGTCGGGATTGCGCAGCGCCGCCTGCCACATCCCGATGTCACCCCCCGCGACGTACAGGTCACGGGACTGCGTATGAAACTCCGCGTCGGGCATGTGTACGGGCAGCTGGCTCGTCAGGGTCGCGCCGACACGCACGGCCCAGCCCTGACAGACGCCGATGCCATTGCCGACGTTGCGCAGGCTGATCGCCAGATAGACGTTGCCGTTCTCAGCGTCGGCGCGCGCATACCCGCCCTCGACCTGGATCCAGTGGCCGTCGGCGAAGTTGAGCGTCTGCGCCGGGTCGCTGACCCGCGACGGCACGAAGATCGGCCGCCGCTGCTCCTGCAGCGCGAGCTCGGCGATCAGCGCCGAGCGGTTCGACGAGCGCACGGCCGCGAATGTCGCGATCGCGAGCACCAGCGTGCCGGCGCCGGTGGCCAGAGCGGAGATGGTCGACCAGTTGACGGCCAGCGGCAGGAGCATGCTGCGCGGAATTCTGAGCTATTTGCGTTGCCGGTGGGGCGGGCGGGGGTTAACCGGGGGTCTCTGGCGCCTCTATTGGAGATGGGTGCCGATGAAGCAGGCAGCGAAAAGAGGGGAAGCTCGGGAGGTTATGCGTCAGATCTGACGCATGGCGTCCACCGCTTCGCGTCCGGACAGGGTGGACACGTCACGCGCGATCAGCTTGTCGCGGCCGGTTTGTCGAATCGGACGATCGATCGCTGGGTCAA
>DATASU010000085.1:0-2847 GCA_036269095.1 Solirubrobacteraceae bacterium
CGACGCGTCACCACCGGTGCCATCGCCGGCCGACGCCGGCTACCTGTCGCTGCCGCCGCTGATCATCCTCGGCGTGCTGCTGTTAACCCGCGCGCGAGTGCGCGAGGTACCGCGGATGGTGTTCGTCGACGGCCTGGTCGCAGGACTCGCCGTCGGCGCGATGAGCGCCGCGATCGTGTTCAAGCCGGTGCTCGACTCGCTGCACGGACTCTCGATCTCCGTGATCACGAACTTCGCGTATCCGGTGCTCGACCTGGTCATGCTCGGCGTGCTGATCGGACTGCTCGCGATCGGCGGACGGCGCGTCGACCGGCGCCTCGCCGTCCTCGCCCTCGGGGTGCTCTGCTTCTGGGCGTCGGACACGATCTACCTGATCAAGGATGCCGACGGCACCTGGGTGTCGGGTGGCCCGTTTGATCCGGGCTGGTGGACGATCGCCGAGTGCGCCGCGATCGCAGCCTGGATGGACCCGGAGAAGGCACTCGCCGGCCGGCGGCTGACCGGCGCGCGGCCCTCGATCCGGATTCCGGTCGCGTTCGCCTCGGTCGCGATCGCCGTACTGGTGGCCGGCTCATTCACCGTGATCACGGTGCCGGCCGTGGTCCTCGCAAGCACCGCGCTGGTCGCCGTGCTCGTACGCCTCGTGCTCACCTTCCGCGCCCATCAGTCGAACCTCGCGAGCTCCCGCATCGAGGCCGCCACCGACCCGCTCACCGGCCTCGGCAACCGCCGCGCGCTGGCCGCCGCACTGGAGGCGCGCCTCGACGAGGATCAGCCCGAGCCGCTGCTGCTCGGCCTGTTCGACCTCAACGGCTTCAAGAACTACAACGACGGCTTCGGCCACGGCGCCGGTGACCTGCTGCTCCAGCGGCTCGCCCGCTCGCTGACCAGCGTGCTGCCACCTCCGGCGGCCGCGTACCGGATGGGTGGGGACGAGTTCTGCGTGCTGCTGCCGGCAGGCGATGTGGGCCAGGCGTTGTTGCGCGCCGCCCACGCCGTGCTGCACGAGCGCGGCGACGGCTTCGAGATCTCCGCGTCGCTCGGCAGCGTGCTGCTGCCCAACGAGACCGCCGACTCCTCAGAGGCGCTGCGCCTGGCCGACCACCGCATGTACTCGGACAAGAGCTCGTCGCGGCGCTCGGGGACCGCACAGGAGGTCGCCAAGACGCTGGTCTCCGCACTCGCTCAGCGCGATCCGCATCTCACCGACCACATGGCTGACGTCGAGCGCCTGGCGATCGCCACCGCCCGCGTACTCGGCCTGCCCGACGAGCAGATCGAGCTGATCGCGCTCGGCGCCGAGCTGCACGACGTCGGCAAGGTTGCGATTCCCGAGACGATCCTGCTCAAGCCGGGGCCACTGACCGACCAGGAATGGACGCTGATGCGCCAGCACACGCTCGCCGGGCAGCGGATTCTCGACACCTCCCCCGCGCTCGGAGACGTCGCGCCGCTGGTCCGGAGCTCACACGAGCGCTGGGATGGCAAGGGCTACCCCGACCGCCTGGCCGGTGCGGAGATCCCGCTCGGCGCGCGGATCATTGCCGTCTGCGATTCCTACGACGCGATGACCAGCGACCGCAGCTACCGCCGCGCGATGAGTGAGGAGGTCGCGCTCGCCGAGCTCGCTGCGGGCGCCGGATCACAGTTCGATCCGAAGGTCGTTGCCGCCTTCCTCGGTGCCCAGGCGCGGTTCGAGCCGACCGCCGCCGACGAGCAGCGCACCCGCCGTCACTGAGCTCAATCGGGCCCCGGCTGATGCCAACCGCTTCGCCGGCGGCTCAGCGCGACCCGAGCAGATGCTCGGTCGCGAGTTGCTGAAGACGGACGAAGCCAAAGCCCTTGGCGCCATAGTAGGAGCCGGCGTCGAACTCCTCCCAGGCCGTGCGGTCGGCGAGCAGCTGCTCGTACCGCTCCCCCTCACCGAGAGTGGGCGTGCCCAGCTCGCCGACCTTCGCGACAGCCATCGCGTCCTGGACCTCGGGGTCGGCGCGGAACGCGGCCGCGCGTTGCTTGAGCAGCAGGTAGTTGGTCATGTTGGCCGCCGCTGAGGCCCAGACGCCCGACTCATCCTCGGTGCGCGACGGCTTGTAGTCGAAGTGGCGGGGCCCCTCGTAGCAGCGGCCACCGTCCGGGCCGCCGAACTCGAGCAGGTCGACGAGCGCGAAGGCCTGGAAAAGGTCGGCATGCCCGAAGCAGAGGTCCTGGTCGTACTTGATCCCGCGCTGGCCGTTGAGATCGATGTGGAAGAGCTTGCCCGCCTCGAGCGCCTGCTGAATCGCCGCGACGAAGTTGAGCCCGGTCATCAGCTCGTGGCCGAACTCGGGGTTGAGCCCGAACAGCTCGGGGCGATCGAGCGTCTCGATGAACGCCAGCGCGTGGCCGACGGTCGGCAGCAGGATGTCGCCGCGCGGCTCGTTGGGCTTCGGCTCGAGCGCGAAGCGGATCGCGTAGCCGCGGTCGGTCGCATACTGCGCCAGCAGGTTGACCGCCTCGCGGTAGCGCGCGATCGCGGCACGAATGTCCTTGCCATGGTCGTACTCGGCGCCCTCGCGCCCGCCCCACATCACGAACGTTTCCGCACCGAGCTCGGCCGCCAGATCAAGCTGACGCAGGGCCTTGCGCAGGGCGAAGCGACGCACCGAGCGATCGTTGGAGGTGAAACCACCGTCCTTGAAAACCGGGGCATGGAACAGGTCCGTGGTCACCATCGGCACCACCAGTCCGGTGTCCGCAAGCGCGTCCTTGAGCCGGCCGATCTGGCGCTCGCGCTCGGCATCGCTCGAGCCGAACGCAAACAGGTCGTCGTCGTGCAGCGTCACTCCCCAGGCACCGAGCTCGGCGAGC
>DATASU010000086.1:0-33501 GCA_036269095.1 Solirubrobacteraceae bacterium
CTCAGGCAACCAATCCCGAAGCGACGGCGGCAACAAAAACCCCTGCTCACGATCACAATCCAGAAAGTTCTGACCCATCCCTGGATTCTCTTAAACCCACCAGACAGCAACCCTTTGTGCGACAACCACCGCGGAAGCGTCCCGATGACACACGCGCGCCCGCTCGCACGAAGGCGGCGGCGACACCCTGCCCGATCCTGCCGGCGCCGCCATAGATCACTACATGCTTGATATTGAGAAGTGGTGTTGACACGCCCGTGTAACGAACGGCGCAACACAAACCAATCGGTCAGCCGATCACTTCGTTCAGACGCTCCAGCCGGCAAGGTGTCAGGTTCCCAAGTATCGGAGGACGGCGAGCACGCGGCGGTGGTCGGCGTCCGATTGGGCCAGGCCGAGCTTGGTGAAGATGTTTCCGACGTGCTTCTCCACGGCCCGCTCGGAGATCACGAGCGCGGCGGCGATTGCGCTGTTGGACCTGCCTTCTGCCATCAACGCGATGACATCGTTCTCCCTGGCCGTGAGGGCGCCGAGACCGTCGGTGCGGCGGCTGGCACGGATCAGTTGGGCGACGACCTCGGAGTCCAGGGCGGTGCCTCCGTTCGCGACCCGCGTGAGTGCGTCGACGAACTCGTTGACGTTGCCGACGCGATCTTTGAGCAGATATCCGACGCCGGCGGCGGTGCCGCCCGACGAGGCGCCCAGCAACTCGGCGGCGTGGCGGGTCTCGATGTACTGGGAGAACACCAGGACTCCGGTGTTGGGGTGGTCGCGGTGGATCGCGATCGCCGCTCGGACTCCCTCGTCGGTGTGGCTCGGTGGCATCCGCACATCGACGATCGCGACGGCCGGATGGTGCTCGTCTACGGCGGTGTGGAGATCCTCGGCGTTGCCGACCGTGGCTACGACTTCGTGCCCGTGAGCGGTCAGGATCTCGGCGAGGCCGGCGCGGATGACGGCGGAGTCCTCGGCGACCACGACCCTCAACGCTGGCCTCGGTTCGGTTCGGTTCGCAGCGGTAGCTCGATAGTGGCCACGGTCGGACCGCCGGTTGGACTGGTGAGTGCCAGCTTGCCGTCGACGGTGCTGACACGCTCGGCGAGCCCGGCCAGGCCACCGCCGGCCTTGATGCGGGCGCCCCCGCGGCCATCGTCGCTCACCTCTACCCGCACCAGATCGGTGCGGCAGGTTGCCTGCACCTGGACGTGCCGGGCGGCGCTGTGCTTGGCGACGTTGGCGAGCAACTCTGCGACACAGAAGTACGCGATCGTCTCGATCGCGGCCGATGGCCGCTCGGGCAGCTCGACGCTCAGCTGCACCGGCAGCTCGGTGCGCTCCACAAGCGCGACCAGCGCAGCATCGAGTCCCTCGCCCAAGGCCGGTGAATGGATGCCACGGGCCAGGTCGCGCAACTCCGCGATCGCCTCCATCGCTCCACGGTGGGCGGCGTCCACCAGCTCTCGCGCACGCTCCAGATCACCTGAGTGGGGCCCTGCGGCCGCGCTTCCCAGCTGTTCTCTTGCCAGTCCCAGCTTCATCACGACCGCGACCATCTGAGCCTGTGCCCCGTCGTGCAGATCCTGCTCGATGCGGCGCAGGCGCGCAGCCGCGTCATCGACGACGAGCGCCCGCGATCGCTCCAACTCAACGACCCTGTGAGCGCTCTTCTCGGCCTCGAGCGCGAGTCTCCAGCGTGGCATCAGATACACGACCGCAACGTTCGCGGCGGCCGCGAGGAACAGCAGGGCTCCCCACCAGTGCCCGGTCACCAGGAGGAACACACCGACCGCCACAAAGCAGATCGCGGCCAGCAGACGCGTGACCGCGACCCCCTTGACGTGACGGGCTCCGAACTCCGTCACGATCGCGCGGGCGATCGGCGGGACCGGTTCACCGGACTGCTGCCCCGCCTCGTTCCCATTGCGATCATCGCCCACCATCGGGAGGCCTATCCTCGCGATCCCGCGCTCTTCTCGGCGTCCAGCGCGAGTTGCCAGCGTGGCATCAGGTACACGAGCGAGCCGTTCGCTGCCGCGGCCAGGAACAGCAGTGCTCCCCACCAATGCCCGCTCACCAGAAGGAACAGGCCGGCCGCTGCAAAGCAGATCGCGGCCAGCAGACGCGTCACAGCGACACCCTTCACATGACGCCACCCGAAGTCCGTGACGAGCGCCCGGGCGATCGGCGGGACTGACTTGTTCAGCGACTCCATTCCTTCGTCTCCTCACTTGAATGAACTTGTTCAAGCCTGAACCCCTGACCGCCAGATATCTAGCGTGGGAGCACCCGAATCTCAGGTACGGCTAACACGACCGCATCAGGTCGGTGATGCGCAGGGGTCGCTGCCCGCGAGCGTCAGCTGCCTGGGGTCATAGAGTCACGCGGATGTTGACCGTTGGCACAGTCGCCGCCGTGTTGGCCATCGTCCTGGTGGCCACCGTGATTCAGCGGGTTGTCGGTTTCGGCGACGCGTTGTTCGCGGTGCCGCTCCTCAGCTTTGCCGTCCCGTTCAAGAGTGCGGTGGTGATCGTCTTGCTGATCGGGACGGTCACGACCGTCTGGTTGCTGGTGCGGTGTTGGTCTCAGGTCGAATGGCGTACCACCCGGCTGCTGGGAGCCGGCACGATTGTCGGCCTACCCGTTGGCGTGGTGATCTTGAGCGCGGTCTCCGCGGTCGCGCTGCGTCTGGCCCTCGGCGTCGTGGTGTGCATCGCGGCCGCTTGGATCATTGTCTCCTCACGCTGGTTGAACCGGCCCGCGGCGGCCAACACGTCCCGGACTGTCGCGCTCGGGGTCGCCAGCGGTGTTCTCAGCACGTCGCTGGCCACCAACGGGCCACCGCTCGTATACGAGTTGCGCCGGACCGGTCTCGCGGACGACCGTTTTCGGGCGACGATCTCGGCCGCGTTCATGATCTCGAACGGGATCGGCATCCTCTTGTTGGCGGCGGCCGGGCTGATCAGCGTCTTCGACATCACGCTGGCCGCCGTGTCGCTGCTGTCGTGCGTCATCGGCATCGCCCTCGGGTCGTGGATCTGCGCACGGATGCGGACCACTCACTTCGTCTGGGTCGTCGACCTACTTCTTCTCGCCACGGGAGCTATCACGATCGCCAAGGCCGTCTCGTGAGGCACCGACATCGGGCCGATCGGGGAGGCGGTAGATCGCCATCGGGTTGTTGTTGAGCTCGGTCGTGACTGGACGGATCGCGACCAGGGAGAAGCCGTTGCGCTCGAGCACTCTGCGTGACGCGCTGTTGCTCGCGTCGATCCACCACGATCCCGCACCCCGGATGGTGACGGCGGACCTCAACGACGAGGGCCGCTATCAGTTGTGTGCCAAGCCCGCGCCGGATCGCCGTCGGCTCCCCGAGCGCATAGTCGATGCCGCAGTCCCCAGGATGCGCACCGATCGCTTCGGCCTCGATCGGATAAGCGTCGTATGGGTACCACTGACACCAGCCGATCGGCGATGCATTCAGGTCATCGGGGCCTTGGTGCTCAAGGATCAGCAGCATCCGCGTTGTCTGATCACCGCGCCCGGTGAGGCGAGCCCGCAACTCGTCAAGTTCGGCCTCGGCGGTGCTGCCCTCCAGCCACCACCTGGCGACGTGCGGCTCGCGCAGCCAACGTGCCACGGACGGAAGGTCCGCGGATGTCATGGACCGCAGCGCAATCACGGAGGTGAGCGTATCCCCCCAACCGCGCGTGTCCTTGGGTGCCATCGCGGTCGTCGCACCGGGCCGGGGGAAGGTTCGGCGGCTATCCGCGTCCTTGTAAGCATGGAGGCATCCGATCCATCCGGCGACGTGATTGACGGATCCGAACCGACGGTGCCTCGAACGGCGCAGCGGCCAGCGCTGCAGAGCCTACGGTCTCGATACAGATGGCTGACCGGCCTGACCTGGCCGCGCCGGTATCCGCTCATTCAGTTCCCGAACGAGCCGCTGATCCTCGCCTTCCTCGGGGGTCAGGCGGCAGCACGGCTGCACGGCCTGCCGCACGACGATGCGCTGGCCGTCTCATATCTCGCGATGACCGTCTGGGCCTATGAGGAGCTGTTCCACGGCGTCAATCGCTTCCGCAACCTTCTTGGCCTCGTTTACGTGTTCTCGACCGGCATCCACCTGGCCTCCGCGATACACCACTAGGACGCCCCCCGAAGCGGGCCCCCGGCGCCGCTGTCGCTCTCCGAGACCGGTGAAGTCGAGCCGGCTTCCGTCCGGCGCGGGAAGACCGCTTCGATGGCTGTCCCGGCGCCCGCCGGGCTGGATATCGACATGCTGCCGCCGAGTGCCTCCACCCTGTCCCGCAGGCCGATGAGGCCGGATCCAGCGGTGCTGTCCGCTCCCCCACGTCCGTCGTCGCTCACGAGCAGCCGAAGCTCGTTCGCTCCCGAGGTCGCGCTGAGTCGTGCGCGCGAGGCCTGGGCGTGCTTCGCGATGTTTGTGAGGCTCTCCGACACCACGTAGTAAGCCGCGACCTCAATCTGCTCCGGAAGCCTGCCGTCCACATCGAGCTCGAGATCCACTGGAACGACGGACCGGCGTGCGAGAGTTCGCAGCGCCGGGACGATGCCACCCTCGGCAAGGATCGACGGGTGGATTCCGCGGGCCATCTCACGCAGGTCATCGGTCACACCGGACAGGCCGGCGGCGATCGTCGAGAGTTCCTGTGACAGCTCGCTCAAGTCGGTCGGCACCGCCATCTGCGCGGTCTTCAAGCCGAGTGTCAGTGCGACGATCCGCTGCTGGGCGCCGTCGTGGAGATCACGCTCGATCCGCCGGCGAGCCTCGTCCGCGGCCGCGACGATGCGGACCCGGGATGCAGCAACCTGACTACGCAACTCACGCTGCTCTCCGGCGATCCTGGCCAGCTCATCCACCAGCAGCCCCAGCACGGCGCCGACGATCAGGTAGGCGATCAGCGGCACGTCGCTCACGCGCAGATAGACCCGCAGGCTGTCATAGGGCGTGATGAAGAAGTACCCGCCGAGCAGCACTCCGGCAATCACAGACACCAGCGAAGGCAGGAATCCCGAGCGCAACGCCACCGCCAGCACCACGATCAGCGTGAACAACAAGAAACCCGCGAGCCCCAGGTGCGAACGAAACGGAAGCGCAACTGCCGTCACCGCTGCCGGCCCCGCAATCGCGACGGCATAGCCCCGAAGTCGCCGGGCCGGAGAACGCCGTTCAGACGGAGCACTGACAAGCCGCCCCAACAGGTGCACGCCGCTCAGCCTAACGAGCATAATCCTCACCCGTGGACGGGCCTGCCATCCGGGTTGTAGTTGCCGAGGACGACGTACTGCTGCGAGAGGGACTCGCCTCGCTGCTGGATCGTGCGGGCCTGCAGGTGGTGGCCCAGTGCGGCAACGCGACAGAACTGCTCGCAGCTGTTCGCAACAACACGCCCGACCTCGCGATCGTCGATATCCGCATGCCGCCCGGTCAGGGGACCGAGGGTCTCGACGCGAGCCGCACGATCCGCGCCGAGTTCCCGGAGATCGCGATCCTGATCCTCTCCGCCTACGTCGACGTGGAGCACGCGATGGATCTGCTCGCGGCGGGCGAGCGCACCGGCTACCTGTTGAAGAGTCGCATCACCGACGTCGACGGCTTCATCGAGACGCTCCAACGTGTCGTCGCCGGCGGCTCGGCGGTCGACCCGATCCTGGTCCAGGAGCTGATCGCGAGCCGGCGCGCAGTGGACCCGCTGGAGGAGATCACGACCAGAGAGCGAGACGTTCTCGCACTGATGGCGGAAGGTCTCTCCAACGGCGGCATCGCGCAGCGGATCTGGGTCACGGAGGGAACCGTCGAGAAGCACATTCGCAGCATCCTCAGCAAGCTCGACCTTCCCGAGAGCTCCGACAACCACCGCCGCGTGCAGGCGGTGCTCCGCTACCTCGAATCCCGCTGACACCGGTCTGCGCCGGCGGCGCTCAGCCTCACCGGTCACCGAGGGCGGCAAGAATCGAGTCGACCGACAAGGCGGACTTGGCCACGAACCCAACAGCCGGGCTGGCCTCGATCAGCTCACGCAGGTCCTCTTCGGCGTGGGTCGATATCAACACCACCCGCGGCTGAGCGAGATCCGTCCCCGCGACCAGCCGGCGAGCGAGGTCGATCCCGCTCTCGCCGCCAAGCTTGATGTCAACTAGCGCGACGTCAGGCCGGAGGCTGGCACTCAGCGCAACTGCCTCCGCGGACGTGTGCGCAGTCCCGACTACGGCCATGCCCTCCGCTCCGAGCAGCCGCTCTGCGGCGTCAATGAACTCTTGATTGTCGTCGACCAGAAGCACTCGTAGCGCCATCCGATCAGGCTCGCATAGCCGCTGCGCCTGCGCATTGCAGCTAGCAGGGGTTTGCAGATTCGTGGTGGCGCCCACGGCTAATTGGTGCTGACCACGGCGACAGCGCGCGCCGCATTCGAGAGGCTGCTCTACATCGTCAATCAGCCGCGACGCCTTCGTGTCTCGGCCACCGGATCGCCCTCGAGAGGGCTCGATCCAAGGAGATGAAGAGATGGCAACAGAAGCGACATATCCAAGCGAAGTGCTGATCGACCGCATTCGAGCTCTCCGCTCCGCGCTGCCGGTGCTGGCAGCTGAAGCTGCCGAGGCCCGCCGCGATGCCGCGCGACTCAGGCGCGAGAACGCCGCGCTGCGCACCCGCCTGGAAGCCGTTGATCCGAGCCTCACGGAGGCGGTTGCGATGCCGCTTACGCCACCCGCGGCTCCTCTGACGTCGTCGCACACCCAGCGGCCGCGACTGAAGTTTCACGGAACTCAGCGATGAAACGGGCTGCGCACACATCGGTCACCCATGGCCGGCGCTGGTTGCTCGCGGCCGCGATGAAGGGGGCGTTGTTGACGCCGTCGCTGGCCGTCGCCGCCGCGGCGCCCGCGAACGGCGGCGTCGGGCTCGCCGCACCGGTCACCGCGAACGGCGGAGTCGGGCTCGCCGCACCGGTCACCGCGACCACCGTGTCGGGCTCGCGCTCCTCGAAGCCCACAGGGGACAGCGCTGCTGCTGTCCAGAAGCGACTGGTCGCGCTCAGGTACCTGCCCGCAGGCGCCGTAACCGGGCGTTGGGATTACAGAACCTCGCAGGCACTCGTCGCATTCCAGGCCTGGCAGGGTCTGCAGCGAGACGGCACCATCGGACCGAAGACACGTGCGGCGCTGCCTACGGCGTCCGCCCCGCTGCCGCGGACTCACCGTAACGGGCGCGTGATCGAGATCTACCGGGCGCTCGGGGTCACATTGCTCGTCGACAACGGGCACGTCGTCCGCGCGGTGCATTCCTCGAGCGGCAAGCCGGGATACACCACACCGGCCGGCAGCTACTCGGTGTTCCGAAAGGAGTCGAACTCCTGGTCGCATCCCTACGGCGTCTGGCTCCCGTACGCGAGCTACTTCAACGGCGGCATAGCGCTGCATTCCTATTCGGTCGTACCCGCGTATCCCGCCTCGCACGGGTGCATCCGCATCCCGGCGCCGGAGGCGGCGTTCGTCTACCGGTTCGCGGCCTACCACACCCCAATAGCCGTCTACTGAGGCCGCCGGGATGAGCCTCTCAGCACCCGTCACGCGCCCCGCCCTGAGCCCGGACCGTGTTCTGTTGCGAGCTCTCGGCTCGCTGCTCATCGGGGCGGGACTCGGATCTCTCACCTCATTCGGACAAGGCTGGGTCGGCATCACGCTCAACGCCTTTGTCAACTCCGTGAGCGCCTGGCTTGTGCTGCCATTCTTCGCTGGTGCGCTGATGGAGTCGGGGCGGCGCGCAGCACTCCTAGGCTTTCTCGCCTGCGGTTCCGAGTTGGCCGGCTACTACACGACTGCGCACCTCCGCGGGCTCGCCGCGGGAGGCGGCATCGTCATCTTCTGGCTGGCCTGCGCGGCACTCGGCGGCACCCTCCTCGGGGCAGCCGGCAACCTCTGGCGCAGCTCAGCGGCGCGCCTTCGAGGACTGGGTGCGTCGGTGCTCGCCGCATCCTTCCTGAGCGAAGGCCTTTGGTCCTACGCCCACGAATTGCACTACTACACCGCGGCGGTCCTGTGGATCAGCATTGGCCTCAGCCTCGCCGTGATTCTCAACCGCGGCAGCTGGCGAGACATCGGCTGGCTGGCCCTGACGGTGCCGGCCGCACTCGTTGGCGAAGTCGCGCTGACGATGATCTCGAGCCAACCGTTCTGATTACAGACCAACGGCTGCAACGAAGGTGCTATCGAGCCGATGTCGGTCCGCGCCTGGGTCATCCGATCGGTTGATAGCGAGTCATCCCGCCCGCGCGACAGGTGGAGCCGGTCGCATGATGATCTGCGGGCTCCGCGCCGCGATTCTTTGCCCCGATCGCAGAGCAACGAGAAACGCAGTGTCAGTCATCGAACCCGACCGGCGATCACGGCGCTCGCCAGCGCGCCGCTGCAGACGGCCAGTGCCAGCACAGGCCATAGCCAGACGGTTCCGATCGCCAGCAGCGTGGTGACGATCAACGGCGCGAGCGCGTCCTGCACCGAGTATCCGAGACGGTAGATCGACAGGTAGATCCCGCGATGAGCATCGTCGGCGAGCTCGACGCTCGCGGTCCACTCCCCCGCGGACACGAACATCTCGGTCGCGGTGTGCAGCACCAGCGCGACCACCAGCAGCGTGACGGCAGCCGCCTCGCCGACGTAGTGCGCGGAGAGGTACGCCGCCGCACACCCGACCATCACCACCGCGCCTCGCCGATAAGTCCGCGGGACATCCGCGATCGAGCTCACACCGGCGGTCGCCCTCACCTGAAACAGCACGACGACCGCCGTGTTGATCGTGAACAGAATCCCGGCCAAGGCTCGCGGCGCCTGCGTGTGCAGCACCACCCACAGCGGTAACGCAACCGCCAGCGCACCGTCCTGAAAGGTCGTCAGAAAATCGAGCGCGGAGAGCGCGAGATAGCGCCGATCCGCCAACACCAGCCGCAGCCCGCCCGCGGTGCCGCGGCGTTCTCCGGCGAGCGCCCGCCCGCTCGGCACAGGCACACCGCAGACCAGCACGATCGCGACCACGAACGTGAGCGCGTCGCCGTAGACCACACCGTCGTAAGCCACCCCGCCGATCGCGAGCGCCGCCGTGGCCAGCACCCCCCCGACGCCGTAGCCGAGATTGCCGAGCGACCGCTGCGAGGCCAACAACCTGAGCCGGTCCGCTCCGGTCGCGAGCTCTGCCAGCAGCGACTTGCCCGCCGTGGACGAGACCGCCGCAGCGATCTCGGCGGCCGTCACGACCACCAGGAACTCACCCCAACTGCCGACGAGGCCGTAGCCGGCATAGGCCGCCGCCGCCCAGCCCCAGCAGCCGAGCAGCACGGGCTTGGAGCCGAACCTGTCGATCACGATTCCGCCAACGGGCACGAACGCCAGCGCGATCAGGCCCCCGATCGTCAGACCCAGTCCGACCGATGCCGGAGAGAGACCTACATGGATCGTGAAGTACAGGACGGAGAGCGGCAGCAGCAGCCCGGTCCCGGCGGAGTTGATCAGTGAGGCTACGGCCCAGCGCCCGGACCCCGGAAAGTCGACGACCCCCAACACCCGTCGTGCGACGTGCACGATCCCCGAGCCTGTCACCCAGCCTTGCTGTTCGAGCATCCCTGTTTCTCCCAGTCCAGAGTATGTGTCTATTGCACTACGCCACTTACGCAAGTTGATAACAGCACCTCGCCCCCCTGTAAAGGGCTATTGGCCTACGACCATGTTGTAAGATCGGCCCGTGACCCCGATTCCGCCGGACGGTCCTCCCGCCCACGACGCCGGGACCCCCAGTGAGCTGCACGGGCTGATCGACTTCCTGAATTCGCGGGCCGGTGCCAAGCGCCCCGAGCGCTTCGACACCCCTGCGCACGCCGCGAGCTTTCTCTCACACTGCGACCTCGGCTACGACGGCCGGCCGCTATCCCAATCAGATACGGCGCGCCTCGTGAAGCTGCGTGACGCACTGATGAGCGCCGTCGACGATCCGGCAAGCCCCGAGCCATGGACTGCCGTCAACGAGGTCGCCGCCACGGCGGCGATGCACCTGCACGCCATCCCCGGTCCCAGCTTCGGACTGCAGGCGGCGCGTGACGACCCGGCGGATGTCGTGATCGTCGCGGTGCTCGACCGGCTGGCCAACGCGATTGCCGCCGGACGCTGGAGGCGACTCGGAGCATGTGCTCGGTGCCGGCGCGTCTTCTATGACAGCACCCGCAGCCACACTCGCCGCTGGTGCTCGTATGCGACCTGCGGAAACCGAGCCAACGTCGCCAGCTATCGCCAGCGGGCGTCGCGACCGAGCTGACGCGAGTTCCGGCGAGCAGATTCGGCAAGCGGAGTCGACGGAGCTCGCGTGATCAGACGGCTTTCACAATGCGGGAGTCGAATGAGCACCGGCCCGCTCGGGCCTGGAAGCGAGCGTCAGCGATCAGCGGGACGGCTTGCGGCCGCGTCGGACCTCGGTACCGCCGAGGATCGAGACCAGTCGCAGGTGCACCACCGGGCCACCCGGATCGGGTTGCTCGGTCGCAATGTCGACTTCATTGCCGCCGAGGATCGCCGTCTCGGAAACCTCGACGTTGAGCCCCGGTGGCAATGTGATCTCGGCGCCGCCGAGGACGCTGATGACTTTCAACTCGACTCGGTCCTCACTGAGCTCGACGTCGCTGAGGTCGAGCTCGCTGCCGCCCAACACGTTGATCACCGAGCACGAAGCGGCGAGCCGCCATCTGCCCGTGCGCTTGGCACCGCCCAGGATCGACAGCACGCGATGCGTGCCCTCGGCGCCGCGCAGGACGTGCGTGCGCTCGGGCTGAGCCAGCCCCGGGGGCTGCCGCGCCGCGACCGGATGATCGTCATCGCTCGGCACGAGCACGTCACCGATCAGACGCTCCAGGTCGGTCCGTGTCTTCGCCTCGAACACAAGCCGCGTTCGGTCCTCGAGCTCCTCGACCGTCAGGCGTCCACTGGCCATCGCGTCACGGAGCAGGTCGGCGGTGCGTTCGCGCTCGGCGTCCGAGGCACGAAGTGAGAGTGGAAACGATTCCGCGTCGGTCATGCGCACCAGCGTAAAGCCTGGACCGCCCGCTCCGGTCGTCCCGCCGGCTGCTCAGGGAACTGCGTAGGCGACGACCTGCGGATTGCGCCTGCCGGTCGTCGTCGTCGGTGCCCCGGCCGGGACCACCACCGTCTTGCCGGCGACGGCGATCGGCGAGTTGGTGGCCGCAGGCAGCCGCCGCTCAAAGACGCTCGCGCCGGTGCTGCGATTGAGCGCGAGCAACTCGCCCCCGTAGAGCGTCGTCAGGATCAGATCGTTGGACACCGTGATCGCGCCGAGCGGCAGTTGCGCCAGCTTGCGGTCCCATTCGACCTTGCCGGTCGTCAGGTTCAGCGCTTCGACCTCACCGCTGGCGACACCGGTGCCCTTTGTGGCGAGCGGCAGCTTCAGGCTCGCGTAGGTGAGCGGCACATCGAGCGTTGCGACGTAGACACTGTTGTCGGCGACGGCGAGATTCGTGAGCACGCCGCCCAGCGAGCCCGGAAGGATCGTGAGCGGTGCCCTGATCGTGCTGTGGTGCTCGAGCGCGTTGAGCGAATCGTTGTCGTGCCCGTTGTGCCTGCCAACGGGAACCTTCCAGAGCAGCTTGCCGGTGCTCGCGTTGAGCTCGTATACGTAGCCCATCTTGCCGCTTGCAAGCAGGACCGCGGTGCCGCCCGCCTCGGTTGCGATCGGGGATGTCTGCAGGTCGTAGTCCTTGAAGTCGTTCGGTACGGCCTGGAAATACCAGTGCAGCTTTCCGGTCGCGGCGTCGAGATTGACGTCGCTGTCGGTGTAGAGCAGACGCGCAGGCTCTGCAATCGCCGCATCGGGAGTCTGGTACGGGTTACCGATCCCGTAGGTCACCGAGCCATCTGCGCCGACGAGCGGCGTCTCCCAGGCGCCCCCGCCGCCGACCCCGAGTGCCTTCACCCCCGGGTCTGGCCCAGTCAGAGTGGCGAACCGCCAAAGCAGCTTGCCGGTCTGGGCACTCAGCGCCATCAGCACGCCGCCTCCGGCGCCGGATCCGTATTGGCTGGCGATATAGACGCGTCCACCGACCGCCTGCGGCTGGATTCCGAACGTCCCCTCGCCTCGATGCAACAGCCCCGAGTTGACCCAGAGCTCGCGGCCATTACGAGCGTTGAGCGCAAAGGAGGCCGTCGGGGTCAGCCCGTATACGCGCCCGCCGCTCACGGCCACGCCGTTGGGTCCGGGCCCGCTCTTCTCGGGCTGGTCGCAGCGGTACTCCCAGACGAGCTTCCCGTTCGCCAGCGACAGCGCGTAGACGTCGGAGTCGAGATCCTGGATGTATACGATGCCGTCCTCGATGATCGGGTTCGCCGTCAGCGCTCCATACGGCTTGACACCGGTGGTCGCCTTCCCGGTCAGCTTGAACGCCCAGACCTGCGCGAGCTTCCCGATGTTCGACGAGGAGATCCGCGAGCCGGCGGCATCTCGCGTGTTTGCGACGTTCCCATTCGGGAACGGCCACGATCCCGTCGCGCCAGATCGAGCCGAACCGTGACCGGCGATCGTCTGGCACCCCGGCCCAACGCTGGCCTGGGCCGCCGCTCCCCAGCTGCTCAGAGCGAGCGCGAGTGCGGCGGCCGCGAGCAGCGCCGCGGCGCCGGCGGAACTCGGCGTCGTGTCGCGGTGCATCACGGCGGCGATCCGGGGCGCGGAACGCTTCCCGCGGTTCATGCGTGCGCTCACCAGGACCGATCCTCCTACGCGGTGGCCAGCCGCGGGGAAATTCGAAGCTCTCAGCGGTCGCACGTCTCACCGGCGAGACCCGAAGCCGGTACTCGTCGGGAAGGAACCGGGCCGCCGAGGCGTCTGAGGTAGGGAGTGAACACGCCGCGCTCGCTCACCCGAGCGAGACGCGCAACGAGGCCCGCCGGCGAATCCAACCCCCACCTGGAGCGCCGGTCGCGCTGCCCACGGCATGTGGTGGGGTCACCAGACCCCACCACACTCGTTCTCTGCGATCAGCGGCTCAACGCATCCTGCACGCCCGCAGGCTGTCGAGGTTGTTGTCAGCGATCGCGTCGCTCGCCGAGCGAATCGTCTCGATCGTCCGCGAGAGCTGCAGCAGGTCGTAGGGCTCGACCCCGGCGACGGCGCGCGTGGACGGGCTCACCGTGTAGAACGAATTGCCACGCCCGATGCTCGCCCGCACCTGAGCGACCGTCCAGACACCGGGCAGTCCCTGGATGCCGACGTGCGTGATGTGCCCGTTTCCGTGAACGCGATTGACGCAGACGATCTGATACTCGGCCATCGCCACTTCTCCCTGATCCCGGAACGGTGGCTGCACAACGTATGACCAAACGCGGACGAGATGTGAAAACCACTGACGCACGACGTCAGTGCGGCTCGGATGTGCCGGCCGATCGGCTAGCGGACGGTGATCGAGGAGAGCATCCCCATCGCCTCGTGCGACTGAGGAGTGCCCGCGAACATCGAACAGTAGAGCTTGTACCGCCCGGGCGAGAGCTTCGCGACAAGCGTCGTCGAGCCTCCGGACTGCAACCACACCTGACCCCGGATCGTGCCGGCGCCGCTCGCGGTGATCGGGCCCTGCACCGTGAGGTTGTGCGCGTCCTGCCCACGGTCGTACACCTGCATCGTGACGGTGCCGGCAGCCACCACACGCTCGGAGGGAACGACCTGCCACTCACTTTCGTCAACGGTCAGGTTGTGCGGCAGCGGCGGCGTCGGCAGCATCAGCCGGTGTCGCCGGAGCGCCCCTCCGCCGCCGGCCGGGGCCGCCGCGGCCAGCACCGCGATCCCAACCGCCACGGCCGCCCGGCCGGTCACTTCAGCAGCCTCGTCTGCCCGTCGTAGCGAGCGATCCCGGGGAACGGGCCCTTGGGCAGGATCGCCGTCGGATCCCCACCGAGCCACTCACCGATCAGCGCCTGGTACACGCTGCGGAAGTCAGTGATCGGGACGAGGTTGTCGTTCGCGTCGCCCTGCACCCCGGGGTGCTCACCGGCCAGCCCGCCGAGCACGCTCGAACCGCTGACCATCACCAGACCGCCGGCGCCGTGGTCGGTGCCGAGCGAGTCGTTGGAACCGATCCGTCGTCCGAACTCGGAGTAGACGAGCGTCAGCACACGCTGCTCGATCCCGCGCGAGATGAGATCGGCCTTGAACGCCGCCAGCGCCTGCGAGAGCTGCGACAGCTGCGGGTCCTGTGAGGTGATCTGGTCACCGTGCGTATCGAACGATCCCCAATCGATCGTCACGACGCGCGTTCCGAGCCCGGCCGAGAGCAGCGTCGCGGCGAGCTGGAGTTTGCTCGACAGGTCCGAGTTGGTGGGATAGCCGGGAGCGCCCGCCTTTCCGTTGAGATGGCTCACCTGCTTGGACACCTGGACGGTCTCACCATAGATGGCGCGGGCGCGCGTGAGCGACACGTTGCCGCGGCTGGCTCGGACCGCGGCAAGCTTCGCCATGTCCCGGTTGGCGCTCTCACCGGAGAGCTGGAAGCTCGTATCGGTCAGATTGCTGATCGCGCAGACCGGCGCGCTGGCCGTGAGGATCGACTGTGACAGCGCCGTGTCGATCGAGATCGCCTGCAGCGGATTGTCGTTCGAGCCGTAGCGGTCGAGCCAGCGACCGAGCCAGCCCGTCGACATCTCCTCGAGCGCGCCCGCGAACCAGTAATCGCGGCTCTCGAAGTGCGACAGGTTCGCCGGCTGATAGTCGGCCGCCGGGAAGATCGCGAGGTCCGATCCGGTCCCGCCCGAGCCGTCGCCGTAGAGCGTGTCGAGACCGACCGCGGCACCGTTGTTCCCGGTCCCGGACACGAGCGGGTTGGCGAACGCCAAGCTCTGGCCGGTCCCGCCCATCACGGTCGTGCCCACCTTCCCGCCGCCGGAGGGACCGAGCACGCGCGCGATGTTCGAGCGCTGCGACATATAGCCCGGGTACTGGGACGACGAGACCGGCACGATCGCGTTGAGACCGTCGTTGCCGCCGTTCAGATAGACGCACACGAGGATCGTGTCGTTCGACGGCGTTGCGGCACGCGCAGCGGCCGCGTCCCACACCGCTTCCCAGCTCAGATGCGCGGCGGAGTAGATCGAGGCCATCCCGATCGCGCCGCCGAGCAGGAACGTACGGCGGCTGTGGCGTCCGGCCGGCGGGCGCGGGACACCGTCTGGGAATCCGGCGAGCGCCTCCGCGGGGATCGGCACGTGCGAGCTCGGCTCGACTCCCTGTACCAGGCTGTCAGAGCGCGCACAGTCCGCGCACTTGAGCGCCTGGATCTCCCCCACCGTCCTGCCGGTCCGCTCGGCACCCGGCTGGTTCTGCGTCTCGTCGCTCATCAGATCACCTGTGCGTCCGGTCCGGCCAGGATCAGCGCGCGTACCGCGATCTGGCGGTTGATTCGAAGTTCGGGCGTCGCGTGCTGCGCGCGTGCGGCGTAGCGCTTGATCTCCCTCTGCGTGTCGGGCGCCAACCACGGCGAGCCAACCGCCGTGTAGGCCCGGCTGTAGGCCTGCGCCGCGGTCTCACCGGCAACGTCCTTGATCTTCGTCTGTTCGAGGAGCGTCGTGATGAACGAGAACCGCGCGAGCGCGGTGTCGGTGTTGAGCCACGTGATGCCGCCCTGCCAGCCCGCCACCGTCGGCGGAAAGTATGGAAGCTGCCCCATCGCATCGAGGAAGTCCGAGGCGGTCGTGTCCTTCACCTGAAGCTTCATTGCCCGCATCGCACCGACGACGTAGACGATCGGCGGCTTCACCATGTTCGGCTCGTCGAGCGACGCGAACAGCTCAGGCTCGGTGAGGATCGCCTGGATCAGCGGCTTGAGCCGCATGCCGCTCTTCAGGTAGAGACGCTCGAGCGACTTCAGCTTCGCCGCGCTGGGCGGCTTGACGATGAAGTTGCTCCACAGCGCGTTGATGATGAAGCCGGGATGTGCCGGACGGCTGAGCACGAGCTTGACCGCGTCCGCGGAGGTGAGGTTCTCGAACTTCCCGAACACGAGCTTCGGTCCGTCGTACCACCGCGACTGGGTGAAGTAGGAGGACACCGCGTTGGGGTTCTTGTCGTTGATCTGCCAACCCGAGAACGCCTTGGCGAGCTGCTCGACGTCGGTCTGCGTGTAGTTGGGCTTGCCGGCGGCGTTCGTCACCCCGAGCGTGAACAGCTCCATCAGCTCGCGCGCGTAGTTCTCGTTCGGCGCGCCGCGAACGTTGAGCTCGCCGGTCAGGTAGCGCAGCATCGAGGGGTCGATCGTGACCGCGTATGCCATGTCGTGGAAGTTCGCCTTCGGGTTGCTCGCGAAGTCCGCGTACTTGCGGAACAGCTTCGTCTGCGTCATCAGCAGCTGCGGCGGTGAAACGGACTCACGCGAGTTCGCCCAGTGGCCGTGCCAGAAGAACGTCATCCGCTCGACGAACGGGTTGATCGCGCGGTTCATCTGGTCGACCCAGCTCAGCACCAGGTCGCTGTCATTGCCGGTCGGGTCCAGCGGCTTGCCCTGGTCGGTGCCGGGACTCCCGCTGTAGCCGGCCGGGGTGTTGAGCAGCCAGTCGACCGCGGAGCCGAGAGTCTTGCCGGTCCAGCGTTTGCGGTCGGTATCGCTGGGCCCGAAGCCCGCGCGCCAGAACAGCCGGTCGACCATCGCCTCTGTCATCGCTGTCTCAGAGGTGATGCGGCCGCCACGCTTGGCGACGGGCTTGGTCGCGTGCTTACTCATCGGCAACCCTCCTCAACGAGGTCACGGAACGCACTCATCACAGTCCTGCCCTGCAGCCGGAAGTCACCGAGCGGATCGTCAACGTCATACCAGACCAGACCCGCGAGTTTCGGCATCGACGTCGACTGCAGCGTGCTGAGGCTCAGGATCCAGCCGGCCTTGTCACCACCGTCGGCGGTCGAGCCCGTCTCCGCGATCCAAAACGGCTTGTCCGCGAGCGACTCGATCTGCCTGTAGGCGGGGGTGAAGATCGTGCCGGGGTCGCTCCACGTCAGGTTCCCGCGGTTACCGAAGTTGTAGCCGTCGGCTCCGACCAGATCGACCTCAGAGCGGCCGGGAAAGTACTTGGCGATCGCGTTCGCGGCGTCATCGGGCGTACTCCAGGCATACGGAGCCCAGAGCATCTGGATCCGCGCACCGCCGGCGATCGAGTGGATGACTCGGCGTACGTGCTTCCACGCCCGGATGAAGCCACTCGGGCTGTTGGAATTCACGGTTCCCGACCAGGCGTGCCATGGGGTGTTCATCTCCGGCATCGCCCGCAATATCGCGCCGGCGCGCACCTGCTTGAGCTGCGCGACCAGCGCCCGCAGCGAGGCGTCGTAGCGTCCACCGGTGACCGCGCTCAGGCGATGCCCGGGCTGATCGGCCCGATCGGATCCGTCGTCGGGCTCCCAGCTGACGAGCAGCTCGGCGTTGTCACCGTTGGCGGCCGAGATCAGCGAGGCCGGAAGCGACCTGCCGGCTGTCAGGTAGGCAGAGATCACGCTGATCCCGCTGCCGGCGCTGCGCCTCAGCGCCGGCAGCGCCTGCGCCGGGTCGTCGGCGTAGACGCCCACGCGCACGCATCGTGCCGCGGCGAGCGACGGACCCGCGGCTGTCGTCGCAAGCGCAACCGCAATTGCCAATGTGAGCACGCTCCGCAGCCGGCGGCTCACGCCGACACTTCGATGTTCACGGTGCGGGTCTTGCGATGCTTGCCGTCCGGCGAGGTCTCCCTCAGCACGACCGATCCGGATCCGGCTGCACGAACGGCACTGGGCAGCGTCAGGTGCAGCACCCGTCGGCCGGCGCGTTTGAACGTCAGCTTCGTGGCAACGCTGCCGTGCCGGCCTGTCGCGGTCGTGTATGTGAGCCTCACTCGCACGGTGCCGACGCCGGCGGAACGCAGCCGCAGCGTCTCGACCCAGTGCGCGCGCCGCGCAGCCTTGAGCGTGGTGTCGAGCCTCCGCGGCAGGGTCAGCTTCGGCGGCGCGGCGCAGGACTGGGTCTTGGATGCCGGGCGCGTGTATCTGATCGGATTCGACGGGTCGGATGTCCACCCGACGCCCGCGCTGATCGCGACGACCTGCAGCTTGACCGTCCCGCACACCGGGATATCTGGCTGGAGCCCATCGGACTTGGTCGTCTTCTCGACCACCTTCACGGCTCCGCCCTTGGCGATCGTCTCGAGCTCGTAGCGATTCGCGTTGGGGCTGTGCGTGGTGAAACCGATCAGTCCCTTGGCGTCCGCGTTGAGTGAGGTGGGCGCGGAGTTCTGGACCTGGCTGCCAGCCGCTCCGGTTGGGTTGCCGTCACCGCCGTCGGTGCTCACCCACCGCTCGCTGTTGAAGATCTGTGCGTCTGTGTACGCGGTGATCGATCCACCGGGGCCTCCCGGGCCCTGCTCGTCGTCGTTTCCTCCGCCCGATCCACCGGGTGCCGTAAGCGACACGAGCAGGCCGATCGCGTGAGCGATCAGCGTCATGTGCCCGCCCGCGCCGCCCGCGCCACCGAGTTGGTTGCCGGCGGCGTTGCTGGAGCCGGCGCCACCGCTGGCGCTCGTGTTGCCGCCGAGGTTCATGGTCCCGGTCGCGGCAGCGAGGTAGACGTTGCCGGAGTTGCCACCGCTCCAGGGTGGGGCCGCCGAGCCTCCGGCATCGGATCCGTCCGCCCGCACGTCTCCGGCCACCGACAGGTTGTCACCCGCCTTCAGCGAGATCGAGCCGCCGCTGGTTCCCGGACCGACGTCCTGGCCCCCGCCCGTGGACTCGGCGCGCCCGGCGCTGATCGATCCGGCGGTGCTCGAGACCGTGATCGCGGCACCCGCTCCTGCGAGCGCCGGTGAGCTCCGCGTGCCGTCGCCGTCGCCACCCGTGGCGAGCAGCGCCCCGAGTACCGCACCCTGCGGCGCCGAAACCGATATCGGCGCGGCGTTGGCACCGAAGCGTGAGTCCGTCGAACCCGAGCCGCCGCTGGCATTGAGATCGCCCGCGGAGACGCTTGTCGCCGCGATCGTGATCGGCGCTCCTGCCGACGCCGGCCCACCGCTGGCGTCGACCTCGCCGAGCGCGGCCGCGCCGGTTGCCTTCAGGCCGACGGTCGCGCCCGAGGCGCCGGTACCGCCCGCACCACTCGCGCCGGAGGTATCGACCGTGCCGGCGATCGAAAGCGTCCCTGAAGCGATGATGCTGACCGCACCCGAGGCGCCGGGGCCCGATCCTGTTGCCTGGCTGCCACCACCCACGGTGGTGATCGACTCGGTGTGGACGTTGGCGCCGGCGATCGCGACCGCGCCACCGGGCCCGCCACTGCCACCGCCCCCGGGCGCACCCTGCCCCTGCGTCGCAATCGGGCCGTCGACATCGACCTCACCGCCGTTGGCGTTGATCGCGACCGGACCACCCGCCTGCATCGGCGTGGTCGGGCTGGCGGGGGTACTTGCCCGCGCGCCCTGGGTCTGAATGCTGTCTCCGACGAGAACCGTGCCGTGCCCGTTGATCGAGACCGGAGCGCCTGGCGCGAAGATCGCCTGCGTCGAAACGGGGCCAGCCGACGAGATCGTCACCGATCCTGAGCTGTTATCCGTGTCGCCGCTGGTGTTGATCTGTCCCCCGACGGCGACGCTCGTGCCGCTGAGGCTGAGGCTGCCGCCGGGGCCGCTGGTGGCGCCGCTCTCGAGATCGATGCCGGTCGCGACCGTCAGCGGCCCCAATGAATGCAGAGTCACCGAGCGCCCGCCGGCACACTGCCCGTCGCCCGTTCCGGGGACGTAGCAGGTGTCGATCCGCGCGTCGGGACCAAAGTAGATCGACGCCGCGTCGATCGTCGTATCGCCGGTCAGCCGCAGCTCGCCATCGACGTAGACGATCCCGTATGACTGCACGCCGGAGAGCGTCACCGGAGGGTCTCCGTTGAGCACGAGCAGATCAGCCGCACTCGCTGCAGCGACGTTGAAGACGAGCGCGGCAGTCAGGGTGGCGAGGCTTCCGGTCAGAAGTCGGCGCACTGGCACGGTCCATCGTGTCATGCCGCCCGGCGCTTTAGGGTTTCGTCAACCAGTTACGACAACCGTCCAGCTTCACCGTAATATGGAGCGACGCCGACTCGGGTCGAGCGGCACACGCGCCGCAGCTACGCGCCAGCCGTACTCGCCCAGGCGTCGATCTCGACCTTGAGCGCCGGGCCGGCCAGCGCCGCCACGAAGATCAGCGTCATGCACGGTTCGTGTCCCTGCAACATCTCCCCGAGCAACTCGGCACGCCGCTCGGGCGCCACCGGCTCGGTCAGATAGAGGGTCAGCTTGACCAGGTCGGCGGGCCTCATCCCGGCGGCCTCGAGGTTGCGCCTGATGTTGGCCAACGCGAGCTCGAACTGCTCGGCGGCGGTCTCCGGGAGCTGTCCCTCGGGGCCCATCCCCACCTGGCCGGACATCACCAGCAGACGCTCGGGGCCCGAGAGCTCGATCTGGTGCGAATAGCGCGCGAGCGGTGCGTGCACAGACTCAGGATTACGAGCGGCCTTCATCGGATCGAGGATACGGACGCCCCACCGCGGGGCGGCACACGGGTTGCCACGCCGCTCCAAAAGTGATATCATTTTGAAATCACTTTTCTTCGACCTTCAACACAACTGGGGGAAGCATGAGCGCAACAGATCCACTTTCAAGCGAGCCGGCAAAACCTGTCGGCCACGCCGGCGCGCGAGTCGAGATCCACGAACGTGCCGCCTGGAAGATCAACGGCTGGTTGGGAGTGCTTTTCGTGCTCGTCTGCGTCGGCGTCTGCATCCCGCTTGCGAGCAGCTCGGTTCCGGGCCTGATCGCGATCCCGATCTTCGCGGCCGTGCTGGTCGCGTCGTCGATGGCGATCGTCCAGCCCGGCCAGACCAAGGTCGTCCGCTTCTTCGGAAACTACGTCGGGACGGTTCGCCGTCCGGGCCTCTGGTGTGTCGTGCCGCTGACCGACAGGCGCACGCTGAGCGTGCGGGTGCGCAACTTCGAGACCAACCACCTTAAGGTCAACGATGCCGACGGCAACCCGGTCGAGATCGCGGCGATCGTCGTCTGGCAGGTACACGACACGGCACAGGCGGTCTATGCCGTGGACAGCTACAGCAACTTCGTGCAGGTCCAGGCCGAGGCTGCGCTGCGGCATGTCGCCACCACCCTCCCCTACGACGATCCCAGCGGCGCGGGCCGGTCGCTGCGCGGCTCGACCGACGAGATCGCCAACCAGCTGGCACAGGAGATGGCCGAGCGGATGGTGATCGCCGGCGTGCAGATCGTCGAGGTGCGAATCAGTCACCTCGCCTACGCGCCGGAGATCGCGCAGGCGATGCTGCGCCGTCAGCAGGCCACCGCGGTCGTCGCCGCCCGCTCGCAGATCGTCGAGGGCGCCGTCGGCATGGTCGACATGGCGCTCGCCCGTCTCGACGAGCGCGGCATCGTCGAGCTCGACGAGGAGCGCAAGGCGGCGATGGTGAGCAACCTGATGGTCGTGCTCTGCGGAGATCAGCCCGCATCCCCGATCGTCAATACCGGCTCCCTGTATACGTGAGTCAAGAACACGAGTCGTGAGCCGCGACCGCAAACAGGTCCCGCTGCGGCTGGACCCGGCTGTGCACGACGCGCTCGCCCGCTGGGCCGGCGACGAGCTCCGTAGCCTCAATGCTCACATCGAGCTGTTGCTGCGGCGCGCACTCGAGGATGCCGGCAGGATGCCGGCCAAGGCCAACCCCATTCGCCCGCGCGGGCGACCGCCCGCGCGGGACGACTGACGGGTCCGGGTCGGTGCTACCTGCTGACGGTGAACGAACCGGTTTCGACATGCCCGCCGCAGTTCACCTTGACGGGAACCCGCCCGAGGATCGCCTTGGGCGGCATCGCAACCTTGGTCCAGCCGTTCGCCATCGCGTGCCTGAACGGCTTCCGCGCGAGCGTGATCGTGAGCGTGCACGACTCGCGCGGCGTCGTCGAGATCGTCACCGATCCGCCCGGCTTCACATGCGCGGGCGCGATCGAGAGCTTGAAACCGGATGATGCCGACGCCAAACCGGCAGACGCAGCGAGCGCAGCCATCGCGACAGTCAGAACAGCAACCCACCTACCGAGAGCACGGCTCACAACCCCACCTCCACATACATTCGAAATCCCCCCGGCCTGCACCCCCGCGCAGGCCTAAAGCCACGCTAGGCGGAGCCTGGCATAGCGTCAAGGGCTGTGCGGCATCATCCAACAAGGTCGTGTCGATTCGGCCGCCGGTCGTTCGTCATCCCGGTGACAGAATCCACCCAAACGAAAGGGACGGCAGCGATGCGATACACCCTTCTGCTCCACTATCCCGAGCCGACCGCCGAAGATCTCGGTGCCGAGGCACTGGCGCAAGGCATGCGCGCGTTCCAGGCCTACGCCGAAGCGCTCGACGACGCCGGCCTGTTGATCAGCGCCGAGGTGCTCGAACGCTCGAACGCCACCACCACCGTCTCCCAGCGTGACGGCGAGTACATCGTCCAGGACGGACCGTTCGCCGACAGCAAGGAGCAGCTCGGCGGCACCTTCGTGATCGACGTGCCCGACCTCGACGAGGCGCTCGCCTGGGCCAGGCGCGCACCATCGGTCGCCTGGGGACACGTCGAGGTCCGGCCGACCGCGACCCGCTATGTCGACGGCGCATGGCACGGCACGCAGCCGGTCCGCTGAGCGAGCCCGATGCCAGGTCCGACTCCCGCGCCGCCGCCGAGCGTGCGGCGCGGGAGTCCTACGGCCGCCTGGTGGCGGTGCTTGCCGCCTCGACGCGTGATCTCGCCCTGGCTGAGGATGCACTCGCCGACGCCTTCGAGACCGCGCTGCGGACATGGCCCGAGCGCGGCGTTCCCGACAACCCCGAGGGCTGGCTCGTGACCGTCGGGCGCAACCGAATCCGTGATCTGCTGCGCTCGGCCGCGAGGCGTACCGCGGCGCCGCTCGACGACGAGCTCGCCGCGACGCTCACGGCCCCCGACCCCGACGCGATCCCGGACCGGCGGCTCGAGCTGCTGTTTGCCTGCGCCCATCCCGCGATCCATCCGGAGGTCCGCACACCACTGGTGCTGCAGGTGGTGCTCGGCGTCGATTCGGCGCGGATCGCGCAGGCGTTCGCGGTCGCGCCGGCGGCGATGGCCCAGCGTCTGGTGCGCGCCAAGCACCGGATCCGTGATGCCGGCATCCCGTTCCGCACGCCCACGCGAGCCGACATGCCTGCGCGGCTTCCGACCGTGCTCGAGGCGATCTACGGTGCCTACGCGATCGACTGGCTCGACCAGCGGGAGCGGATCCGCGACTCACTCGCCGACGAGGCCCGCTGGCTCGCGGTGCTGACCGCGAGCCTGCTCGACAGCGAGCCGGAGGCGTGGGGCCTCGCGGCGCTGCTGACGCTGGCGCAATCGCGAGCGCCGGCACGCGTCGGGGACCCCTGGCCGCCGCTCGATCAGCAGAACACCGAGCTCTGGGACCGCGACATGATCGCCGAGGGCGAGGCGCTGCTGCACCGTGCGCAGGCGCTCGGGGCGCCGCTCGGCCGCTTCCAGATCGAGGCGGCGATCCAGTCGGTGCATTGCGACCGCGCTCGCAGCGGCGAGCTCGACCGTGTGACCCTGATCAAGCTCTACGAGGGACTGATCGCGCTCGCGCCGACCAAGGGTGCGCGCGAGGCTCTGGCAGCATTGACGAGCGAAAGCTGATGCCACAGGCGCTTCCCGAGCTGACCCACCCGATCGTGCAGGCGCCGATGGCCGGCGGTCCGTCGACGCCGCGGCTCGCGGCCGCGGTCTCGGGCGCCGGCGGGCTCGGGTTCATCGCGGCCGGCTACCGCAGCGCCGCGCAGCTGCGCGAGGACATCGTGGCCACGCGCGCGCTCACCGGCGCGCCGCTCGGGGTCAACCTGTTCCTCGTCGCCGAGACCGACGTCGACGAACGCGCCGTCGAGGCGTATGCGCGGACGCTCGAGCCGCTTGCCTCCCGCTACGGCGCCCCGCTGGGCGCCGCACGGTACGACGACGATCAGCTGGACGCGAAGCTCGACGTGGTCGGCGAACTGCGGGTCGCGGTCGTCTCGTTCACCTTCGGCTGCCCGTCACCGGCGGTCGTGCGCGCTCTGCAGGACGCCGGCAGTGCCGTGTGGGTGACGGTCACCGAGCCCGACGAGGCGGTGCTCGCCGCCGGTGTCGGTGCCGACGCGCTCATCTGCCAGGGGTCCGAGGCCGGCGGCCACCGCGGGACGTTCGCGGACATCGACGGGCGCGGGGAGCTCGGGCTGCTCAGCCTGCTGCGGCTCGCACGTGGGGTCAGCGACCTGCCACTGATCGCCTCGGGCGGAATCGCCGACGGCCCCGGCGTCGCCGCCGTGCTGGCGGCCGGAGCGGTCGCCGCACAGATCGGCACGGCGTTCATGCGCTGCCCCGAGGCCGGCACCAGCGCGCCGCATCGCGAGGCACTGACGCGGCCGGGCACGACCGCGCTGACGCGCGCGTTCAGCGGCCGGCGCGCACGCGGAATCGTCAACGACTTCATGCGCGAGCACGACGCCGACGCGCCCTCGGCCTACCCGCAGGTCAACCACCTGACCGCTCCCCTGCGAGCGGCCGCACGCGCCGCGGGCGATCCCGAGGCGATCAACCTCTGGGCCGGGCAGGCCTACGCACTGGCGCAGGAGCGGCCGGCGGCCGAGCTCGTTCGCGCCTGGAGCTGCTGAAGCGATGTAATGCTCGCGCGCTCGCGGTGCACTTAATGACTGTGACCACGGCCCGCATCGAGCCCCAGAGCAAGGCAACCAGTCCGCGATCGAGGCTCGACTTCGAGGACGTCTACCGAGTCCACGTCGGGGCGCTGACGGCGTTCTTCGCACGCCGCTGCCGCGAGCCACAGGAGGTCGCTGATCTGACCTCGCAGACGTTCGTCGAGGCGATCCGCTCCGCCCACACGTACAGGGGCAGCGGGAGCCCGCGCGCCTGGCTGATCGCGATCGCACGGGCCGTCTACGCGCGACGCTGCGCGGCAGCGTCGCAGGGCTCGGAGCTGGTCGAGGCGCTCGGCGGACAGCTCGAGCTCGGACACGACGAGATCGAGGACCTCGCCGCCCGGATCGACGCTCAGCGCGACGGCCGTGAGCTGCTGATGGCGGCCCGGCGTCTCTCCGCAGTCGAGCATGAGGCGATCGAGCTCGTCGACCTGACCGGACTCACCCCGACCGAGGCGGCGCAGGTGCTCGACGTCTCGGCAAACGTGCTGCGCGTGCGGCTGTTCCGCGCGCACTCCAAACTACGAAAGGAACTGAAGCGATGACCGAATTCGAGGATCGACTCTGGGAGCGGCTGGTCGACGAACATGGCGCCGACGCCGTGACGCTGGCCGTCGAACCCGAGCGTCGCAACCGTCGCGCGCTCGTCGGCGGGAGCGCAGCGCTGGCGACGGTGTCGGCCGCCGCGGTCGTCGCGTTTGCGGCGACGGGCGGAGCGACGCCCGCCTACGCGATGACCCAGAACGCCGACGGCAGCTACACGTTCACGATCAACGACCTCGCGACCGCGGTCCCCGAGCTCAACGCCAAGTTCAAGCAGCTCGGCATCGAGGAGACCGTGATTCCGGTTGAGGCCGGGTGCAGCACCGTGAACCCGTTCCTGCTCGTGAATCCCCACGAGACGATGAGCGACAGCTTCACCTTCGAGCCGGGTGGTAAGTGGGTCGACCCCGGCTACCACGGCGTGATCGCCGCCGAGCAGCTGCCCGACGGCGACGTCGCGATCATGGAGGGCGCGATCGCACCGCCGATCCCGAGCTGCTATTCGACCCAGGCCTTCACCGACAAGCAGATCGGCGACGCGAACGGTGTGCCGACGATCACCGCGGTCCCGGTGACGCCGAGCACGCCGGCCAAGCCCGGCAGCTGACTCAGGCCAGGTGCGCCAGGCGCTCGATCTCCTCCTCGCTGGTCCACGCGCCGACGGAGGCGCGGACCAGCCCGGCGGAGGGGATGCTCCGCACGATAATGCCCTCGGCGAGCAGCCGCGTGACCTCGGCGTCGGCGTCCTCGGCGCGCCACGAGACGAGCGTCGAGCGCCCGCGCGGCGCGACCAGGTGCCCGCGCTCGTTGAGCAGCTCGGCGAGCTGCTCGGCACCGGCCGCCGCGCGCTCGTGTACCCAGGCCCAGCCGGCGGCCGACAGCACGCCGATCGACGCCAGCGCCCAGGTGCTGCGCACGGCGCTCGGGAATCCGTCGTCGAGCCGCGATGTGTCGTCGGCCAGGCGCGAGCCGAGCGGGTCGTCGTGATCGGCCACGGTCGCATAGCTCGGAAACGGCGGCTCGATCTCCTGCAGCCGATCGGGCCGCACGTACAGCGCGCCGCTGCCCTCGGGGCCACACATCCACTTCTGCCCCGAGCCGGCGTAGAAGTCGACTCCGAGCTCGTGCACGTCGACCGGGATCGCGCCGAGCGCCTGGGCCGCGTCCAGCAGCACCGGCACACCGGTCGCGCACAGCGCCGCGACGTCCATGATCTCGCCGCCGACCCAGGAGACGTGCGAGCACACCACCAGGCGCGTTGAGCTGCTCACCTCGCCGGGCAGTTCCGCGAACGGCACGACCCGTACCTTGACGCCGTGCGCCAGCTGCGCGCGGCGCAGCGGCACGAGCACGCCCGGGTGCTCCTGGTCGCTCGTCACGATCTCGTCGCCGGCGGCCAGCGAGAGCCCGGCGAGCACGGTGTTGACGCCGTAGGTGGTCGAGTTCGTGAGCGCGACCTCGGAGGGCTCGGCGCCCATCGCGGTCGCGTAGCCCGCGCGCGCGAGCGCGGCGAGCTCGAGCACCTCCTCGAAGTAGGCCTGGCCGACGCGCCCCTCGGTCAGATCGAGGTGTACGCGTGCGCGCACGGCATCCTCGGCGGCCTGCGGCACCGGGCCCTCGGTTCCGGCGTTCAGATACGCGAGGCGCTCGAGTACCGGGAACTCCTCGCGGAAGCTCGGCGCGATCACTGGCTCTGACATCTCGCCGCCTAGTCCATCACATCGAGACCGCTCGGCGCGGCTGTCTGCGGCTTTTTCGCGGCGACCACTGGTGAAACGCCCCATTCATTCTCTGTTGACCTGTCAACTACACTCGTTCACATGTCGGTCGCATCCGAAACCTCACGACTCGAGGGCACGGCACTCGACGCCTGGCGCAGCTATCTCCAGAGCCACGCCGGAATCGTGCGCGAGCTCGACGCCGACCTGATCGCTCAGCACGGCCTGACCGTGCGCGACTACGAGGTGCTGCTGTACCTCGCGCAGGCGGAGAATCGCAAGCTGCCGATGTCGGCCCTGTCGGAGCGCACGATGCTGACGCGCTCGGGGATCACACGGCTGATCGACGGGCTCGTCGGCCAGCAGCTGATCGAGCGCGTCTCGTGTGAGAGCGACGCGCGGGTTTCCTACGCGCGCCTGACCGACACCGGCTACACCAAGCTGCGCGAGGCCGGATGCACGCACGTCGCGGGCATCGAGCGGCTGTTCCTCGCCCACTTCTCGGCCGCCGAGCTCGAACAGCTCTCCGGCCTCCTCAGTCGGCTGCCCGGGGCTCCCGGCGCCGGCAGCTGCACCGTCGGCGAGTCCGGCGACGACGGCGGCGCCTGCAGCGTCTCCTGACGCGCCCACACCGCGGTCGCGGGGCGCTCCAGTAGGGGCGCCGAAGCCCCGGCGAGGCGCCCACGAGAAACGGATGGTTGACAGGTCAACCATTTGCTGTATGCTGATGGTTGCAAGCTCAATTGTCGAGTACTCAAAGGAACCACATGTCAACTCTTTCCGCAGACGCAGTTCAGGCCGGGACCTACAACGTCGACGCGTCGCACTCGAACGTCGGCTTCGCCGTGCGCCACATGGGCATCGCCACCGTGCGTGGCCAGTTCAAGACGTTCGCCGGCACCGTTGAGGCCGCGGACGGCAAGCTCACGCTCACCGGCACCGTCGAGGTCGCCTCGATCGACACCGGCGATGAGAACCGCGACGGCCACCTGCAGTCGCCCGAGTTCTTCGACGCCGCCCAGGCCCCGCAGATCAGCTTCAGCTCGACCGGCGCCGAGCCCGCGGGCGACGGCCAGGTCAAGCTGACCGGCGACATCACGATCAAGGGCACCACCAAGCCGATCGAGCTCGTCGGCGAGGTCGCCGAGAACGGCGAGGACCCCTGGGGCAACCAGCGCATCGGCTTCGAGGTCGAGGGCAAGATCGACCGCCGCGAGTTCGGTCTGGTGTGGAACCAGACGCTGCCCAACGGCAACCTGCTGGTCGCCAACGAGGTCAAGCTCGTCGTCAGCGTTTCGGCAGTCAAGGCCGCGTAATGACCAGGGTCCTTGCCATCAACGGCAGCCTGCGCAGGCTCTCCTACAACGGGAGCCTGCTGCGGGCGGCAGCCGCGCACGCGCCCGAGGGTGTCGATGTCGAGATCCTCGATGGCCTCGAGTCGCTGGCGCCGTACAACGAGGACCGCGAGGACGACCGACCCGAGAGCGTCGAGGCGCTGATGGCAAGGATCGAGGACGCGGACGCGTTGCTGATCTCGACCCCCGAGTTCAACACGACGATGCCGGGCCAGCTCAAGCACCTCGTCGACTGGGGCTCACGTCCCTACGGACCCGAGGCCGCGCTCTACGGCAAGCCCGTCGCGGTGATCGGTGCGAGCAAGACCGACTACGGCGCGATGTGGGCTCAGGACCATCTGCGCAAGGCACTCGGCATCGCCGGAGCACGCGTGTCGGACGTCGAGCTCTCGGTCGCCCGCGCGCACGAGAAGTTCGATGACAACGGCGCGCTGACCGACGAGGAGACGTTCGAGCAGCTCGAGCATGTGCTGCGCGGCATCGCCGAGCACCATCGGCTGGTCGCGGGGGTCTAGTGTGACCAGCGTGACCGCCGCAGCCACCGAGCGCATGCCGTCGCTGCCCGCCGCGAGCGCGATCGGCACCGTGCACCTGACGGCCGCGAGCCTCGAGCGGGCGCGCGCCTTCTACGAGCGGGTGATCGGGCTGAGCTCCGCGGAGCAGCCGGACGGTTCGCTTCTGCTGGGAGGGGCGGCCGGCTCGTCGCCGCCCCTCCTCGCGCTCGCCGGCGACAGTGCGGCCTCACCCCGCGACCCGCGCGAGACCGGGCTCTTCCACCTCGCGATCCTGCTGCCGACGCGGCGCGACCTGGCGGTCGCGTTAGTGCGTCTGGCGCAGGCCGGCTGGCGCCTCGATGGCGCCTCCGACCACCTCGTCAGCGAGGCTCTGTATCTGACCGATCCCGAGGGCAACGGCATCGAGCTCTACCACGACCGCAGCCGCTCGAGCTGGCGCCGCGACGCCGACGGCCAGCTCGCGATGGCGACGCTGCCGCTCGACCTCGACGACCTGCTCGGCGAGCTCGAGGCGGCGCCGCTCGACGCGCGCGCCGACGCCCTGATGCCGGCCGACACACGCATCGGCCACGTCCACCTGCAGGTTGCGGAGCTAGATCGGATCGAGCGCTTCTACGCGGTCGTGCTCGGCTTCGACGTGATGGTGCGCGGCTACCCGGGGGCGCTGTTCGTCGCCGCCGGCGGCTACCACCACCACATCGGCCTCAACACCTGGAACAGCCGCGGCGGCTCGCGCCCCTCGCCCGGCTCGGTCGGACTGCGCGCCTATGAGGTCCGGCTCGGCGACGTCGACGCCGTCGAGCAGGCGCTTGCGCGGCTCGAGGCCGCCGGCATCGCGACCGAGGTCGGCCCCGGCGGCACGACGATGGTGCGCGACCCCAGCGGCAACGGCGTGCTGCTGACTGTCTGAGCCCCGCATCCGGGCCGGCCGGCGCCGTCGGGCGCAGCATCCGCCCGGCCGCTAACCTTGCGGTCCTCCTGGCGACGTGGGAGAGCGGCTATCCAGCGGCCTGCAAAGCCGTTTACACCAGTTCGAGTCTGGTCGTCGCCTTATCGGCAAATGCCTGCAAATACGCAGGTTTCGCACCCCGGCAAAGCGCCACGCGATAGGCTTAGGCATCGTGGCTACCACCTTTGGCTACCACTTGAGCGCTGCGATCACGGGCGGCTCTCAGTTGGTTCCGCTCGTGTCCAGCAAAAGCCGCTCAAGCTCTGGCCGCAAGATGATGCGCCGACGCCCGAGCTTCCGTGACGGGATCACTCCACGTCGAGCATGGTCAGCGACGGTCGACCTCGGCATCTTGAGCAGCTCGGCAGCTTCAGCCACGGTCAGGATGTCATCGGCAGTGAGTCGCCGGCTGGTCTTGTCTGATGATTGATGGATCGAGACCAACTCCTAAGAACAACAAAGGGACGCGACCAAAGCCGCGCCCCTGGAACCACAAACCTGTTTGGTTACGTGCTGTGGCTTACATCAGATCGCCAACGCAATCGGTTCACCGATCAGCGCGGATGCCTGATAAAGCCGACCGACGATCAGCCGAAGATCGGCAGACCATTTGGTGCGGTGGGATTGCATCTCGTCGGCGAGTATCCAAAGCTCAGTAGCGAGCCACTGACCAAACGGCTCCGCGTCGTTCGGACGGCTGAGAATCGCGATATTGGCCCAGCAGTACAGTCGGCCGTCGCGATCTAACCGCTCGGCTACCCGCGCGCACCATGCCGCATAGGGTGCATCATCCCGCAAGCCGGGATCATCAAGCCATCGACTCGACCTTTTGCGGAATGCGTCCGCGAGTCGCGCCGCCTGCTTGCGAGTGGTCTGGATGTACGGAAACTCGTCAGGCTCTTGGCATAGCGGCAACTGATGTGCGGCAGTTGCGCTGGTCAGCGCCTCAACCTCGCGCTGACCGTCTAGTACGCATGACATCTAACTTCCCCCCTGCGGGCGACAGCCGCCGCGCCGGCACATAACATCGGCCAGCAAGGCGGCAGGAGCTCTTTTCTCCCGCCGTCGAGGGGATCGGATTGGCGTTCACGCGCCGCCGATCCCCGGCTTTTCGTTATGCGCCGATCGTAACCCTGCAATCTTCCCGAGTCAATGCTCCGGAAGTCTTTGCATTATTGGCAAACACAACGCGGTGGAGCGGCCGTCCGGTGCGCTTGGGAAGCTGTGCGCCATGCACAACGAGCAGTTTTCGGCAGACGCATCATTCATTGCCGCGGGAGTCAACCTCGAAGCGGCGAAGCTCGCCAAACTCGCGGCCGACAAACAAGCATCAATGCGCGGAACAGTCGGGACATCCCGCTCGGGCGAGCTGATCGGAACAGACGACGAGATGCGCGTCTATGAACTCAGCCGCGAGATGGCTGCAGCCGCTCTGACAATCCGTGACGCCGCCGCACAGATAGAAATACTCGCCAGGCAGATAATTGAGCCCCCGGAAATCCGCGCAGCTCGGCTGACTGCCGAGCACGCCGCGCAATAGCTCTTTGATCGCCGCGAGTCTGTAGCGCGCCGATCCGAACGGTTGGAATCTCGCTGCGGCGACTTAGCTGCAAACACTCAACGTATGCGAGATGTCAGCAGACGATCGTCGTCATGCTCCCTCGCGCTCAACGCTTGGCTCAACCGTCGACTCACCAAAAATCGCGGCCGAAGCATCGCCCAGCATCGGCACATCGGGCGGCGCCTCGACAAGCACAGCAGGAGCAACGGCAGCAGCAGCCAGCGCGGCAGGCGGATCGCCACCGATCGCGCCGAGTGTCTCGCGATGACGCAACGCCTCAGCCTTCCGCTTCCTCGCCCCGCGCCGCAGCAGCCGGTACGGCACCAAAAACAGGCCCCACGTCATGTACCAGCCGGTCACAAACAACCATGCCGCAACAACGAGCACGACGGCCAAAGCAGTGATCGCCACGTTCGCGGGCAGGTTACTGCCGGCCACTCTCCTGATACGGAAAATACGCTGTGCCGATCCGGCGTAGCTAAGCGGAGCGTTGATGATGACGTCTTCGCTCGCGAGCCGTTGCGGTGTAGTCATGATGAGCCTGCCTCCCCTGTATTTGGTCGAGCCCCAGACGAGCCTAACTCGCCAGCACTGTCTAGATCAATGGTCGCCCCGCCCGAGCTGCCCGTGCCGCGTTCGGCGTCACTGCTGCCAGCGTGGCTTACGGCTTCGCAGTTGGTCCAGCAAATCGCTGATCAGCTCGTGAGCCTCTTGCTTGGTCGCGTTCTCGGGATACTCAACGTTGTCGAACCGCCCGCACAGTGACCGCAGCGTTTTGGCTTGAGCAGGCGTCATCGGCGGACCTTGAATGATGAATTTGTAAGTCACGCCACAGCCGGCCGCTTCGTACGCTCGGTTGGCCGCGTACTTCGCCGCGTCGATGTCGCAAGCAAGACCGAGCCTCTCGATCACTCGACGTGCCGCCTCGGCCACGATGGCGTCGAACTCAGTTTCGGGATCGACGACGCAGTTTGAGTTGATGTCGTCGTTTTCGTCCATATAACTAACCGCTCAGTAGGACAAGCGTTAGCTTGTCCCTGTTCCTATTCCTGTTTCTGTTCCTGTTACGTGACGCAACGTAACGCCGTTATGCGATACGCAACATAAGGCGATCTGCGCGCCTCGATCCGTGCGCCGGACTGTTCGGTCATCCCACGCGCCGTAAGGCGTCAGTGCTGCTCTGAAGCGCCTTGAGTGGCCCGTTCGGCGAGTCTCGCGCGATAGCGCCGCTGACGCTCTGCCGCTTCGGGATCAACCGCCCCCGGATGCCACTTGAGCCAATCGTGAAACGTCGCGGTGAAGCTCACATCACTGGTCGGCTCTAGGTGGATTTCCTCGAGTTCGGCGCAGCGCGCCACTATCCGCCGCGCGGTCGTCAGATCACAGACCGCCCAATGCGCGAGTCGATGCCAGCCGAGCACAAACGTTCCCGGTCGCCGCTCGGCCTTTGTTGTGCCGTAGAACTGGTCGACCGATGCGGCCAGCATGCAGATGAACGCAAGCGGCCCAGATGCACCGAACTCTGAGCGCAGGGTCTCTATCTTCGGGGCGTCAGGCCAGCCGGCCGGCAACGCGGTAAACCAGGTCGACGCCGTCAATTCAGCCCCCATCTGTGCGACTCGCTCGGATCGGCCGGCACTGCTGGCACATAGGAGACAACCCGCCAGATGTCGTCCACGCGAAGCAACAGAAACTCGATCGCAGCGTGGCCCGACGTCAACGTAACGCGCGTCATGCCATCGCGGAAACCGAGGCTCAGGTCATAGATCCCTAGTGGCGGACAGCCCCCGCGCAGAGTCGTACGCAGCCAATCAGCAAACGGCGACCATTCCGCATCATCGACTCCCGCGTCACGCTTGCATCGCGTCAGCAGCTCGGTTTGTAGATCCAAGTGGCATAAGGTCCACGCTAGGCGCATGTCCCTGAACTCGGCGTGATGAACAGCCGCGACAAACGCGTCTACCACTACAGCGGCTGACCCCTCACCGAAAGCGTCGACTATGTCTGTCCCTTCGCTATCCATATGCCAGCCTGTACGCCAACTTGGTA
>DATASU010000087.1:0-24511 GCA_036269095.1 Solirubrobacteraceae bacterium
TCGTGTCGAGGTTGCTTGATAGCCGTCTTTTGCTCAAGGCGCACGCCTGCCATCCATGGCTCGGGCTGTTCACTGACCGGGCACAGACGCCTTTGCCGGCGGAGTCAGCGCTTGGGAATTCACTTTGGTCGTGTAGTGGACGAGCTCTGCAGAGGCGTATGGGTTGTCGCCTTGGCGCGTCGCTAGACGGTAGGAAACGATGACGCCCTGAGCCGTTGTGCAGAACCGTCCCACCGCGCCGGCCGCGTCGCCAATGCTCAGGCAGCGTTCCGTGCGGCCGTTGACTGCGCGGCTGCTGAGGAAGATAGGGACCGGGCTGGTGTATTTGGCCGCTTGCGCCGGGATCAGCAGCGCGGGACTTCCGAAGTTGGACACGGCCTCATCCATCCCGTCGGTGAGTGCCCCAGGAATCGCGGCGTCGTTCTGCTGGGACATTGAGCCCATGCCCTCGCCGATCTCGGACATGCATGACCACTTCGCGAGCGGTCGGGGAAGCTCGCAGTTGACGTAGTAGGGGTGGCCCGTGAACAGCTCGTAGGCGTAGGACCGTTCGAAGGTTGAGAACCCGGGTTGCTCTCGAAAGACCGACCGGCCGGCAAGCGTCTGCGTTACGAATACGCGTCCGCGAAAGATGTGGCCATTGAATTTGAACAGCGCCACGCGGTAGCTCGCCGTGTACTGCGCGCGCATCGCTTGACCGGTTCGGGTCACGAACTTCGCGACTGCCGATGGGGAGGCGGTTGTTTGGGAAGGAGCCGGAGCCTGGGATGGCGGAGGAGCATGCACGGCATCGAGGGTGCGCTCGATCGGCGAGATGTCGACGGTGTGGCCTGGATCGCCCGGCCCGCAGTGCGTCAGCTCGGGTTCCTGGGGGAGCGTCACGCGAAGGTCGCCAGTGTCTTCTGGTAGGGCAAGCACGAGCCGGGTCACGGGCGTTCCCATAGTCACACAGGAGTTCTTGTTTATCGCGAAGTACGCCTCGGATCCCGGCTTCAATCTGACGGTCGCCGGGGATGCGCCGGTAAGTTCTTCATCGCCCCGGTTGCGGTAACTGAACTGAACTCGATCTCCGGCTCGCCCGAGCAGAGTGATCCGGGGATACCCACGCAACCAGCAGCTGGCCGTGGACACGTTTCGGAGCACGAACGCGAACGGTGTCTGCTGGGTCATCCCCTCAAAGAACGGACCATCACGCAACCGCAGCCGCGCCACCTTGCATGACGGAAGCACCGCCTCCGTGCCGGAGAGCGAGCGAGGTTCGGTCGAACCGCAGCCAGAGCCAGCGATACCCAACACCAGAACCATCACCGTAACGGGTAATGGTGAGCGGATCATCGCTCAGGGATGTGTGTCGTCAGAACGCGATCTCGACCTGATGCCAGACGTCGACCCGGCCACCGCAACACGCCGACAGAGGAGATGCACGACGACGTCATGAGCGATGGCTATCCACCCGCTGACCGCATCAATCCATCCAACCCGCACGCCGAACGCAGTCTGCTGCTTTGGGCGACAACGCAGCGCGATAACGCCAGGAGGGCCGTCGTTGCGTTGCTGTTGATGACTGCCCCGCCCGTCACAGGACAGTGTCGCGAGCTATGGCCTGACGTAGTAGTCGCGGCCAACGCCGTCAAAAGCTACCGCCGTTGCGGCAGCAGTTCTTGAAAACGCCTCCCGGATCCACAGGGACATGGATCGTTGTTGCCGAGTCGCTCGATCAGCTCAAGCTCGCCGCCTTTGAGGCTGCGCTCGCCGCGCTTGACGCGGGCCTCTGAAGGGAACCCGTTGCGCCGCTTGCTCATCGGCTCAAAAGGACCGTTCGTTTTCGTAGTTGTTGGGCATGGTGACTCCTCTCATCACATGGACGAAGGCGCCCTGAAGCTGATGATGTGTTTGCCCAGCGTCAGGCACGCCGGCGGCGAAGCTACCGCACAGAGCCGAAAACACCAAGCGAACCCAGGAGCCAGACGAGCGCTTTCGAGATGTGACCACCCGACCGACGGCTATCGCAACGGCGGCGACTTCGGACTGTCGACAGGTCCTTAGACTTCGGCTTCCACGAACTGGAGGTCGCCCAATGGATGAGCACAACCGGATCGCTTACGTTCAGGCCTCATGGCACGACGAGATCCTTGACCGCGGGCAGGCCGCGTTTCTCGCCGCGCTCGATGGTCATGGGTTGGCGGCCGACCACGTCGACGTCGTACGGGTCCCGGGCGCGTTCGAGCTGCCGCTGCACGTGCGCCGCCTCGCAAGAACCGGCCGATATTCCGCGATCGTCGGTGCGGCCCTCGTGGTGGATGGCGGTATCTACCGTCATGAGTTCGTGGCCGAGGCAGTAGTCGGTGGGCTCATGCAGGTGCAACTCGAAACGGACGTGCCAGTCCTGTCGCTGGTCCTGACCCCGCACCATTTCCACGAGCACGAGGTGCATTCAGATTTCTTCGCCACTCATTTTGAGCAGAAGGGTGCCGAAGTTGCTCACGCGTGCGCGTTGACTCTTGAGAGCCTCGCCCACCTCGAGAGACTCGCGAACGCTGATTAGCGACCACCGCCGCGTGATTAGCGACCACCGCCGCTATCGCATTCACCGATCGAAGCTTCATTAGCCGGCGACTCCTCTGGCGACGATTTAGGACAGGCGAGCCGCCGCCTCAGCCGCCGACCTGGGCGGCTGGCAGCAGAGCCTGGGCACTTGCCCGCGTGGAGTCGATGAGTGCGTCGGCGCCTCGCCGATCAACTCGAACTCTGTTGCACATAAATGGCATCTGCGGCGCGTTCTCAAGCAGGACTGCGAGACGCCTCACCTGATCGATCGTCGCGCTTACGGATCGACGCGCCAACCGAGCCTGTGCTGTTGCGCCCGCGGCAGGTTGCTGACGATCAGGTCGTAGGAGTCTTCGACCATGTCGGCGATCATCTCGTCCGGGAGAGAGCCGTCGATGGTCACGGTGTTCCAGTGGCGCTTGTTGAGGTGATATCCGGGGATCACGGCCGGATGCGCTTTGCGCAGCTCAGCGGCAAGCGTGGGTTCGCATTTGACGCTGACGCGCAGTGGGTACTCGGCAAGGCGTGAGATCGCGAAGATCTTGCCGCCAACCTTGAACACCGAGGTGTCTGGGCCAAACGGGAACTGCTCTTCGGTTCCGAGAAGCGAGAGGCAGCAATCGCGAAGCTCTGCGGCGTTCATCAGATCTGAGCTAGCCACGCCGTGGGGCGAGCGGCTTCACGCGCTGCCTGTACGGCGACGCGAAGGACGCTCTCCACGCAGTAGTGGTGTGAGGGTCTGATGGCTAACGACGCGAGCGCGACCGCTGCTTATGGCGGGCAGGCTTACGGACAGGTCGGGGACGAGGCTCAGCGGTCGGCTCAGCAGTCTCCGGCTCGATCGCGATGGCGTCGGCTCCGCCGCCGGGCTTCGGTCTGCGCGGTTCCCGAACCGCGGTGCCGCCTCCGCCACCCTTGCGCCGCCATCTCCTCCAGCGCGGAGGCGGAGGAGCCGCGGCGTCGTCGCGCTCTGCCTCGGGCTCGTGCTGTGTGCCGCCATCGGCCATGGCAAGCAGGCTACGCCTGGTTCAGCGGCCACTCAAGCTGCCGGAGGAGTTCCCGAGCGATTCCACTGCTCCTGCTTCGGCTCCGCTCAAGCACGACGGTGCTGAGCAAAAAGCGTTGCGCGGCCCTCGCGGTCCACGATTTTCCTGAAGATTGGCTCAAGTCGACGCTTGGTTTGACGATTTTAGGAATGTGAATCTGCATCACACCGAGATTGCGCCGCCCGAACGGACTGTGCTCGAGCAGACACATCAGCCCGAGCCGATCTCGAACGCGGCGCTTGACGCCGTCGCGGCGATCCTGCGCGCGCTGGCCGAGACGGCCAGCCCCGATTCGGGCGCGGGCAGCCAGCTCGAGGCCTGGGCCCGCCACGTGCTCGTGCTGACCGCCGCTCCCGGCGCCGGCGACGGCCCCGCAAGCGAGCGTGACTGGCCAGGGCTCCGCCACAACGTCGTCGGCTACGTGCGCGACGACCACGACTCCTCCTCGCGTTCGATCGGTGAGCTTCGTGACGCGGTCTGGCTTGTGATCGAGCGTCTCTCCACCGCGATCGTCGGTGACGCCGCCTCGGATGCGCACGCCGCCGATCAGCTCGCCCGCCTGCGCGCCGCGATCGCACTGCCCGCCGATGAGCTCAAGGCGACGGCGCTCGAGACCGTTGAGCGCCTGTCAGCCGTGCTCGACGAGAAGCGCGCCCGCCAGTTCGAGCTCGCGCGCGAGCTCGGTGAGCGCGTCAACGTCCTCAACGAGGAGCTCGAGGACACCCGTCGCGAGGCCGACATGGACCCGCTGACGCGCGTCTGCAACCGCGGCGTGTTCCAGCGCGAGCTGCCCCGCGCGGTGCAGATGCGCGCGCTCGTCGGACAGCCGGTGTGCCTGGTGTTGGTCGACATCGACCAGTTCAAGCAGATCAACGACCGCCACGGACACAAGGCCGGCGACAGCGCGCTCGAGGCGATCGGAAGCGAGCTCGTACGCTGCTTCCCGCGCCGCTCCGATGTCGTCTCGCGACTGGGCGGGGACGAGTTCGCCGTGATCGCACCGAGCACATCCGCGATGGACGGCTACCGGCTCGCGACACGCCTGCTCGACGCGTTGCGCGAGCTCGGTGAGAGCGGGCAGGGCAACGCCGTCGAGTTCACCGTCAGCGCCGGTCTGGCCGAGGCGCAGGCCGGCGAGGAACCGGACGCCTGGTTTGCCCGCGCCGACCGCGCGCTCTACGAGGCCAAGGCCGAGGGCCGTGACCGCGTGTTCATCGCTCCGGGCACGTCGGTCGATCCGACCGACGCAGAGCACCGCGCCGTCGCACCGTTCCAAGCCTGATCAGCTGAACGGCTCGCCCGGCAGCTCGGGCGCGTCGCGCCCGGTCAGCCAGCGCAGCACGCTTGCGCCGACGTCGGCCAGCGGTCCGTCGTGGCGGCGGCCCCGGTCTCCGTCGAAGCGTGCCAGCAGCATCGCGTACTCGCGCGTGTGATCGGTGTGGTCGGCTGTCGGATCGACCCCGTGGTCGGCAGTCAGCACCAGCATGTCATCGTCGCCGAGCTGCTCGAGCCAGCCGCCGACGGCGTCATCGATCGCGCGCAGCGCCGCCGCGAATCCGGGCACGTCGTGGCGGTGTCCGTAGATCTGATCGGTGTCGACGAAGTTCGCGAACACCAGGCCGGTGTCGAGCGTGCGCATCAGCTCGGTCACCGATGCGATCGCCGCGAGGTTGGTCGCTCCGGGGTGGCTCGTGTCGATCCCGACACCGGCGAACAGGTCGCGGATCTTGCCGACGCCATGTACGGGGACGCCCGCGGCCTGCAGCTCCTCGAGGTATGAACGCGACGGCGGCACCAGCGAGTAGTCGTGGCGGCCGCTGGTGCGCACGAACGCGCCCGGCTCACCGATGAACGGCCGTGCGATCACGCGCCCGACGGCATGCTCGCCGCGCATCACCTCGCGCACCGCCGCGCAGAGGTCGTGCAGCGCCGGCTCGTCGATCACGTCGTGGTGTGCGGCGATCTGCAGCACCGAGTCGGCCGAGGTGTAGAGGATCAGCTCGCCGGTGCGCAGATGCTGCTCGCCGAAGTCATCGATCACCTGCGTTCCGCTGTAGGGCCGGTTGCAGCAGAAGCGCCTGCCGCTGGCCCGCTCGAGCTCGCTGACGACCGCGTCGGGGAAGCCCTGCGGGTAGGTCGGAAGCGGGGCCTGCGGGATCACGCCCATCAGCTCCCAGTGGCCGGTGACCGATTCCTTGCCGGGCCCGAGCGCCCCGACCCGCCCGTGCAGCACCGGTGCCGCGGAGGGCGCGACACCGTCGATCGGCTCGATGTTGCCGAGTCCGAGCGATCCGAGCACCGGCAGCTCAAGTCCGTCGGCGAGCGCGGCGACGTGCTCGAGCGTGTTGGAGTCGGGGTTGTCACCGTAGGCGCGGGCGTCGGGCAGTGCGCCGACGCCGCAGGCATCGAGGACGATCACGAAGGCCCGGCGCATCTGTGCCTACTTGAGGATGCCCTCGAGACGCAGGATCCGCCGCAGGATCGCCAGCGACGAGGCGTAGGTCGAGTCCATCCCGTAGTAGGAGAGCCCGCGCGCGCCGAGCGTGCGCGCCTGCGTGTACGGGGTGTCAGAGGCGTAGTGGATGATCCCGAGGTCGATCGGCAGGCGCGAGAAGTTGACGGCCTCGCCGACCGGGAAGCGGTCGGCGTCGGCGAGCTCGTAGACGGCGTTGAGGAACGGGCCGGCCTCCATCTCGACGACCGTGAACGCCTCGCGGTAGTAGAAGTCGAGGTAGGCGCGGTTCTGCAGGAAGGTCGACTTCACCGTGACCGCGCGCTGGTTGTCGAGGCCCGTGCCGAAGCGCAGGTCGGCGGCGAGGTCATCGACGCTGAAGACGTTGTCCAGCCAGTAGGTCGAGCGCGAGTGCTCGTCGTGGACGACGCTCGAGATCAGCACGTCGCCGACGTCGGCGTTGAGCGTCGCCGCCTTGCCGAGCACGTAGACCCCCTTCAACGTCGCGGTGTCGACGGCCACCTCGCGCAGGATGTTGTAGGCCGCGACACCGAGCGGATAGTCGATGTTGACGATCCGCGCGCGGCTGGCGGCGAGCGCCGCGGCGTCGACCTCGCCGAGCCGCGGGTCGAGTGAGTCGACGCTCAGCGCGCCGAGTGGGAAGACCTGGGCGGAGACGCGCAGGGCGGTGCTGCTGCGCAGATGCTTGACGCCGTAGGCCGCCTCCGCGCTGCGGCGCTCCGACGCGCCCTGCTCGGCGCGGGAGTCGAACCACTGGCGCGCCACGAAGTACAGGAAGTTCTCCCACGAGCCCTCGGTCTCGCCGTCGCGGAAGCGGATCAGCTCCTCGTGCAGGATGTCGTCCTCGGGCAGTGACTCGACGAACGCGACCAGCTGTTGCTCGCGCTCGCGTGCGATCCCGGTGGCGATGTTGACGAGGCTGTGGGTGTTGGAGGAGACGAAGTAGAGCGGGTCGTCTCCGTCGGTACTGGCCAGCGGGCCAGTACCGACGCTGTCAGCCTGCCCCGTTCCCGCGGCGTCGCTGAGGCCACGCTCGCGGTTGAGCTCGCCCTGGATGTGGGCCCACCAGCGCCGTGTCATCCGCGCGTAGCCGGTGTTGCTGCCGCCGAGCATCCTGATGCGCAGTGAGAGGTGGTGCGCGCGGATCATCGTCAGCTGCTCGGCGAAGCCGTCGCCCCAGACCTCGTGCAGCCGCTGCCAGTCCTCGGGGCTGCCGCTCAGCAGGCGTGCGCAGGTCTCGGCGTCGGGATCCTCGCCGAGCTCCGTGGTCGCGCCGGCCAGGCGCAGACGGATCTTGTTCCACTCGATCTGGTAGGCGACCAGCGTCGGCACGAGGTCGTCGACGTCCGAGGGGCTCGCGAGCAGCACCGCCAGCATCCCATCGGGGCCGACGTACCAGCGTCGGCGCCGCGCCGGTGATTCCGCGACCTTCCAGCTCGAGACGTCGAGCCCGTCGGCGATCAGCGCCTCGGCCGACTGGCCCATGACGATTCGCTCGGCCGCGGCGATCGCCCGCGGCAGGCGGCTGATCGCATACAGGAACGCGCCGAGATCGAGCTGCTCGCTGTCCGCGAGCGAGTGCAGGCTCGAGCGCATCGCACGGTGCGAGGGCTCGAGCACGCGCAGGCGTGTCTCGCCGCTCGAGCGCAGCAGCGTCGAATAGGTGCGCTGGTAGAGCTCGACCTCGTCCGACAGGCGTTCGCCGGTGTCGGTGAGGCTGGTTATCGAGAGGCGGGTGACCGACATCAGTGCACCCCTACTCTTTCACGTAGGGGATCCCGGAGGCGGCAGGCGGCCGCGAGCGTCCGATCAGGCCGGCCACCGCGACCAGCGTCAGCACGTACGGCAGTGCCTGGAACAGGGTTGCGAGCGTCTGCGAGAAGGTCTGAAGCCGGAACGCGAGCGCGCTCGAGAGGCCGAACAACAGCGTCGCCGCGAGCGCTCCGAAGGGGTTCCACTTGCCGAAGATCACGGCCGCGAGGGCGATGAAGCCGCGCCCGTCGGTCATCTGGAAGTTGAACGAGCCGTCGAATCCGTCGGCGAGGTAGACGCCGCCGAGCGCGGCGAAGACGCCCGAGGTGACGACCGCCGCGTAGCGCGTGGCGATTACCTTGAGCCCGACCGTCGAGGCGGCGCGGGGCTGCTCGCCGATCGCGCGCAGGCGCAGGCCGGCACGGGTGCGGAACAGGAACCACCAGACCACCGGGACGAGCAGCAGACCGACCCAGGTCAGCACGCTGGTCGAGCCGATCGCGCCACCGAAGAAGGCGGTGTGGTCGACCCCCGGAATGGTGATGTTCGGGACCTGCGGGAGCGTTCCGGGGCTGCCGTTGTCGCCGTAGTGCGAGACGAACAGGTATCCGGTGAGACCGTAGGCGAGGAAGTTGATCGCGTAGCCGGAGACGACCTGGTTGGCACGCAGATGGATCGAGAAGTAGGCGTGGATCAGGGCGAGCAGACCACCCGAAGCCATGCCGATCAGTGCGCCCAGCACCCAGCTGTTGCAGATATCGGCGCCGAAGATGCCGAAGTAGCAGCCCATCAGCATCATGCCGTCGAGCGCGATGTTCACGACCCCGGAGCGCTCGGAGATGATCCCACCGAGTGCGCCGAACAGCAGCGGGGTGGCGAACGTCAGTCCCGAGGCGATCACCGCGGACCACGTGAACACCTCACGCACGTTCGCGGAGGTCTGGTTGGTCATCGCCAGCGCCAGCGGGATCGCCACGAGGCCGAGGAAGATCGTCACACCGCCGAGGCGCCGGTGCTTGGGGTTGCGCAGCACGCCGGCGCCGACGATCGCCGCGATCAGCCCGAGCACGATCGACGGCACCGCTGTGCGGGCCATTATCGGCGGCAGCGTCAGAATCCAGGCGATCGACGCGAGCACGACCGCCGCGATCCCGATGCGCTTGGTCGTGACGGTGGCGGCGGTGACGGTCAGCTCGGGTGCGGTGGTGGTCATAGCCCCGGCTCCGGGCGGAGGGCTTCGGCGGCGTCCAGCGCCGGGTCGTCAGGTTGGAGCTGCTCGGCGAGGTCGGCTCCCGGCTCGGGTCCACCCCAACCGAGCCGGCGCGGCAGTCTGAGGATCCGGACGGCGATCAGATCGGTCGAGACCAGCAACACGATCAGGCCCTCGATGATCAGCGTGAGCTGCGGGGCGAGCTCGGGATTCAGGGACGTCGTGGTGAGGTTGCCCGCCGCTGTTCCGGTCTCCAGCGCACCGAACAACAGCGCCGCGGCGACGGTGCCGATCGCGGTGTTGCGGCCGAGCAGTGCGACCGCGATGCCGAGGAAGCCAACCTGTGAGGTCGAGATGTCGGCACTCGAGACCTGGAACTGCCAGCCGAGCACGTCGACCGACGCGGCGAGCCCGGCGAACACACCGCAGATCGCCATCGTCAGGATGTAGTTGCGCGAGACGCTGATGCCTGAGCCCTGTGCCGCGGTGGGGTTATGCCCGACGGCGCGCACCTCGTAGCCGAGCGTCGAGCGGTGCATGATCGCCCAGTAGGCGACCGCCGCCAGCAGCGAGATGAAGATGCCGACATCAAGCCCCTGGAGCTCGGGGTTGCCCCAGAACACCGGCAGGTGCATGTTGTTGGCGATCGTGTTGGAGACGGGGTTTCCCAGCGCCTGCTTGCCCTGCAGGGGCCCGCCCTCTTGGAACAGGTAGGTCGCCACCCAGATCGCGACCCAGTTGAGCATGATCGTCGAGATCACCTCGTGGGTGCCGACGGTTGCCTTGAGCCATCCCGCAAGCGCCGCCCAGGCGCCGCCGATCAGAGCCGCGAGCACGATCGAAACGAAGATGTGCAGCACCGGATTCATGCCGCCCCACGAGGTAGCGACCCAGACGGCGATGATCGACCCGACCGTGTACTGGCCCTGGGCGCCGATGTTGAACAGGCCGACCCGGAAGGCGAACGCGACCGACAGCCCGGTCAGGATCAGCGGCGCCGTCGAGACGAGCGTCTGCTGCAGGTCCTGGGCGGCCGTCACGCGGGTGTGGCCGGCGACCCATGGGAACAGCCAGTTGAGGCCGGTTCCATCGAAGATCGCACCGTAGGTCGTCAACGGGTTGGTGCCGGTCAGCAGCATCACGAGTCCGGCCACGATGAACGCGAGCACGACGGTGGTCAGCGGGATCACGGCGCTGCGCCCCGCCCGCGAGAGCTTGCCGGCGATCAGGTTCATGCTGCCGCCACCGTGCCGCCGGTCATCGCGATTCCGAGGTCTTCCTCGTCCGCGTCCGGCGGGAACTCGGCGACGATGCGGCCCTCGTAGATCACGAGGATGCGGTCGGCCAGCGACCGCACCTCCTCGGACTCGAGCGAAACCAGCAGCACCGCGGCGCCGGCGTCGCGCTGCGCGATCAGCTGGCTGTGAACGAACTCGATCGCGCCGACGTCGAGGCCGCGGGTCGGCTGGTGGGCGACCAGCAGCTTCGGTGCGGAGTCGATCTCGCGCGCGATGCAGAGCTTCTGCTGATTACCGCCTGAGAGCGCCGCGGCGGGGGTACCGGCGTCGCCGCCGCGCACGTCGAACGCGCCGAGCAGACGCTCGGCGAGCGCCCTGAAGGCGTTGAGGTTGAGCCAGCCCCGGCGGCTGAGCGGAGGCCGGCGGTAGCGTCGCAGGGCGAGGTTCTCGGCCAGCGTGAACGGCAGCACCAGGCCGACGCGGTGGCGGTCCTCGGCGATGTGCGCAACGCCGGCGGCGCTGGCTGCGCGGACGCCGCGCCCGGTGATGTCGACGCCACCGACCTCGATCTCACCGTCGGCGGGCGCGCGCATGCCGGTGATCGCCTGCACCAGCTCGGTCTGGCCGTTGCCGTCGACACCGGCGAGCGCGACGATCTCGCCGCCACGCACGGACAGCGTGGCGCCGCGGACGGCCTCGAGGCCACGGTCGTCGAGCACCTCCAGGCCGGTGATGTTGAGCACCGGCTCGCGTGGTTCGGCGGTGCCCTTGTCGACGCGGAAGATGACGTCGCGTCCGACGACCATGCGGGCGAGTGACTGCTCGGTCGCGCCCTCGCGCGGGACCGTGCCCATCGACTTGCCGCGGCGCAGCACCGTGACGCGGTCGGCGATCTCAAGCACCTCGCCGAGCTTGTGTGAGATGAAGATGATTGCCGTGCCGTCTTGCTTGAGCCGCCGCAGGACGGTCATCAGCTCGGTGATCTCCTGGGCGGTGAGCACGGCGGTCGGCTCGTCCAGCACCAGGATGCGGGCGTTGCGGTAGAGCGCACGGAGGATCTCGACGCGCTGCTGCATGCCCACGGAGACGTCTTCGATGCGGGCGTCGGGATCGATCGCCAGCCCGTAGGCGTCGGACAGCTCCTTCACGCGCTTGCGGGCGGTGCGGCGATCGAGAACGCCGATCGGCCGCGCGGCTCCGGACTTGACCGGCTCGTTGCCGAGCACGATGTTCTCGGTGATCGTCATCACCGGGATGAACATGAAGTGCTGGTGCACCATGCCGATCCCGAGATCGATCGCGTCGTTGGGCGAGCTGATGCCGACCGGCTTGCCGTCGACCAGGATCTCGCCCGAGGTCGGGCTGTAGAGCCCGTAGAGCACCGACATCAGGGTCGACTTGCCGGCCCCGTTCTCACCCAGCAGCGCATGCACCTCGCCGGGCTGCAGGTCGAAGTCGACCCGGTCGTTGGCAACGACCGGGCCGAACTTCTTGGTGATTCCCCGTAGTTCCAGAACCGGGGGCTTATCCATTACTGCAGTCAGTCACTGGCTTACACGATCCGGAGCGTCCTAACCCTTGAAGACGCTCGGGACCTTGATCTTGCCGCTCTTGATCTGGGCAAGGATCTTGTTGAGCTTGCCGGCGTAGGGCTTGGCCGCCGCGTCGAGCTTGCCGTAGCCGGTGCCGTTGTTGGCGACCGAGTAGACGAGATCGCCACCGGCGTCGAAGTGGCCGTGCAGCAGCGATGCCGCCGCCTGCTCGACCGCGACGTCGACCTTCTTGAGCGCCGAGGTCAGGATGTAGCTGCCCAGGTAGCTCTGATCGGCGTCGACACCGATCCCGTAGTCGTTCTTCTGCTTGGCCGCCTGCAGCGCGCCGAGGCCGCATCCACCGGCAACCTGGAAGACGATCTTGCTGCCCTGGCTGATCTGGTTGTCAGCGATCGTCTCGCACTTGGCCTGATCGGCGAAGTCATCCGAGAAGCCGTTGAGGAAGTGCAGGTTCGGGTCGGCTGCCTTACCACCGGCCTGGAAGCCGGCGATGTAGCTGGTTACCGACGGGATGTCCTGGCCACCGACGCTGGAGATGGTCGTCCAGCCCTTCTTCTTGGAGATCAGACCCGACAGGTAGCCGACGAGGTAGCCGGACTGCTGCGACTCGAACGTCAGGCCCTCGACGTTCTTGGGCTTGCCGGCAATCGCCGACGCCGGCGTGTCGATGATCGCGAAGTGGGTCTTGGGGAACTGCTTGGCGACCTGGCCGAGCGCGTCGATGAAATCGAAGCCGACCGCGACGACGAGGTTGTCGCCGGCCTCGGCTTCCTTCTCCAGATACGGAACGTAATCCGCGCTGGAGGTGGCCTGCAGGACCTGCTTCTTGATGCCGAGTGCCTTCACGGCCTCGAGCGACCCCTCATAGGCGAGGTGGTTGAACCCGTGGTCGTTGAGCCCGCCGGTGTCGGCGACGATGCCCAACGTGAACTTCGAAGCCGCGGTGCGGGGGGTTCTCGCCGAACTGCTGGCGGCCCCGAGCGCGGCCACGGCAAGCGCCACCACGAGGGCTGCTGCCGCGAACGAACGAACTAGTACCTTCACAAACTCCTCCTTTGGCGACTAATTAGTCACGCAACATACCTTTGCGCACGAGGGTCGGGTACGTCCAGTTGCGCTCGCCCCCATGCGTGCGATCCGGCAAAGCTAACGCAGCCGTCGAGATGCGTCCAAGAAGAATTCGTTAGGCCGCGCCCAAGGCCCGGAAACTCCGGATGTTCCGCGGCTGTTGTGAACGAGATGTGAAGCGCGCTCGACCGGGCTAGAGCCCGATCAGCGGCGGAATCTCGTCCGGTGAGGAGACGAGCCGCCAGGCTCCGGCCGCGCGCAGCTCCTGCTCGCTGCCGGCCCCCCACAGCACCCCGATCGTGGGCACCCCGTGCGCGCCGGCTCCCTCGACGTCGTAGAGCCGGTCGCCGACCATCACGGCCTGGCGCGGCCCGCCCAGCGCCGCCAGCGCCTGCGCGACCGTCACCGACTTGGGCTCGGCCAGCGCCGAGGCGAGCGGCCCGCTGATCACGTCGAACAGCTCCGCCAGGCCGAGGTGTTCGAGCAGCATCACCGCGCTGGTCGCGATCTTCGAGGTCGCGACCGCGAGCCGCACCTGGCCGCGCAGCTGCCGTAGCAGCTCGGGGATGCCGGCGTAGACGATCGTCGTCTCGGTGCTCGTGCGCGCGTAGTGCTCGCGATAGCTGGCAAGCGTCGCCCCGACCAGCTGCTGGTCGCCGCCGACGAGCTCCTCGAGCGCGACCTGCGTGGGCGGACCGAGGTAGGGCAGCAGCTCGTCGACCGCGCGCTCGCGCTGGCCGTTGGCCGCGAGCGCGTGGTTCATCGAAGTCACGAACGGCACGCGCGAGTCGATGATCGTGCCGTCGAGATCGAACAGCACTGCGTCGGGGCGTTCCACGCCCCCATTATTACCAGACAAATCTGCTACGCTCTCGCTTAGATTTTTGTGAGCTAAGAGGAGCAGAACGAACGCGATGGGCAAGACAATCGGTATCGACCTCGGTACGACCAACAGCTGTATGGCTGTGCTCGAGGGCGGCGACCCGACGGTGATCGAAAACTCCGAGGGCGGCCGCACCACCCCGTCCGTGGTCGCATTCACTCAGGGCGGTGAGCGCCTGGTGGGCACTGTCGCCAAGCGCCAGGGCGTGACCAATCCGCAGAACACGATCTTCTCGATCAAGCGCTTCATGGGCCGCAAGGAGGCCGAGGTGCACGACGAGGAGGCGATCGTCCCCTACAAGGTCGTCTCAGGCCCGGGTGGCGACGTGCGCGTCGACGTAGACGGCAAGCAGTACTCCCCGCCGGAGATCAGCGCGATGATCCTCGCGAAGCTCAAGGCGGACGCCGAGGCCTACCTCGGTGAGACGGTCGACGGCGCCGTGATCACGGTGCCGGCGTACTTCAACGACGACCAGCGTCAGGCGACCAAGGACGCCGGCACGATCGCCGGGCTCGAGGTCAAGCGCATCATCAACGAGCCGACGGCGGCCTCACTGGCCTATGGGCTCGACAAGGAGACCGACCAGACGATCCTCGTGTTCGACCTCGGCGGCGGCACCTTCGACGTGTCCGTGCTCGAGATCGGCGACGGCGTGTTCGAGGTCAAGTCGACCGCCGGCGACAACCACCTCGGCGGCGACAACTTCGACAAGGCGATCGTCGACTGGCTCGTGGCCGAGTTCAAGAAGTCACAGGGCATCGACCTCGCGGCCGACCCGATGGCGCTGCAGCGGCTGTATGAGGCCGCCGAGCGCGCCAAGATCGAGCTCTCGACCACGCAGGAGTCGCAGATCAACCTGCCGTTCATCACCGCCGACGCGAGTGGCCCCAAGCACCTCGACATGCGGCTCACGCGCGCCAAGCTCAACGAGCTGACCGCGGCGCTGATCGAGCGCACCGTGGCACCCGTGCGCCAGGCGCTCGACGATGCCAAGGACAAGGGCGCCGGTGAGATCGAGCACGTCGTGATGGTCGGCGGCATGACGCGTATGCCCGCGGTCCAGGAGAAGGTCAAGGAGCTCACCGGCAAGGAGCCGCATCGCGGCGTCAACCCGGATGAGGTCGTGGCCGTCGGTGCCGCGATCCAGGCCGGCGTGCTGGCCGGCGACGTCAAGGACGTGCTGCTGCTCGACGTCACGCCGCTGACGCTCGGTATCGAGACCAAGGGTGGCGTGATGACCAAGCTGATCGAGCGCAACACCACGATCCCGACACGCAAGTCGGAGGTCTTCTCGACGGCCGAGGACAACCAGCCGAGCGTCGAGATCCACGTGCTGCAGGGTGAGCGCGAGATGGCCAACTACAACAAGTCGCTGGGCAAGTTCCAGTTGACCGGGATCCCGCCGGCGCCGCGTGGCGTGCCGCAGATCGAGGTCGCCTTCGACATCGACGCCAACGGCATCCTCAACGTCTCCGCCAAGGACCTCGGCACCAACAAGGAGCAGAAGATCGAAATCCGCTCCGGCTCGGGTCTGCCCGACGACGAGATCAAGCGCATGGTCCAGGACGCCGAGGCCCACGCCGACGACGACAAGCGCCAGCGCGAGCTCGCCGAGGCCCGCAACGAGGCCGAGCATTCGGCATACCAGGCCGAGCGCCAGCTCAAGGAGCTCGGCGAGCAGGTCGACGAGAGCTCGCGGAGCGCGATCGAGGAGGCGATCAAGGCCGTGCGCGAAGCGCTCACGGGCGAGGATCCGGCTGAGATCCGCAACCGCCGCGACGCGCTCAACGCCTCGTTCCACCAGGTCTCAGAGGCGATGTACCAGCGCGCCCAGGAGCAGTCCGGGGCGCCGGACTTCGACGGCGACGCGGCGTCGGAGAACGGCGCCGCCGCCGGCGACGACGAGGACGTCGTCGACGCCGAAGTCGTCGACGAGGGCAAGTAACGATGACCTCAGAGCACCGTCCGCAGGACGACCTCGAGGAGGCGCCGGCCGGCGCCTCCTCGGAGGAGTCCACGGATTCCCTCGAGGACGACCAGCGCTCCGGCGACGAGCGCCGCTTCGGCGAGCGTCGCTCCGGACAGGATCAGCGCGCCGGTGTTGCGGCCTACGCCGCCGCTCAGGGCGGGGCTCCGCACCGGCCCACCCCCGGCGCCGCGCCCGGGAACGAGCCGACCGAGACCGAGGCCCACGCGGAGGAGGACGGCGGACTGCAGGTCCAGCAGGACCTGCATGAGCTCGCGAGCAAGGCAGAGAAGGCCGAGGAGTACCTCGCGCTCGCGCAGCGCACCCAGGCCGACTTCGAGAACTACCGCAAGCGTGCGGCGCGCGACGCGGCGCTCGCGCAGGACCGCGGCGTCGCCAAGCTCGCCAAGGAGCTGCTGCCCGCGATCGACAACCTCGACCGCGCGCTCAAGGCCGCGAGCGAGGAGAACTCGCCGCTGGCCGAGGGCATCAAGCTGGTGCACACGGACCTGCTTTCGGCGCTTCAGCGACTCGGCGTCGAGCCGTTCTCACCGGACGGCGAGCAGTTCGACCCGCAGCTCCACGAGGCGGTTGCGCAGCAGCCGGTCGAGGGCGTCGAGTCGGGATTCGTGGCCGAGGTCTTCCAGCAGGGCTTCCGGCTCGGAGAGACCGTGCTGCGCCCGGCGCGCGTGCTCGTGGCCGCATAGGAGACTCGCGCCATGGCAGAGCGGCCCGACTACTACAAGATCCTCGGGGTCGGCAAGAACGCCACCGACGAGGAGATCAAGAAGTCCTACCGCAAGCTTGCGCGCAAGTATCACCCCGACCGCAACCCGGGCGACAAGCAGGCGGAGGAGCGCTTCAAGGAGATCTCGCAGGCGCACGACGTGCTGTCTGATCCCGACAAGCGCAAGGAGTACGACCGCGGTGGCATGTTCGCCGGCTTCACCGGCGCCGGTGGCGGCGGCTTCGACCCGTCGCAGTTCTCCGGCAACTTCGGCGGCGGCATCGGTGACATCTTCTCCAACATCTTTGGCGGCGCGGGCGGCGGCGCCCAGCGTGGCGCGCGCGGCGCCGGCGGCCAGCGGCCGCCTCAGGCCCGCGGCCACGACCTCGAGACCGAGGTGTCGCTGAGCTTCGATCAGGCCGTGCACGGCACCCAGGTGTCGCTGTCGGTCCCGACCTCGAAGCCGTGCCCGACCTGCAACGGCTCGGGCGCGCGTCCCGGTACCTCGCCCAAGGTCTGCCCGGTCTGCAACGGCCGCGGCGTCGAGGCGCAGAGCCAGGGCATCTTCTCGATCAATCAACCGTGCTCCAACTGCAAGGGCTCGGGCACCGTGATCGAGCACCCGTGCCCGACCTGCGAGGGCTCCGGCGCGCAGCGCAGCGTCCGGCGGCTGCGCGTAAATATCCCGGCAGGCGTGCGCGACGGCAGTCGCATCAAGCTGGCCGGCAAGGGCGACCCCGGGGTGCGTGGGGTTCCGCCCGGCGATCTCTACGTGATCACGCGAGTGTCCGAGTCTCCGATCTTCAAGCGCAGCGGCGACAACCTCGAGGTCGAGGTGCCGCTGACGATCCCCGAGGCGATCCGCGGCGCCGTCGTCGAGGTGCCGACGCTCAACGGCTCCAAGCGGCTGCGGGTTGCCCCCGGCACCAAGCACGGCACCGTCCAGCGCCTGCGTGGCGAGGGCCCGCCGAGGCTGGGTGGCAAGGGCAACGGTGACCTGCGCTACCGCTTCGTGATCGACGTGCCCGCCAGCCTCTCGGCCGAGCAGAGCGCCGCCGTCGACCAGCTCTCACAGGTGATGAACGGCGACCCGCGCGCGAAGCTGTTCCCGAAGGGCACTCCGAGCGCGACCCAGGCAGGTGAGAGCTGATGTCAGCTGAGCAACCGCCGCAGCAGCGGATCCGGACCACCACCCGCATCGAGGTCTCCTCCGATCGCGGCGTGTTCATGATCTCGGTCGCGGCCGAGCTCGCGGGCATGCATCCGCAGACGCTGCGCATGTACGAGACCCGCGGCCTGATCGAGCCCAAGCGCTCACCCAAGGGCACGCGGCTCTACTCGCACTCCGACGTCGAGCGGCTCAAGCGCATCCAGGAGATGACGGCCGACCTCGGCCTCAACCTTGCGGGCGTCGAGCGGGTATTCGAGCTGGAGAACATGCTCGAGGGAATGTCGCGCAAGGTCCAGGCGCTCGAGCGCCGGGCCGCAGAGCTGAAGGCGGAGGTCGAGCGGCTCGAGGCGCTGCGGCGCGAGCTGCGTGCGGAGATCGTTCCCTACGCCCGCGGCGGCGCGCTGATCCGCGCTTCAGACTTCTCGTGAGGCTGCGCTGCGCCGGGCTGGTGCTCGTCGCGGCGCTGGCGTTGCCGGCCGCGGCCGCCGCGGCGCCGCTGCAGCTCGTGCTGCCGCTGCGCACCGACACACGTGGCCTTACGCAGTTCGCCGACCGCGTCAGCAACCCGGCGTCTCCGGACTACGGGGACTACGCGTCCGTGGCGTGGCTCGCACAGCGCTTCGGCGCGCCGGCCACAACCCGTCGCCAGGTGGTCACCTACCTGCGCGCACACGGCGCGACCGACGTCGCGGTCGACGGCACCGGCCAGCTCGTCGAGGCGCGCATCGGCCGGGCCGATGCCGAGCGCCTGTTCGACACGACGCTCCGTTATGCGCGCGGCCCGCTGGCCGCGCGCACTCTGATGCCGTCCTCACCGGCGCAGCTCCCGCGGGCGCTGCGTGGCCTGGTCACCGGCATCGTCGGTCTCGATACCGCGAGCCTCGACGACGACACCCCGCCCGCCTCCTCCGGCTACCAGGGTCCCGACCCCGGAGCGACCCCGAGCGGCTGCGCGGCGGGAACGGCGCAGGGTGGCTTCACCCCGAACGAGTACCTCGACGCCTATCAGTACGCGCCGCTCCAACAGCAGGGCCTGCTCGGCCAGGGCGAGCGTGTCGCGCTGATCGAGATCAACGGCTTCCAGGCGAGCGACCTGGAGACGTTCGCCAGCTGCTTCGGACTGCATCTGCCGACGATCCGTACGTTTTCGGTCGCGCGCACCGGGCAGCTCCCCGCCGGCGGCGAGGCGACGCTCGACCTCGAGCTGCTCGACGCGGCCGCCCCGCGCCTCAAGTCGATCGACGTCTACGAGACGCGGGCCGATGCCGGCGACGTGCTGATGGCGCTCGCGAAGCCGCTGCAGAGCACCGGATTCAAGCCGCAGGTGATCTCGGTGTCGCTTGGCCTCTGTGAGAGCGAGACCGAGAAGAGCGTCGGCAAGGCCGGCATCGATGCGCTCGAGCGCGTGCTCAAGGTCGCCAGCGCGGCCGGCGTGAGCGTGCTCGGAGCCAGCGGCGACTCGGGCTCGGCGGGGTGCCCGAACAGCAGCTTCGGCAGCAGCGCGCCGCTGCCGAGCCTCGCGGTGACCTTCCCGGCCTCATCACCGTGGGTGACCTCGGTCGGCGGCACGAACTTCGACCTCAGCGCCCAGAACCAGATCTCGAGCCAGGTCGTCTGGAACGACGCCGGCGACATCCCCGGCAGCGCTGCCGGCGGCGGGGTCAGCGAGCTGTTCACGCGCCCCAGCTGGCAGGACGGGGTCGACACCAGCCCCTGGCGGGCCGAGCCCGACGTGGCGATGCTCGCCGATGTCTCGCCGAGGTACGCGGTCTACTGCAGCGCCGCGGAGGACTGCGACGGTCGCGGCTGGATCAGCTTCGGCGGCACGAGCGCGGCCACGCCGCTGCTGGCCGGTGGCTTTGCGCTCGTCGACGAGGCGCTGCGCCGTCAGGGCCACATCGCGCTCGGGCTCGCCAACCCGCTGCTCTACCGCCTCGGGCGTGACGCGACCAGCGCCGCGCAGGTCTTCTACGACGTCACCGACGGCTCAAATGACGTCGGGCCGTTCATCCAGAGCAGCCAGCAGCCACTCGGTTGCTGCAGTGCTGCGCCCGGCTACGACGAGGCCTCCGGCTGGGGCGGCCTCAACCTGCAGGCGTTCGCGCAGGCGGCGCTGGCCGCGCAGCGCAAGCTCGCCACCGTCGGGATCGCGGTGGCGGCCGCGCAGACGCCGATCGCAAGCGGTGGCATCTACGTCGAGCTCAGCTGCAGCGCCGCGTGTGACCAGGCGGCCTACGCCAAGATCAGTGCCAGGGGAATGCGGAGCTTCAGCGATTACGCCTTCGCGCACCTCATCGAGCGCAACCGCAGGCGCCTGAAGCTGCCGTTCACGCCCGCTCAGACGATCAAGCTCACGGCCGCGCTGGTCGAGCATCGCCGGATCACCGCCAGGCTCTTCGGTGCGGTGGTCGACGCCGGCGGTGACATCGAGAGTCAGACGCGGACGCTGACACTGCGCGTGACCAGCTGAAGCCGGTCTAGACCTCGGCGCGCAGCTGCACCAGCGGCCGTGCGCGCAGCCAGTCGCAGAGCTCGTCGGCGGGCACCGGGCGGCTGAGGAAGTAGCCCTGGGCGGTCGTGCAGCCGAGCTCGCGCAGCTTCTCCCAGTGCTCGATCGTCTCGACGCCCTCGGCCACGACCTCGAGCCCCAGGTTGCGTCCGAGGTCGACAGTCGAGCGCACGATCACGGCGTCGCCTGCCTCGGCGCCCATCGCGATCACGAATGAGCGATCGATCTTGATCTCGTCGACCGGTAGCTCGCGCAGATAGGCGAGCGACGAGTAGCCGGTGCCGAAGTCATCGATCGAGAGCCGGATGCCGAGCTCCGAGAGCTCGTTGAGCACGGCCTTGGCGCGCGTCGGGTTGGCGAGCATCGAGGACTCGGTGACCTCGAGCTCGAGGTGCTCGGGCTTGACATCCCAGCGCGCCAGCAGCTCCTCGACCTGGTTGGGGAAGCTGCGGTCGAGCAGGTTGCGGGTCGAGAGGTTGACCGCGATCGAGAGCTCGATGCCCTGCTCGCGCCAGCCGCGCACCTGGCGCAGCGCCTCCTCGATCACGTACAGCGTCAGCGGACCGATCAGGCTTGTCTCCTGCGCCAGCGGGATGAACGAGTCGGGCATCACGACGCCACGCTCGGGGTGCAGCCAGCGCACGAGCGCCTCGACGGAGGTGACGACACCGCTCTCGAGTGCCGCCTTCGGCTGGTAGTAGAGCACGAGCTCACGCTCGGAGATCGCACGGCGCAGCTCGGCGACGAGCGTCAGGCTGGTGACGTCGTGGTCGTGTGTGCTGTCGTCGTAGAAGACGTGCGAGAGGCCGTCGCGCTTGGCCTCGTACATCGCGATGTCGGCGCGCTGGATCAGCGTCTGCGCGTCATCGCCGTGGTCGGGGTAGAGCGCGATCCCCATCGACGCCTCGATTCCGATCGGCAGCGACTGCACCTGGATCGGCTCCTCGAGCGACTCCTGCAGGCGCTCGAGCACCGGCAGCAGCGAGTCGGCGTCGGTCAGCTCCGGCAGTACCAGGCCGAACTCGTCGCCACCGAGTCGCGCGACGGTGTCGGAGGCGCGCAGCGCGCCGCCCATCTGCTTGCCGACGCTGATCAGCAGGTGATCACCGGCGGTGTGGCCGAGCGAGTCGTTGATCTCCTTGAAGCGGTCGAGGTCGATCAGCGCGACGGCCAGCTTCTTCTTCTGACGCCGGGCCTGGAGGATCGCGTGGCCGATGCGCTCGCTGAACAGGATCCGGTTGGGCAGCCCGGTGAGCGGGTCGTGCAGCGCCTGGAACTCGTTGATCTCGGCCTGGCGCATCAGCTCGCTCTCGGCGCGCTTGCGGTCGGTGATGTTCTCGATCATCGCGACCACCGAGTCGGGGGCGCCGGTGACGTCGCGCTCGAGCACCGCCCGCAGCAGTACCCAGATCTCATCGCCCGACGCGCGCTGGCAGCACAGCTCGAGCTGCGAGGAGCTGCGCTTCTCGGCGGCGAGGTCCTCGAGCATCGAGTCGAAGCGCCAGCCGTCGGCACCGACGAGGTACTCGGAGAAGGTCGCGCCGACGATCTCCTCGGGCGTCGTGCCGAGCATCAGCGCGAGCTCGGGGTTGACCTCGAGCGCGGTGCCCTTCTGGTCGAGTCGCAGGATCCCGATCGAGGCCCCGTCGAACAGCGTGCGGAAGCGGTTGATCGCGACCGCCTGGGCCTCGCGTGCGTCACGCTCACCGGCACGCGCGACGACCGACGAGAGCACGACCGAGATCATCTCGAGCGTCTGACGATCCTCTTCGCTGAGCGGATGCTGCGGGTCGGCGCGCATCACGTTGATCGTCCCGAGCACATCGGCGCCGCGCAGCAGCGGCACGCAGATCAGCGACTGATCGCCGACACGGGCGCGCATCGTCTGATCGATGCGGGGGTCGTTGGGGCAGTCCTGGATCAGGATCGGCAGCCGATCGGCGATCGCGAAGCGCGCGATCGAGCCCGACACCGGCCGGCGTGCGTCGAACGCACCGACGGCCGTTCCGCTGACGCCGACGGTGTGCAGCTCGTCCTTGCGGATCAGGTTGACCATCGCCCCGTCGGCACCGATGATCGCCTGCGAACGGTCCGCGATAAGCTGCATCGAGGCGTACAGGTCACCGTCGGTCGCGAGGATCTCGCGCTGTGTCTCGATGATCAGCGCCAGGCGCTGGTCATTGCTCTGGGCGTCAGCTGCCATTTGGGGCCTTATCGGCCTTCGCCGCGCTTGCTTTAGCAATCGGTCGCCGTGGTTGACACCGCCCGTGCGGCAAATGCAACCGGAAGCCGGTGAATCAGCGCTTCACGCGCAGTCTGGCCGACCCCTTCACATAGCCCGAATGACTTGCCACGGCCGTCAGCGCGCCGCTCGCGGTGAGCTCTATCCTGGCCCTCCCCGCGGCGTTCGTCTTCACCGTGTGGCCGCCGAGCTTGACCGTGGCGTTCCTGACGGGCACGCCCGCGTCGTTGACATCGACCGTGACCTTGGCCGCATGATCGAGTTTGGCGGCCGACGGCGCGAGCGTGACGCTCAATCCCGGATCGACGTGGCGGGCCCAGATCGACGCGTTGGCGGTGCCGCCGCTCATCGACTCGGTGGTGAACAGGTCGAGCCCATCCTTGGAGGCGTTGCCGTCGATGCTGAACACGCCGGTCGTGTGGGCCGGTGAACCGATCGCGACGATCGCGCCGAGGCGCGTCACCGACGGGTTGGAACGTGTCGCGAACAGCTGCGGCTGATGGCCGATGTTGCTCGACCAGAACACCCACACCCGGCCGTCCTGATCGACCGCGTCGCCGGCCACGGCCGGCACGTGCGCGCCGGCGATCTTCAGCGCGCTGCCGCCGACCTTCCAGAGCTCGACGCCGGTGAAGCTCGGATAGCCGATCGGGTAGGCCACGTAGAAGCCGCCCTGTGGTCGCGCGACGATCGGCGTGCGCTGGAGCTCGCCGACGCCCAGGCTCGCGGTCTTCGGCATCTGCTGGGGGCTGCCGGAAGCCGCGCCGGAGGAGCTCACGGCCTGGGCCCAGATCCCGCCTCTGCCGCTGGCGTTCGAGTACCAGGCGAGCTCGGTGTTGCCGGTGGCATCGGCGGCGAGGTTCGCGTAGTAACCGCAGCAGCCGCCGAGCGCGGTCTGGTAGTCGGCGTTCGCCGTGCCCGACCCGGTCCCGGCGTGGACCCACACGCCGGAGGTGCCCGTCCAGGTCTCGAATGGCGAGGTCTGCGCCGCGAACGAGTTGGAGACGGCAACCTGACTCGCGTACGCGGCGGCACCCGGCGCGACGACGTCGGCCGCGGTGAGGCTCCAGCTGAGGCCGCCGTCGGTCGAGGTGGCGAGATTCTCGTCGGCGTGCGGATCGGTTGAGGCGAGCGTGTGGATCCCGCCGAAGAACGCCTGCAGCCCCCCGCCCGGCGCGAGCCCGAGCGCGGGGTTGTCGATCGACGCCCACGCGGAGACGACCGCGGTGCCGGCTCCGGCGCCGCTCGGCGTGACCGGCGCGGTCACCAGCTCCTCGCTGTCGTCGCCCTGCTGCACCGACCAGGCGGCGTGCAGCGTGCCGTCGGGCGTCCGCGCGAGGCCGACCTCCGAGATGTTCGAGATCCCCGTATCCGTGATCAGGTTCCACTGCCCCGCCACGCCCGCCGATGCCCGCCCCGGGCCCAGCGCGAGGGTCGCGATCAGCGCAGCGCCGGCATAAACCGTGCACCGCCTACCAACAAGCACCCGAATCATCCGTCACACCCCCATGCGTACGTATCGGACGGCTGCGTCCGGGCCGTGTTGACGGCCACAGCCTGCGCTCAGCCTATAACCGGATCGGGCCGCTTGTAAAGCCCTCCCGCGCCTGTCATAATCTAAGTCACACAGACTTAGATTTATGGGCGGCCTAGGGGGCCGCCTTTCGACAGAAAGCCAAACGCGCCATGCAAGCCGACCGCTTCACGATCAAATCTCAGGAGGCGCTCGAGGCCGCCCACCGGCTGGCCGCTGAGCGCCGCAACCCGCAGACCCGCCCCGAGCACCTGCTCGCCGTGCTGCTCGAGCAGGACGGCGGCGTCGTCGTACCCGTGCTGCGCAAGCTCGGCGTCGACCCCTCGGCCGTGCGCGCCACCCTCAATCCGGCGCTCGAGGCGCTGCCGCGCCTGACCGGCAGCGGCGCCCAGGAGCCGACCGGACCCTCGAACGAGCTGATCGAGGTCCTGCGCGGCGCCGAGGAGGAGATGCGCGGACTCGGCGACGAGTACGTCTCGACCGAGCATCTCGCGCTCGCGCTGGCGAACTCGACCGGCACCACCGGTGACGTGCTGCGCTCGGTGGGCGCCGGCTACGAGCCGCTGCTGCGCGCCGTGGGCGAGGTGCGCGG
>DATASU010000088.1:0-36431 GCA_036269095.1 Solirubrobacteraceae bacterium
AAGGATCGTCGGCGCCGCGTCGGCGTTCGCCGAGGCACGGATCTCACCGACCGCCAGCGGCTGGCCGTGCCAGTCGACGATCTCGCCGCTGCCGCCGGCGTCGCGGATCAGATCGCGAACCCACTCACCCGCCGCGACGACGTCGGCGGCGTGCTCGGGATCGGCGCTGATCGAGGGGATGCGCAAAAACTGCGCCAGTTCGTCAAACCATTCGCTCATGACCTGGAGCCTAGCCGGGCTCGCGGCCCGCTGGCCGCGAGCCTGTGCCCGGGCGCGCAGCGGCGGCGGGCCGTCAGTTGAGGTTGATCGTGTGCGGGTGGAAGGCCAAGCCCGCGGTCCACGAGTGAATGTCCGGCAGGAAGATCAGCGCGAGCACGAGCCCGCCCGCCAGCGCCGCGAGCAGCGCGACGCTGCGGCCACGGGAACCCGGGAGGTCGCGCGTTCGCTGCTCGGCACTGCGGACCGCGCGGATGCCCGCCGGCAACTCGGGCAGATGCCAGAGCACATGCAGCCCGACGACGCCGATCCAGACGTAGAAGATGATCTTGTGAAGCTCGGGCACAAGCCCGCCGGTGCCCGGGCCTGCAATCAGCAGCAGCAGCCCCGTGACGAACACGCCCAGCGTGGTCAGGATCACGAACGGCCCGAGCACACGCATCACCAGATGCGGTGGACCCTTGCGCCGGTAGGCGGCGTTCGAGCTGTAGTAGCGGGTGAAGCGATAGCCCGTACTCGCAAGCTTGAGCACGACCGGTCCGACCAGCGCGACCCCGAGGAACAGGTGCAACCACAGCATCGTGTTGCTGCCGATCCAGATGATCGTGGCCATCAGCACCAGGAACAACACGAGCAGGATCAGCCCGACGGTCGCCGTCAGCTGCTGATTGCCGCTGGTGCCCCCGCCGAGCATCCGCTGGACGCGCGAGCGCGTCGCCTCGGCCTGCGGAGCTGTGGACGGTTCTGACAAGGCCATCAATCGAGTCTTATAAGGGTCGATAAAGACGGCCTGACACAGCTGTTAGAAATTCCTCGTAATCATGGGCAAATGCGGGGCAGCCGGGCTCCGAAAGCTTATGATGCCCGCCATGATCCTGGTGGTTGAGGACGAGCCGGGGATCGTCGACTTCGTCGAGCGGGGTCTGCGGCGGCAGGGGTACGAGGTGCTGGCCGCCGTCGATGGTGAGTCGGGGCTCGAATACGCGCTCGAACCTGAGGTCGAGCTCGTCGTGCTCGACCTGATGCTCCCGAAGCTGAGCGGTATGGAGGTGCTGCGGCGCCTGCACGCCCAGCGCCCCGATCTACCCGTGATCGTGCTGACCGCGCGCGGTGAGATCGAGGACCGCATCGCCGGGCTCGACAGCGGCGCCGTCGACTACCTGATCAAACCGTTCGTCGTCGCCGAGCTCGCCGCACGCATCCGCGCGCAGCTGCGGACGGCATCGCGCGACACGACCACGATCCGCACCCACACGCTGCGGATCGATCTCGTGTCGCGGCAGGTGTCGGTCGAGAGCGACCCCGTGCGGCTCTCGACGACCGAGTTCGAGCTGCTCGTTTACCTCGCCCAGAACCGCCCGCACGTGCTTTCACGCGAGGAGATCCTGCGCGCCGTCTGGGGTTACACCCACGACCCGGGCACCAACGTGCTCGAGGTCTACATCGGCTACCTGCGGCGCAAGCTGCGCACATCCCGCCATCCGGCGCCGATCGTCACCGTCAGATCCGTCGGATACCGCTTCGACGAGGACGCGCGCTGAGCAGGCTCGGGTTACCCAGCAGCCTGCGCGTGCGGCTGATGGCGGGCGTCGCGGCGGTGGTGCTCGTGGCGCTCGTCGCGATCTTCGCTGTCGTCTACGGCTCGACCCGCTCGCAGCTGCATTCAGAGGTCGATCGCTCCGTGCGGGGCGGCGCGCTGGAGCTCAAGACCGCGATGCTGGAGCAGCGGGCCGGCTCTGCGCGGGCGGCGCTGGCCGATGCCCGGCGCTACGCAACGTCACAGCCGTATAACGCATCGAGTGTGCTGCTGTTCGTGCTGATCCCCGGTATTGGCGAGGCCGGCAACCATCCTGAACTGTTCGGTGCCGCGAAGCCCGACGGGGACGACACCGCGTCCGATCAGGCGCGCGAGAACGCCGAGGGCCGGAAGATGGAACGGCCGACGCCCGGATTCAGTACCAAGGTGGCACCGGATGCCGGTTCGGTGCGGCTGTTCGAGGTCAGCTTCGAGGTCGGCGGCCGCGTCGCGTATGCCGGGGCCGGTGAACCCGCGGACGCTGTCGACCATGCGCAGGAGGCCGTCACCCACTCGTTCGAGCTGGCGGGCGTCATCGGTCTCGGTCTGGCGCTGCTGGCCGCCTACCTGGTCGGCTCCCGGATCGCCGCGCCGATCCGCCGCTCGGCCGACGTCGCCGCGCGGATCGATGCCGGCGACCTCACCCCGCGCGTGCGCCTGCCGTCGTCGGCCAGCAGCGAGCTGCAGGTGATGGCGGATGCCCTCAACGGCATGCTCGACCGGCTCGCGACCGCCTTCTCGGCTCAGCGTGAGTTCGTCGCCGACGCCTCACACGAGCTGCGCACCCCGTTGACGGTGCTGCGCGGCCAGATCGACGTGATGAGCGCCGGCGACCGCGAGGATGGGTCGCTGTCAGCCCAGGAGCTCCAGCGCGTGCAGCATCTGATGGAGGCCGAGATCGCCCGGCTCACGCGGCTGGTTGACGACATGCTGGTGCTCGCGCAATCAGATCGTGACGACTTTCTCTACCCCGCGCCGGTGCAGCTCGACGAGCTGGTGACCGAGCTCTGGGACGGGCTCAGCCTGATCGCCGACCGCAACTTCGAGATCGGTCAGCTCGAGCCGGTGAGGATCACCGCCGATCCCGACCGCCTGGCGCAGGCGCTCCGCAACCTCGCCCGCAACGCGATCACGCATACCGCCGGGCCCGGCGGCCTGGTCCGCGTCGACGTCACCCGGCGCGGGCCGGCGACGGTGCGTATCACCGTCAGCGACGACGGCCCCGGGGTCGCATCCCAGCACCGCGAGCGCGTGTTCGAGCGCTTCTTCCGCACCGATAGGGCCCGCACCCGCGCCGCCGGTGGCGCCGGCCTCGGACTCGCGATCGTTCGTGCGATCGCCGAGGCCCACCGCGGCAGCGTGCTCGTGATCGATTCGACGACCCCCGGCGCAGCCTTCGCGCTGGAACTGCCGATCGACTGACCGCCGGCCACGCGCACCAGCCACAGCAGCCACAGCCACAGCAGCCGCAGCCGCCGCACCCGCAGCCGCCGCAGCCGCAGCCGCAGCCGCAGCCGCAGCCGCAGCAGACACGGCAGCAGACACGGCAGACACGGCAGACACGGCCCCCACCGATCGAAGCGCCGCCGGTGGTAGGCACCACCAAAACCGCACCCTCACATATGTGCCGAAACTGTCACGGCGTGTCACGACTTCGTGACAATCCGTTCAGTTCGGGCGCCGATGACACAGTTTTGGCACATGCCGACACACATTCGTCACATCCGCGAACCCTGTGTTTGCACCCCACCCCATCCCGGCGCGCGAGTGCGGAGACGCGGCCGGCGTCCCAGACCCGCTCCGACCGCCGACACAGGCCGCGCAGACACAGGCCGACCGCAGACACACGCCGACCGCAGACACACGCCGACCGCAAACGCAAAACGGCCCGGGCTCGGCAACGCCGGGCCCAGGCCGTTTCGATTCGGGTGCCGCGGTGGTTCAGGCGGCCTCGAGCCCGGGCGTCGCGTGGAGCCGCTCGGACTCCGGCTCGCCGTCCTCGATGATCTCCTGGACCGTGCCGGCCGGCGCGTGCGGAGAGAACACGAGCCAGACTGAGAGCGCGACGCCGGCGGCCACCGCGAAGATCCCGATCAGGAACGCGAGGTGGTAGCCGTCGGTGAGCGCATGGGTGGCCGACCAGCCGGCGTCCCGCAGCGAGCTCGAACGACTGCTGGCCAGAGTCGCCAGCACCGACAACCCCAGCGCCCCGCCGACCTGCTGGCTGGTGTTGACCAGCCCGGATACGAGGCCCGAGTCCTCCGGGGTCGCGGTTGACATCGCCAGCGTCATCAGCGACGGGAATGCAACCCCGGCACCGATGCCCATCGCGAGCGTCGCCGGCAGCAGCTGGGTCAGGTAGGTGACATGCGTTCCCGGGATCCGGAACAGCAGGATCCCGACGCCGACCAGCGCCATGCTTGGGGCCAGGGTGCGGCGAGCGCCGACCCGTTCGATCAGCTTCGCCGAGACGCCGAGCGACATCACGGCGATCCCGAGTGCCAGCGGCAGGAAGGCGAGCCCGATCTGGATCGGGTCATAGCCGAGCACGTGCTCGAGATACAGCGCGCCGAGGAAGAACACCCCGAACAGCCCTGCCACGAGCGACATCTGGATCAGATTGGCCGCCGAGACGTCGCGCGAGCGGAACACGCGCAGCGGCATCAGCGGATTGGCCGCCGTGGCCTGCCGCACCAGGAACCCGGCGAGCATCGCCACACCGGCGCCACCGAAACCGAGCGTGTGCGCCGATCCCCAGCCATCGTTGGCTGCCTCGACGATCGCGTAGACGACCAGCATCAGCGAGCCGACGAGCAGCAGCGAACCGGCGATATCGGCGCCGGAGCCGAAGCCGAGCCCCTTGTCGTTGGGCAGCAGCCGCAGCGACAGCGCCAGCGTGATCACGCCGATCGGCAGGTTTACGAAGAAGATCCAGTGCCAGTTAAGTGCCTGGGTCAGCGCACCGCCTGCGAGCAGGCCGAGCGCGCCGCCGGCCGAGGCGACGAAGGCGTACACGCCGATCGCGCGGGCCAGCTCAGACGGCTTCGGGAACATCGTCACGATCATCCCGAGGATCACGGCCGAGGTCATCGCCCCGCCGATGCCCTGCACGAACCGCGCGCCGACCAGCATCCCCTGGCTGTCGGAGATGCCACACACCAGCGATGCCAGTGTGAACAGCACCAGCCCGCTCAGGAAGATGCGGCGGCGGCCGACGAGGTCGCCGAGCCGGCCGACCAGCAACAGCAGGCCACCGAACGCGATCAGGTAGGCGTTGATCACCCACGCGAGACCCGACTGCGAGAAGTGCAGATCGTGCTGGATCGAGGGCAATGCCACGTTCACGATCGTCTGGTCGAGGATGATCATCAAGAAACCAAGGCAGAGCACGACCAGCGCGATCCAGCGCCGGCGGTCACTGGCCTGCTCGGTTTGGTTGGTACTCACTGCGGACATTGCTTGTCGCTCCCTTTTTGTTCCCATGTGAGAACGTACGTTATCAGATCGTCCTGATCGGGACGATCTCAAGCAAGAGTATTTAGGACAGCCACTGACCGCGGTCGCCCGAACGCCACGGCGACGCGCATCTGCGCCCAGTCGGCGGGTCCCACACCCGCACGACCAGGCGGCGGGTCGAGCTCGGTCCAGAAGGTTCGGCCGCTCAGGCGCTGAGCTGCGGCACGCCGTCGCCGGCGAGCTCTTCACGCGACTCGACGCAGCCCGGGCAGGCGAGCCGTTCGAGCGCCTGGAGGAACACTGAGCGCTCGGCCTCCGGCAGCCTCGACAGCATGCGATCGTTGGCCTCGACAAAGGCCTTGTCGGCCTTGCGCAGGAGCTTGCGCCCCTCGGCCGTGACCGCGACCAGGCGCGCGCGGCGGTCCGTCGGGACCGGCCGGCGCTCCGCCAGACCCTCACGCTCGAGCTCGTCGAGCGTGACCATCATCGTGGTCTTGTCGAGCCCGAGGATGTTGGCGAGCTGCGTCTGCGTGTTGTCGGCGTCGAGCGCCGCGGTCAGCACCTGGTGCTGACGCGCGGTCAGCCCCGTGGTCATCAGCGCGGTCTCGATCTCGGCCTTCTGCAACCAGTTGGCCCGGGACAGCAGCCAACAGACGTTCGAGGCGAGCGCCTCGGGCGGATCGATCAGATCGTTGTGCAGATGCATTCCCACGTTGGAAATGCTAGCACCAGATAGGGCGGCTATAAGAAGATCTCGGGCGAGAGTATCTTGCGTCGTCGGGCGCGCTGGCCGGCGCGGCGACCCGCTGGGTCAGGCCGCTGCGGTGGCCCGGCTGCCGGCTGGGTCAGGCCGCTGCGGCGGACCGGCTGCCGGCTGGGTCAGGCCGCTGCGGCGGACTCGCCGCCCGCCTCTTCAGGCTGCTCGGTGGCGGTGGTCTCGGCGGCAACGGCGTCGTCGGCCTCGGGCGGCTTCGCGCCCTCCTTGGCCCACGGCTCGTCAAACTCGACGCGCCAGCGCCCCTCCTCGTTCTGCATCAGCGCCAGACGCGAGCGGAAGCTCTTGCCGGCGCGGCTCTTGAAGCCGGTGACGGGCCGCTCGGTGCGACCGGTCTTGATCAGCTCCTTGGCGATGGCCGTCGTCAGGTTCTTGCCGGCCTTCGCCTTCCAGATGACGAAACCGCAGCCCGGATCGGTCCGCGACCAGCACGAGTAGCCCTTGCGGTTCTCGACGATGTCCTGGCGGCAGACCGGGCAGGGGCCGAGATTGGCGCGCGGGATGCGCACGTCCTTGAGCGTCGTGTCGAGCTGATGGACCGTGTCCTCGGCGAACTTGGCGATGTCGGCCATGAACGCCTTGCGGGTGTCCTCGCCGGTCTCGATGTTCGCGAGCCGGTGCTCCCACTCGCCCGTCAGCGAGGGCGAGGTCAGCGAATGGTCGCCGAGCAGCCGGATCACGTTCATGCCCTTCTCGGTGACCACCAGCGCGCGGCCGTCGCGCTCGATGTAGCCGACCTGCAGCAGGCGCTCGATGATCGCGGCGCGCGTGGCCGGCGTGCCGATCCCGGATTCCTTCATCGCCTCGCGCATCGCCTCGTCGTCGACGAGCTTGCCGGCGGTCTCCATCGCATCGAGCAGCGAACCGTCGGAGTAGCGCCGGGGCGGCTTGGTCTCCTTGGCGGTCTGGGCGACGCGATGCACCTTCGACTCTTCGCCCTGCTCGAGCTTCGGCAGCTGCTGGTCGGCGCCCTCGTCGTCCTCATCCTGATGGCCGGCGTTCGAGTCCGCCGACACGCCCTCGCCGTAGACACCACGCCAGCCGGGGACGAGCAGCAGCTTGCCGCGGGTGCGGAACACGTAGTCGGCGACGGTCGTCTCGACGCGTGTGTTCTCGAACACGGCCTCGGGATGGAAGACGGCGAGAAAGCGGCGCACCACGAGGTCGTAGATCTTCAGGTCATCGGGATCCATCTTGTCGACCGGGTGGCGCTCGGCGAGCGTCGGGATGATCGCGTGATGGTCGGTGACCTTCTCGTTGTTGACAACGCGCCCGAGCGGCAGCATGTCGAGCCCGGTCACGTACTTGGCACCGGCCGCGTACTCCTTCTGGCCGCCGACGAGCTCGGCGATCGGCTTGATGTCCGGGATCATGTCGCTGGTGATGTAGCGGCTGTTGGTACGCGGATAGGTGAGCGCCTTGTGCTCCTCGTAGAGGCGCTGCGCGGCACCGAGCGTGCGTCGCGCGGTGAACCCGAAGCGGCTCGAAGCATCGCGCTGAAGTGAGGTGAGGTCGTAGAGCAGCGGCGCGCGGTCCTTGCTCTCGCGCTTCTCGACCTTGGTGATCGTGCCGGTGTTGCCCTCACAGGCGGCAACGATCTCATTCGCCTGCTTCTCGGTGGCGATGCGCGGGTTCGCGCCGGCGTGGAAGCGGCCGTCATACGCCCGCCGAGGTGTCTCGGGCAGCGCCAGGAAACGCGCGTCGACAACCCAATACGGCTCCGGGACAAAGTCTCTGATCTCCTGCTCGCGGCGAGCGAGGATCGCCAGCGTCGGTGTCTGCACGCGGCCGAGGCTGACCGCACCGTCGAACGAGCTGCGCAGGCGGATCGTCGCGGCGCGCGTCGCGTTCATGCCGACGATCCAGTCGGCCTCCGAACGGGAACGGGCCGCCTCCTCGAGCGTGTGGTACTCCTCCGACGGGCGCAGCGAGGCGAACGCGTCCTTGATCGCCGAGTTGGTCATCGAGTTCAGCCACAGCCGCTGGACGGGCAGCTTGCTGCCGGCCTTCTCGTAGAGATAGGCGAAGATCAGCTCGCCCTCGCGCCCGGCGTCACAGGCGTTGACGACGTCGGCGACATCGTCGCGATCGAGCTCGCGCTTGACGACCGTCATCTGCTTCTTGGAACGCTCGTCGCGCACGACCAGCTTGAACTTCTGCGGCACGATCGGCAGATCCGGCATGCGCCACTTGGCGTACTTCTCGTCGTACTCGTCGGGGTCGGCGAGCTGCACGAGGTGACCGACGGCCCAGGTGATGATGTGCTGAGGTCCCTCGAGCACGCCCTCCCCCTTCGTGAAGGGTCCGGGCAGCACTTTGCTGAGGTCACGCCCAACCGAGGGCTTCTCTGCGATCACCAGGGTCTTGCTCATGGGGCCAGCAGCGTAGCGGTATGTGAAGCGTTACCCCGGGTGCCTAGTCCGCGCAACCCTCGGTGCTGACGGAGTGACGGGCGACGGCGGCCCTGCGCAGCTCACGCTCGACGACGCTGTTCGGAACCGAGAGGCCGCTGCGCTCACCGTGTGGAGCGTTGGTGATCTGGGCGAACACGGTCCCGATCACCTGCCCGGCCGCGTCGACCATCGGCCCGCCGGAGTTCCCCGAGCGCACCCAGCCGCGCAGCGAGCTGATCAGCCGTACCGCGGGGTTGCCATAGGCGTTGGTGGTGTTGGTCGTCTGCGTGGCACCGAGCCGCGCGGGTGCCAGCGTGAAGCCGTGGTTGAGCGGGAAGCCGAGGATCGCCGCCGACTCCCCGACCGCTGGATTGCTGGCCAGCGTCAAGGCCGGCGCGCTGAGACCCGGGACGCGCAGCACGGCGATGTCGTTGTGCGGATCGAAGACCACGACCGCGGCCGGAAGCGAATTTCCGCGGCCACCCAGCCGCACGCTGGTGTCGTCCTCGCCGGCCACCACGTGCGCGTTGGTGACGACGAGCCCGTTCCCGGCGACCCAGCCGCTGCCCTCGATCCCGAACTCGCAGGCCTGCCCGAGAATCTTCACAACCGACGAGGCCGCCGCGGTGACGCCGCGCGCGTAGACGATCGCTTTGTCGGGCGCCGGGACATGGGCGATCTGGCCGGTGACGTTCTCGAGCGGATCGATGCGGCCCAGCGCGTCGAGGATCGGTCCGGACGGCGGCAGTACCTTGTCCAGGTTGCGCAGGATCAGCGAGCGGGCGAGGCTGTGGCGGACGCTCGGAGGCAGGCTGATCTGGCTGCGGGTCTGCATCAGCACGGCACCCGTGATCCAGGCCATGCCGAGGCCGACGCAGGCGGTCAGGATCGCGCCCAGCATGCCGTCGACGATGCGCAGCCCCGGGATCCAGATGAAGCGGCGGACGCGGCGCGCTACGCGCTCGAAGATCGAGGCCAGCAGCCCTCCGAGGATCACCGCACCGCCAAGGCTGAACAGCGCGGCATAGGGCGAGTGCGCCCCGCCGGAGAGCAACAGCGGCGCGATCCTCGAGCCGATGAAGGCGCCGCCGATGAACCCGATCAGCGCCATCGCGCCGACGATGAAGCCGCGCGCGAAGCCCTGCAACGCCATCAGCGCGACGAGCCCGAGAATGACGAGGTCGACGATGGTCATTTGCTCGAGCAGCTTAGGGTTCGTCGGGGAATTAGGTGCGGGTTTGACGAGTGGCTGGGCGTGCCCGGCAAGACCGTCTCGCAAGACGGGTACTGGTGGTACCTGCCGCGAGACGGACGCAGCCAGGTGCGTCCAGACGCCGTCAAAGCCGCAGATAATTTCACGACGAACCCTAAGGCACTGCCGCGGTGGGCGCGTGCCTGCGGCCCGGCTGGACAGATGTAACGCGCACGTAAAACAGCCGATGCTGAGTTTTCTCTACCGTTCGGCGCATAACCACCCAGGGGCATCGAGTGAGGAGGGCGCGTCCGTCGAGGTTGCGGCGGGTCGTTACCCGCGCCGTACCGCTGGTCGTGGTCTGCGCCGGGGCGATCGGCGCAGGGGTCTACCTGCTCGGGGCGGGAGGACGGGACGAGCGCGCGATCATCCGCGGCTATGCGACCGCGTGGACCCACCACGACTACGCCGCGATGTGGTCGGCGCTGACGCCGGCCTCTCGACACCGGATCAGCAAATCGGAGTTCGCTGCCGAGCTCAGCGGCGCCGAGCAGACCGCGACGGTCAGCTCGCTCGCGCTCTCGAAGTCGCTCGCGATCCACGGCGAGACCGCCGAGATCGGCGTGATCCTCAAGACGCACGTGTTCGGTCGGCTGCACGAGCTGCTCGAGCTACCGCTCAGCGGCAGCGGCGGCGATACGAAGATCGTGTTCAACACCTCGCTGCTGTTCCCGGGCCTGAGGTTCGGTGAGCTGCTGTCACGCAAGACCGTGATCGGCAGGCGCGGCACGGTGCTCGCAGCCAACCGCGAGGTGCTCGCGGCCGGCAGGAAGCTGACCAGCCATGACCCCGAGGTGTCGCAGGCGATCGCCGGCAGGATCGGAGCGATCCCCCTGGCTCAGGCGACGCGCTACGCCGAGCAGGGCTATCCGCCGACGGCGCGCGTCGGAGTCGACGGTCTCGAGGAGGTCTTCCAGCGGCGCCTCGCCGGCCGGCTCGGCGGCCAGCTGCTGGCCGGGACGCGGGTGCTCGCGAAGGCGGAGCCCGGCCATGGCGCGACCGTGCGCTCGACGATCGTTCCGGCGCTCGAGGACGACGCCATCGCCGCGCTCGGCGGCAAATATGGCGGCATCACCGTGATGAACCCGAAGACAGGGGCGATCGAGGCGGCAGCCGGAATCGCCTTCAGCGATGTGCAGCCGCCCGGCTCGACCTTCAAGATCATCACCTCGGCGGCGGCGCTGACCGCGCGGATCACGACCCCGTCGACCGTCTACCCGTACGAGTCGAGCGTCGTGCTCGACGGCTTCAAGATGGAGAACGCCGGTGGCGAGACCTGCGGCGGCACGCTCACCGACGCCTTCGCGAACTCGTGCGACACGACCTTTGCGCCGCTCGGCGCCCAGCTCGGCGCGCAGAAGCTCGTGACGATGGCCAAGCGCTTCGGCTTCGATCACCCGACCGGTCTCGGCGGCGCGCTCGAGAGCACGATCCCCGCGGCCGACCAGATCGGCGGTCCGGTCGCGATCGGCGCCTCGGCAATCGGCCAGGGGCTCGTGCAGGCCAGCACGCTCGAGATGGCCGATGTCGCCGCGACGATCGCCGACAGCGGCCGGCGGCCGCTGCCGACGATGCTGTACGGCGCGCGTCCGCGCTTCGTGCGCGTGACCTCCGAAAAGGTTGCGGGCGAGGTTCAGGGCATGATGGAGGCCGTCATCACCGAGGGCACCGGGACGGCCGCCCAGATCCCGGGCATCACCGTCGCGGGCAAGACCGGCACGGCCGAGCTCAAGGACACCGCCGGCAAGAAGAACGAGGCCAAGGCGACCGACGCATGGTTCGTGGCCTACGCGCCGGTCGGCGACCCCAAGGTCGTCGTCGCGGCGCTGTTCCCCAACGCCGGGTACGGCGCGGACACCGCGGCGCCGGCGGTCAGGCAGATGATCGAGGACGCGCTCGGCGTCAGCTGAGGGGGCCGGCCGTCGCGGGACCCGCTGATCGAGCGGGCCGGCCCGGCGAGCCGATTGGATCTAGAGGTCGAGCGAGACGCTCGAGGCCTTCTTGGCCCCGGGTGCGAAGACCTTGAGCGTCAGCGGGCGGTTCGAGTAGACGCTGTCGTTCAGCTTGAAGAGGATCAGCGCGCCGCCGGGGGAGCTGTTGCTGGCGGCGCTGTCGGCCACCGGCTCGATGCCGTCGGGACTGAGCGACTGCGCGGTCCAGGCGTAGGGGTTGGTCTCGGCGTTGAGCGGCGTCGGCATGTAGACGTTGCCGGCAGAGTCGACGACCTCGAACTTGTCGGTCGTGGTGGCGGTGTGGCCCGACTGGTTCTTGGCCCACAGGAACACACCGAACCAGAACTGCTGCGCGCCGATGCTCTGCGCGCCCTGGACCCCGGAGAGGTACTGGACGTCGTAGGAGTCAAACGGGTTCAGCTGGCGCGAGACCTGGACCTGATAGGTGATCGGTCCGGTCCAGAAGTACGGCTCGCCGCCGTTGGAGAGCTCGTCCTGCGTGACGTTGGTCGGCCGCGCCAGGCGATGGTCGACGCCGCAGCCACTCACACCCACCGCCAGCACGCCGATCGCCAGCAGCAGCGGAAGGCGAAGCGGGCGCTTTTTGGTGAGTGCTGTCACGTGCCGGGAGTCTATAGACCGGTTCGTCAGCGCGCGGCGACAGAGGGACGCTTGCCGCGCATGCGGTCCTCCTCGAGGATCGCGCGCAGGCGCTTCATCGCCCGCTTCGCCTTGCGCCTCGCCCAGGAGCGCCCGCCGAAGTTCTCCGCGAAGACGTCGGACAGCACCTTGGCGTCGGTCTCATAGGTGTAGTCGACCCGCGAGATGCCGGGGTGCGCCTCGATGATCTCGTAGGTCCCGATCATCTTGATGCGGTTGAACTTGCCACCGCGACCGCGCTCGATGATCTTGAACGGCGGCTGCAGTTCGGCGATCGTCATGTCGGCCCAGGCGAAGCGGTTCATCGGCGCCTTCACGCGGAAGCGGGCCCCGGCGCCCTCGCCGTAGCTCTCGATCCGCGTCAGCCGCCAATCGACCAGGTAGTGGTCGGTGAACTCGGCATGGTTGGCGATGTCGGCCAGGTATTCGAAGACCTGCTCGCGCGGCAGGGCGACGTTGACTGAAACGGTGAACGGATCCACGGCGCACCGCAGTCTAAGGAATCGCGACGGATTTGGGGGTGGCGCCCGGCGAGCGCGGATCGCGGCGTTTGCCGGCCCGCGGCCGGCTCAGGCGAGCAAACCGGCCGGCTCGGCGCGAGTTCCTCGCCAACTTTCCGCTTTTTGGTGCGTTTAACGGGCTCTCACTCACACCAAGAATGTGCGCAAAGTGACAATTCACACCCCAGCTTCGGCCGCCTCACCCAGCGCGCACAAAAATGTGTACGCGTGCGACGCGGAGCGTTGCATGCCGTCGTGTGTGACGGTGAGCGCTCGGCTTTATGCAGGAGTTAGGCGGCGCGCTTCACGGGGCGGCGATCCAGCATGCGGATCGAGTGCCCGTGGGCAGCGGTGTGAACCGTGCGCGACTGCGCGGGGGCACTGCGCTCGCGGTCCCGGCAGAGCGCGCAGCGAAGCTCGCCGTTGTCGTATTCGTATACGCGCTCGCCGATCAGCATGGCGCGATGGCAACCGTGGCAGTGCTCGACCTTGCCGGCGATGTCACCGAGACTGCGGCGCAGGAGGGCGAGCTCGAATTCAGGCATATCGCCGATGGGGCTTTGCATGGAATGACTTTCGGCTGGGCAGAGAGAATCCCTGCAGACCGGGTGCGGACTCGGCAAATCCGCCCCTGTGTGTGGCGAAGAAGTACTGAAGAACCGTTGTTAACCCATTAGGACTGTGTTGACCGGCGGACTATCATTACGAGACGTGCCGGAGCCGGCGCGTCATGTCCACCGCCCAGAGGAGATGACCATGGAGGCCTGGACGACAGACCCAACGGCAAAGGTTGGGGTAGCTTCAGAGGAGACCGTGAGTCCCGAGATGGAGATGCCCGACCAGGATTGGATCGCTGAGCTGCGCGACGGGATCGACGTGCCCGGCCAGTACCTGGCCTACCGGGGCAGCGACAGCAATGTGATCGCGTTTTCACTCGATCGCGAGTGGACAAGGATCGGCCGCAGTCTGGCTGCGGACATCCGCTTTGACGACCCGACCGTCTCGCGCAGGCATGCACTGATCGTGCGCCAGCCCGACGGCCTGCGGGTGGTCGACGATCGCAGCCTCAACGGCGTGTTCGTCAACGGTGAGCGCGTCGAGTGGAGCGCGCTGGCCGACGGTGACGAGATCGTGATCGGCCGTCATCACCTGCACTTCTGTGACATCCCGGTCACGGCGAGCATCGCGATGGCTCCGGCCGCCGAGCCCAACGCCGCCTGACCCCCCGCTGCGGATCGCCGGTGCCTGGTGACCAGGCACCGGCCGATTCATTGCCGGGCCGGCCGATTCATCGCCGGGCGGGCGGATTCATCGCCGGGCCAGCGCCTCGACGCGCTCGTGCAGCCGCTCGACCACCAGTTCGTGCTCGGGCTTCATCAGCACGCTGCGCAGCAGTCGCGTGGCATCGGCGTCGATTGCGACCTCGGGATGCAGCTGCGCGAACGCCGCCCCGTCCACGCTGAGCACGCTGAGGAAGGCCGGATCATCGGCGTCGTCCATCCCCCGCTGCAGGAGCGCCGCGCTGCGCGCGTCGATCTCGGAGAGGCTGCCGGCGGCCGGAAAGAACGTGACGATGTCGAGCTCGGGCTGCAGGTACAGCCTCAGCAGCGCTGAGTCAGAGATCCGCCCCGCCCAGTCGCGGGCGGCGCGGCGGCCGGCGGCCAGCATCGCCCCCAGCCCCTCGTCGGCTCGCAACGGGAACACCTGCAGCGTCAGCCACAACGCCGCGGCGGCGGCACCGGCGCGCGAGCACTCGAGGCTGATCTCGCCGAGGTGCAGCTCGTCGGAGGTGAAGTACGTGTAGGGCGACTCGTGCTTGTAGATCCGGCCCACCGCCGGGTCGGCGAACAGCACCGCGCCGCAGCCGTAGGGCTGGAGTCCGTGCTTGTGGGGGTCGACGACGATCGAGTCACACGCGGCCACGGCCCTGAACGGCGCCGGGTCGACGAGCGGTTCGTCCGAGTCTGCCAGCAGCCGGAAGAAGCCGCCGTAGGCGGCGTCGATGTGCAGCCGCACTCCGTACTGCTCGCGCAGCGCGAGCGCCTGCTCGACGCGGTCGATCGCGCCGACGCCGGTGCTGCCGAGCGTCAGCACGACGGTGCCGACGTCACCGCTGCGGCACTCGGCCTCGACGGCGTCGAGGTCGATCCGCCCGTCGGCTGTGGCCGCGACGCTCGTGCCCTCGACCCCGAGCACGCCGCACATGCGCCCGTGCGTGTAGTGCGCACCGGCGCCGTAGACGATGCGCTTGCCCGGGTGCAGCTCGCGCGCGACCCACAGCGCCTCGAGGTTGGCGATCGTGCCGCTCGAGGTCAGGTGCCCGAGGAACGCCGCACCGAAGCCGAACATCCGCGCGAGGTCGGCGACGACCTCGACCTCGAGCGCGCTCGTACCGGGGCCGCCGTCGAGCGCGTGGTTGTTGGGGTTGATCAGCATGCCCGCCAGGTAACCGGCGGCCGCCACCGGGTTCGGCGGTTTCAGCATCTGCCCGGCGTAGCGCGGATGAAAGAACGGATAGTGATCGTCGAGCCGCGCGCCGAACGTCTCCCAGGCCCGCGCCAGGCGCTCGGGATCGGGGATCGTCGCCGGGTGCGGCTCGTAGGCGCCGAAGCGGCCCTCCCAGGCCGCCACCAGCGCCTCGGCGGTGGCCATCAGCCCGGCACGGTCCCCGCTCCGGACCTCAGCCATGCCGCCTCACTGCCACCACTTGCCCTCGCGCGCCTGTTCGGTCTCCCCGGTGGTGTCGAGCGCGTCGAGCGCCGCGACATCGGGGTCCGAGAGCGCGAACTCGAACAGCGCTCCGTTCTCCTCGATGCGCTCACGGTGGGTGCTCTTGGGGATCACGAAGGTGTCCTTCTCGAGGCACCAGCGCAGCAGCACCTGGGCCGGCGAGCGGCCGATGCGCTCGGCGATCTCGACCACGGTCGGGTCGTCGAGGTGACGGCCGGTGCCGAGCGAGCTGTAGGCGGTGATGTCGAGTCCGCGCTCGTGGCAGCCGGCCAGGCACCTGGCGCGGTACTCGAAGGCACTGAACTGGATCTGGTTCATGACCGGCTTTGCGCCGCCGAGCGCGAGCACCTCGTCGACCTCTTCGACGCTGAAGTTCGACACGCCAATCGCGCCGGCGTGGCCGCGCTCGAGTGCCTTCTGCATGCCGGGCCAGGCCCAGGTCGGCCCGCCCTGCGGCCAGTGCACGAGGTAGAGGTCGACCTGGTCGACGCCGAGCCGCTGCAGGCTCTTCTCGATCTCGACGGCCGGGTCCTCGCGGCCGGGGAAGAACTTGGTGGTGATGAACACGTCCTCACGCGCTACGCCGCTGTCACGCAGGGCCTTACCGACACTGGCCTCGTTGCCGTAGGCCTGGGCCGTGTCTATCAGCCGGTAGCCGGCCTCGAGCGCCCAGCGCACCGCGGTCTCGCAATCGGGGCCGTCGTCGACCTGCCAGACACCGAGGCCGAGCAGCGGCATCGCGGTGCCGTCGCTCAGGGTCTTGGTCTGGTCACGCCGCTCGTCAATCGTCATTACGTCTCTTTCATCGGGGGGACACGACTAGTTTCTCAGAGCTCATATAGTCGCCGTGTCATGGCGACGACGATCACCGTGCTCTCGCAGAAGGGCGGCACCGGCAAGACGACCACGGTGCGCACGCTGACCGACGTCTTCCGCCGCATCGGCTGCAGCGTGCTGGCCGTCGACCTCGATCCGCAGGGCAATCTCTCCGATTACCTCGACGTCGACCCGGAGGCGACGCCGACGATCACCGAGGTGCTGGCCGGCACGGCCACGATCAAGCAGGCCGACCACGGCGGGATCATCCCCGCCAACCTCAGCCTCGCCGAGGCCGAGCTGATGCTCGGCGGCAAGATGGGCCGCGAGCTCACGCTCAAGAAGGCGCTCAAGGACCTCAAGAGCTCCTACGACCTGGTGCTGATCGACTGCCCGCCGGCGCTCGGCCTGCTGACCGTCAACGCGCTCGTCGCCTCGGATTGCGCGTTGCTCTCGGCCGAGGCCCAGTACTTCGCGCTGCAGGGCGTCGAGCAGGCGCTCGAGGTGATCGAGCTCGCGCGGGACAACCTCAACCCGGATCTGAAGCTGCTCGGGATCGTGCTCAACATCGCTGACATGCGCACCCGCCATTCGCGTGAGGCGTTCGACTCGCTGCGCCAGCACTTCGGTGACAAGCTGCTCGACACCACGATCCGCCAGTCGATCGCCTACGCCGAGTCGGCCGAGCGGGCGCTGTCGATCCTCGACTACCGCCCCGACCTCGGCGACGACTACCTCGGAGTCGCGAGCGAGCTGCTCAAGCGGCTGGGCATGAAGGACGCCCGCAAGAAGCTGAAGGCGCTGCGCAAGGCCCCGGAGGCCAAGGGCGACTGATGCTCACAGCGCCGTGACGCTCGGGCCCGCCGGCTCGAACGGAACGCGAAGCACCTCGGCCCAGCCTTCGGCATCGGCGCGCAGGGTGGTTGCGACCCGCTCGGCGTGCTCCGCGCGAACCCACACGAGCACCGTCGGGCCGGCCCCTGAGATCGTCGCGCCGAGGGCCCCCAGCTCCGGCGCGCGCCGCACGAGATCGGCGGACCGCGGGTAGAGGTGCGCACGGTAAGGCTGATGCAGCCGGTCATCGAGCCCCGCCGCGACAAGCTCCAGCTGTGCGGTTGCCAGACCGAGCACCAGCGTCGCGACGGACGCGACGTTGTGCACCGCGTCAGCCAGCGGTACGTCCGCCGGTAGCGCGTCGCGGGCCTCGGTTGTGCGCACCGCGCGTGTGGGTACGACCATCACGGCCTCGAGACCGTCTGGAAGCTCGACGCGACGGGCGGCCCCGCGGTCGCAGATCACGATTCCGCCGAGCAGCGACGCGGCGACATTGTCGGGATGCCCCTCGATCTCGGTTGCCAGCTCGAGCAGATCGGCGCCCACACCGGCGAGCTTGCGTGCCGCCAGCAAGCCCGCGACGACGCCGGCGCCGCTCGAGCCGAAGCCGCCGCTCAGCGGAATCGTGGAGCTGAGACGGAACTCGAAGCGGTCGGCGGGCAGCAACCGCTCAAACGCCCGCACGACCAGGTTCTGGCGGTCCCGGCGCAGATGCAGATCGGTCACCAGCCTGAAGCGCCCGGTCTCCACCACCTCGACCTCCAGATGCCGGCCGAGCGCCGCGGCCAGGACGTCGAAGCCGGGACCGAGGTTGGCGCTCGACCCGGGAACGCGGACGCGGACGCCGTTCACCGCAGGATCGCGCGCTCGATCGCGCTCAGCTCGGGCTCGCACGGGATCACGCCACCGACCTCGGAGAGGGCGGTGTCGGGATCCTTCAAGCCATGGCCGGTGAGCACGCAGGCGACACGCTCGGCGCCGCCGGCGCCGTGCACCATCAGCCCCGCCACCGAGGCCGACGATGCGGGCTCGCAGAAGACGCCCTCCTCGCGGGCGAGGAAGCGGTAGGCGCTGAGGATCTGCTCGTCGGTGACGGCGTTGACGGAGCCGCCGGACGCGGTCATCGCATCCATCGCCTGCTCCCAGCGTGCCGGGTTGCCGATGCGGATCGCGCTGGCGATCGTCTCGGGTTGCTCGACCGGCCGGCCGAGCACCAGCGGCGCCGCGCCGGCAGCCTGGAAGCCGAACATCTTCGGTGCCAGGCCGAGCTCGCTGAACCCGCGCCAGTAGGCGGTGATGTTGCCGGCGTTGCCGACCGGGATGCAGAGCGCGTCGAGCTCTCCGCCGAGGTCCTCGGCGATCTCGAACGCCGCCGTCTTCTGGCCCTCGACGCGGAAGTCATTGACCGAGTTGACGAGTGCGATCGGGTGCTTGTCGGCGACGGTGCGCACGAGCTGCAGCGCGCGGTCGAAGTTGCCCTGCAGCGCGATCACCTGGGCCCCGTGCATCAGCGCCTGCGCGAGCTTGCCCATCGCGATCTTGCCCTCGGGGACGATCACCACCCCGCGGATCCCGGCGCGCGCGGCGTAGGCGGCCAGCGCCGCGGCGGTGTTCCCGGTCGATGCGCAGATCACCGCCTGCGCGCCGTCGCGCACGGCGGCGGAGACCGCGCAGGTCATGCCGCGGTCCTTGAAGCTGCCGGTCGGGTTGGCGCCCTCGATCTTCAGCCAGACGTCGGCGCCGACGCGCTCGGACAGGCGCGGCGCCCGCACCAGCGGCGTCGAGCCCTCCTGCAGCGAGATGATCGGGTCGCCCTCCACGAACGGGAGGCGATCGATGTAGCGCTCGATCAGACCGGGCATCGCTGGCAGGATGCCAAAGAAGGCCGCTGGCCAGCGGGCCAGCGGCCCCGCCGGAACATCAGAATTCTTCCTCGATCACACGGATCGAGCGCGGCGGCGCTCGCAGTGCGTCGAGCCGCGAGATGTCGCCGGTCGCGGCGAAGAAGTTCGACTCGAGCACCGGGTGGGTGACCATCACCAGCCGCGCCTGGTCGCGCATGCCCTTCTGCACCACCGATTTGACCGACACGCCGTGGTCGGACAGCAGCTGCGCGACCAGCGCCAGCACGCCGGGCTCGTCGGCGACCTCCAGGTGCAGGTAGAAGCCCGAGACGATGTCGGCGACGATCTCGAGCTCGACCATCTCCTCGGGCGGACTCGCCGGCGGGATCATCGCGCTGACGACGTCGCCGAGCACGGCGGTCGCGGTCTGGGGACCGCCGGCGCCGGGGCCTGACATCGTGATCTCGGTGATCGCGGGCGACTCGACGGTCACGGCGTTGAAGGGCCCGCCGACCGACGCGAGCGGGTGGCCGGGATAGAGGAAGGCCGGATGCACGCGCACCGATAGTGCCTCGCCGATGCGCTCGGCGGTCCCGATCAGCTTCAGGCCGAGGCCGAGCTCGCGCGCGTATTCCATGTCGTCGGGCGTGATCTGGCGGATCCCCTCGTAGCGCACCTGGTCGAGGTGCACGGGCGCGCCGAACGCGAGCCGTGCGAGGATCGCCATCTTTGCCGCGGCGTCGCGGCCATCGACGTCGTCGGTCGGGTCGGACTCGGCATAGCCGAGCCGCTGGGCCTCGGCCAGCGCGGCCTCGAATGTGATCCGCAGCCGCGCCATCTCACTGAGGATGAAGTTGGTGGTGCCGTTGACGATCCCGTGCACGCGGTCGATACGGGCGCCGGCAAGCGATTCCTGAAGCACCCGGATCACCGGCACGACGCCGGCCACGGCGCCCTCGAAGCGCAGCTGCACGCCGGACACGCCGGCGGCGGCGAACAGCTCGTCGCCGTGCTGTGACAGCAGCTGCTTGTTGGCGGTGATCACGTGGCGCCCGGCGCGCATCGCCTCGAGCACGTAGCTGCGCGCCGGCTCGATCCCGCCGATCAGCTCGACGATCAGGTCGGAGCTGTCGAGGATCTGCTTGAAGTCACCGCTCGAGCGCGACAGCACGCCGGAGACCTCGGGGCGCTGGCCGGTGATGCGCTGGATGCGCTCGGCGTGTTCGACCACGAGCTCGGCGAACGCGCCCCCGACGGTGCCGCGGCCGAGCACGCCGATGCGGAAGACCGGGGTCTCAGCGTCAGCCGACATCGCGGCTCATCAGATCGTCATAGGTCTCGCGGCGCACGACCAGGCGCGCGTTGCCATCGCTGCAGAAGATCACCGGCGGGCGCGGCACGCCGTTGTAGTTGTTGGCCATCGCATGACCATAGGCGCCGGTTGCCGGCGTCACCACGAGATCGCCGGGAACCGGGTTGGCGAGTGCCACGTCGCGCACGATCACATCGCCGGACTCGCAGTGCTTGCCGGCGAGGTGACAGATCTCGGCACCGGTCGCGAGCATCCGGTTCGCGAGTGCCGCCTCGTAGCGCGAGCCGTAGAGCATCGGCCGCAGATTGTCGGACATCCCACCGTCGACGGCCACCCAGGTCGAGACGTTGTGCTTCACGGTCTGGACCGTATACAGCGTGACCGTCGAATTGGCGACCAGCGAGCGCCCGGGCTCGATCAGGATCCGCTTGCCGCCACCGAAGGCGGCCTGCGCCGCGCTCGACAGGGTCGCGATGTAATCGGCGATCGACGGTGGCTCCTGGGTCTCGAGGTACGCGACACCGAGCCCACCACCGAGGTTGTAGACGTCGAAGTCGCCGAGCGTCGCGAGGGCGGCGACGGCGCGCTGGAACGGCTCGAGCTCGAGCAGCTGCGAGCCGATGTGGCAGTGCAGCCCGACGAGGTTCAGATGCGGCGAGCCGGCGACGTGATCGATCGCCGCCGGTGCCTCGCTCAGCCCGAAGCCGAACTTCGAGTCGGCTTGGCCGGTCGAAATCGCGGCGTGCGTGTCGCCGGAGACGTTCGGCGTGATCCGCAACAGCACGTCCTGGGTGCGGCCATGGGCGGCCGCCACCTGCTCGAGCCGCTCGACGTCGTGCAGCGAGTCGAGCACGATGTGGCCGACGCCGGCCTCGAGCGCGTAGCCGAGCTCGGCCTCGGACTTGGCGTTGCCGTGCAGGTAGATGCGGCCCGGGTCAAAACCGCCGCGCAGCGCCAGCGCGAGCTCACCGCCGGAGGCGACGTCGCAGGCGAGCCCCTCCTCGGCGAGCACGCGGTACACGGCAGTACAGGGAAACGCCTTCGACGCGAACAGGACGTCACTGTCGGGGTTGCGGGCAGCCAGCCCGCGGACATAGGCGCGGGCCCGCGCACGGAGGTCATCCTCGGCGACGATGAACGCCGGCGTACCGAACTCGGCGGCCAGCTCCACGGTGTCACAGCCACCGATCTCGAGGTGGTCGCGCGCGTTGATGCGGCTACCGCACGGATAGACGTGCGACAGCGGATAGGGATCGGGATCGGGCAGCGGTGCGGAGCTCACGGAGCGCCGATCTTGTCATGCGCGCGCCCGTCAGCCGTTGCTGGGCCGCGCGCGGCCGAACTGGCCCGCCAGCGGCAGCCCCACCAGCAGGCAGCATCCGGCCGCGACCGCGAGCGCGACATGCACCGTCGAGCTGCTCGGCCCACCCGAGACCGCGGCCCCGGCAAGACCGGCGCCGAGCGCCGCGCCGAGCAGGCGCGCGGCCGACAGCACCGACGAGACGCGACCGTGTGAGGCGTCCGGCGTGGCGTTGAGCGCCGCCCGTGAGACCGGCACGAACAGCATCCCGAGCCCGAGCCCGATCGGGATCAGCGCGAACGCGGTGCCGATGCCGTGGAGTGAGACCCCGGGGATCGCGAGGATCGCCATCCCGGTGCCGGCACCGACGAACCCGAGCACCGTCGGGATGCGCTCGCCGCGTTTGTCGACCAGCCCGCCGGCCAGTGGCGCCGCCGCGCCGACCAGCAGCGCGACCACGACCAGCACCGCGCTGGCGCCGAGCGCCGAGTAGTGGACGGTCTTCTGCAGGTACTGCTCGGCGAGGTAGAAGGTTCCGATCATCACCGCGAAGGTGATCCCGGCCACGCCGGCGGCGGCCGCGACCGTGGCGTTGAGCACGCGCCCGCGGCCCTCCTCGCCGACCTCATGCACGAGCGTCGGCACGTGCAGCGCGACGGCGTAGGCGGCGCCCAGCGCGAGCGGCACGAGCGCCCACCAGGCGGCGCGCCAGCCGAGCGTGACGGTCAGGATGCCGCCGAGCAGCGGCCCGATCAGGTTCGCCATGCCGGCGCTCGCTCCCCAGATCCCGAGCGCCGTGCCGCGCCGTTCGGGCGGGAACCCGCTGACCGCGCCCGCGAGCGCCGCCGGGCTGACGAGCCCCGCCCCGACACCCTGCAGTACGCGCGTCAGGCACAGCAGTGGCAGGTCCGAGACGACCGCGCCGAGCGCCGCGCCGACGGCAAAGATCCCGAGTCCGAGCAGCGCGACCCAGCGCGCGCCCAGGCGGTCGACCAGTCTCCCGCCCGGGAACAGCAGCAGCGCGTAGGCGACGAAGTAGGCGCTCAGCACGAGCGCCGTCGACGAGTTCGAGACGTGCAGGCTGCGCGCCACCGACGGCAGCGCGACCGTGATCACAGTTCCGTCGAGCTGCAGCAGCGCGGCCGCGGCCGTGCACGCGGCTAGCCTGGTCCAGGCATCGCGCGCGATCGGCTCGCGTCCGTCGTCCGCGCTCGAGCGCGAGCGGCGCCGGCGACGCGCCGAGCGCTCTGGGGCGGTGCTTGCCATGCGGCCCAGTATTGCGCGCCGAGACTATTGGTAGGTTGGTCGGATGCTTGGGCGCTTACCCAGGATCGGGTTGGTGGCGGCGATCGTGCTGAGCATGGCGCTCGTCACCAGCTATGAAGCCTCCGCCAAGAAGCCGCAGCCGAACCCGGCGGTCGAGATCGGCACGGCCAAGGTCGGGAAGCTGGGCACGGTGCTCGTCAACAGCTCGGGCCACGTGCTCTACATGTTCGCTCCCGACAAGCACGCCAAGGTCGCCTGCGACTCGGCGTGCCAGGAGGTCTGGCCGCCCGTGACGGCGCCCAAGGTCGGCGTGGCGAAGGCCGTCGGCAAGGCCAGGCAGTCGCTGATCGGCAGCGACAAGAACCCGGTCACCGGCCACCGCATCGTGACCTACAACGGCTGGCCGCTCTACACCTACATCACCGACCACGCGATGGACCAGGCGGACGGCCAGAACATCGACCTCAGCGGCGGTTACTGGTGGGTCCTGACGCCCAACGGGCACGTCGAGAAGTAAGCCTCGGCGAGCGCGATCTGCACGTCTGGGTCGTCCCGCTGGACGACCCAGAGAAGAAGCGACGCCGTGAACTGGCCCATCTCGCCGAGGGCATCGTGCTCGCCTCCTATCTCGAGGTCACGCCGGCGATGCTCGAGTTCGAACGCGGACCCGGCGGCAAGCCGCGACTCCGGCGCGAGCCGCTGCAGTACAACCTCTCGCACTCCGAGGGTGTCGCCCTTGTCGCGGTGTCGCGCGCGCTGCCGCTCGGCGTCGACGTCCAGGGCCCGCACCCGACGACCGCCAAGCCGTGGTTCGCCAAGCGCATCTGCTCGGCGCGCGAGTACGAGCACTTCGGCGGCAGCCCGGGCCCCGCTGACCTGCTGCGGCTGTGGGCGCGCAAGGAGGCCGTCATCAAGGCGCGCGGCGAGGGCTCATACGTCGCCGTCGGCGAGATCGACGTGCTCGACGACCGGGTCGCCGGCGGCTGGCTGTGCCAGGACCTCGAGCTGCCCGACGCACCCGGCTTCCACGCCGCTGTGGCGGTCCGCGACGAGCCCGACATCGCCGTCAGCCTGCGGAGCTTCAGCTGGAGTTAGGCCCAGGGCCGGTCGGCCCAGGGACCGACCCCGCTGACACGCTCGACGCTGTAGCGCACGATGTAGCCCGGCCCAGGCTCGCCGGGGAACTCGGTGTCGGGTGTCACGTAGACCTTGGCGAGCCGGTTGAGCAGCTCCCACGAGTGCTCACTCGGCTCCACGCGCGCGGTCGCGTGGAGCACCGCGTACTGCTGCAGGAACGCGTCGTGGTCGCGCGGTGACTCGAACGACAGCACGACGCGCGGGTCGCGCTGGATGTTCTTGAGCTTCTGGCGCAGCATCCGGTGGCCGCTGACGAGCTCATCGCCGTCGAGCCCGATCCAGATCACTGTGACCTGCGGGCTGCCGTCCCTGTTGATCGTCGTCAGGTGGGCCATCGGCCCACCCTCGATCAGCTCGCGCAGCTCCTCTGAGAACCCGGGCATATCCAGCGCCCGCTAGGCGCCGGATCCCGTGTCGGGCTGCTCATCGAACGCCGGGGCCGACTCGGGCTCGGGAGCGGCGGCCGGTGGCGCCGGCGGCTCTGGCGCCTCTGGCGCCGTGGCGGCCGGGGGCTCGGGGGCAGCGGCCGGCTCGGGCGCCGCGGCGGCCGCGGGCTCGGGCGGGGCGGCCGCTTCCGCGGGAGCGGCCGCCGCGAGCTCACCGGCGGCCGGAGCCGCACCGGAGCCGAGCTCGGCCTTGAGCTTCTCCATCTCGGTGTCGACGGCGCTGGTGCTCGACAGCTCGCGCAGCTGGCGGTCGATGTCGTCCTCACCGGAGCCGAGCGTTGTCAGGTCGTTGAAGGTGCCCGCGGCCTCGAGCTCCTGCACGGCGCTGGCGCGAGCCTTCATCTGCTCGGTCTTGTCCTGGGCACGCTGCATCGCCAGCCCGACATCGGCCATCGAGTCGCCGACGCCGGTCGCGGCCTCGGAGATCCGCACCTGGGCCTCGGCGGCGGAGTACTGCGCCTTGATGACCTCCTTCTTGGTGCGGAACTGCTCGATCTTGGTGCGCAGGTTCTGCTCCGAGGTCGTCAGCTGCTCCTGCTGCTGCTCGAGCTCGGTGACCTGCGTGTCCAGCGACTGAAGCTCACTCTGGATCACGTTCTTGCGCTCGAGCGCCGTGCGCGCGAGATCATCGCGCCCGGCGGCCAGCGCCTGGCGCGCCTGCGTATCGAGCTTGACGATCTGCTGCTGGAGCCCAGACTCCTGTGCCTGGATGCGCTTCTTGGCGGTGACGACGTCGGCGATGCCCTTCTTGACGTTCTGAAGCTGTTCGAGCTGCTTGTTGTAGCTGTAATCGAGCGTTTCAGCCGGATCCTCGGTCCTGTCGAGCACCTTCGAGATCTTCGCTTTGACGACTGTCGACATGCGCCCGGTCAAGCCCGGCATCGCATCCTCCTTGAAAGGGGTCGGAACGTAGTACCAAGCCTATCGCGGACGGGCATCGGAAAAGACGAGCCATTAGGGTTCCCGGTCGTGGAGGCCAAGGCACCGTCCGAGTCGACAACCGTGCTCGCCCAGTGGATGGGCATCGCGGACGCAAACGCGAGCCGTGACATCCACGGCGGCACGATCATGAAACTGGTAGATGAGGCCGCCGGCGCCGCGTCGGTGCGACACTCGCGCCGGCGCACGGTGACCGCGAGCATGGATCGCATGTCGTTCCTGGTCCCGATCAAGATCGGGCAGCTGGTCACCTTCACCGCGAACGTCAACGCCGCCTGGAACACCTCGATGGAGGTCGGCGTGCGGGTCGAGGCCGAGGACCCCCGCACCGGCGTGGTCCAGCACGCGAGCACCGCCTACCTGACCTTCGTCGCGCTCGACGACGACGGCCGGCCGACGCGCGTCGCGCCGCTGCGGCCCGAGACCGCCGACGAGGAGCGGCGCATGCGCGAGGCCGAGATCCGCCGCAAGCACCGGCTCGCGGAGCGCGCGGCGATCGAGCACGGACGCAAGGCCTTTGAAGCCACCACGGTCGTCGGCGAAGCGCCCGCGCCCGTATCCGATTAACCTTCTCCCGGATGAGCCAGTCAGAGAACCCGGAGCGACTGCGCGCCGACCACGAGGTGACGCTCGAGGACGTCCACGCACTGATGGGCGCCTCGACCCCGCACTTCGCGATGCAGCTGCGAGTTCGCATCCGCGCGCTGATCAAGGGCCTGCCGGCCGATCATCCCGCGCGGGTCGCCGGTGAGCGCGAGATCGCGCGGCTCAACGACATCGCCTATGACGGCGAGGTCCGTGGCTCGGCTCCCGAGGACGGGCTGACGCCGCTGCCGAGCCTCACCGCGAACGACGCGACGCTGTTCGCGCAGGACGCCGGTCACTGACGCCTTTCGCGGCGGCGGGCTCGCCGCTGCTTCGCCCGCCCGTGAGACGGGGGTAGAGACTCACCCCGCGCCCGGTCCTGAAGGACTGGCGCTCGCGCCATTTCCGTGGTAGAACCCTCGCCTCTCGAACGAAAGGACCGGGCATGGAGAGCGCGTCGATCACACCGTCGGCACCCACTGCGCGCGACGGGTCGCAGCCGTTTGACAAGGGCCTCAAGACCGGAGCGATCGGTTACGTCTCGAACCTGGTGATCTCGGTCGCCTCGACCGCACCGGCCTACAGCATGGCCGCGACGCTGGGCTTCGTGATGCTGGTCAGCGGGATCGGCAACCAATCGCCGGCGATCATCCTGATCGCGTTCGTACCGATGCTGTTCATCTCGATGGCCTACCGCTACCTGAACCAGGCCGACCCGGATTGCGGCACGACGTTCACCTGGACCGCGCGCGCGTTCGGTCCGCAGACGGGCTGGATCGGTGGCTGGGGCGTGCTCACCTCCGACGTCCTCGTGATGGCAAGCCTCGCGCAGATCGCAGCGCTCTATACCTTCCACCTCTGGTACGCCAACCCGAGCCCGAGCTCGATCGGCGTGCTGGCGATCGGGGTCGGCTGGATCATCGTGATGACCTGGATCTGCTGGGTCGGCATCGAGCTGTCGGCGCGGCTGCAGCAGATCCTGCTGACGGTCGAGGTGATCACGCTGACGGTGTTCGCGATCGTCGCGCTGGTCGACGTCTACAGCGCCCAGGCGACGGCGCACGCGATCAAGCCCGAGTTCGCCTGGTTCAACCCGTTTGACGTCTCGAGCATGAGCACGCTGGGCACCGCCGTGCTCACCGGCATCTTCATCTACTGGGGTTGGGACAGCGGCGTCGCCGTCAACGAGGAGTCCGAGAACGCCGCCCACGGTCCCGGCAAGGCCGCGGTCATCAGCACTGTGATGCTGCTGCTGATCTACCTGCTGGTGACGACCGCCTCGCAGGCCTACGCGGGCCCGGCGGCTCTTGGCAACAACGCAGCCGACATCTTCGCGTTCCTCGGTCCCAAGGTGTTCCCCAAGCCGATCAGCCTGCTGCTGATCATCACCGTGCTGACTTCGGCATCGGCCTCGACCCAGACGACGATCCTGCCGACCGCCCGCACCGCGCTCTCGATGGCGCGGTGGGGCGCGATCCCGAAGGTCTTCGGGCGCGTGCATCCGACGCACAAGACACCTGACGTGGCCACGATCGCGTTCGGCGCGATCTCGACGGTCTGGTTCGTGGTGATTGACATCCTCTCCCCCAACAACGTGCTCGGCGACTCGGTCGACGCCGTCGGCTTCATGGTCTGCCTGTACTACGGGCTGACCGGGTTCGCCTGCACCTGGTTCTTCCGCCACGAGCTGTTCAAGAGCGTCAGGAACTTCTTCTACGTCGGCGTCGCGCCGCTGCTCGGTGGCCTGTCGCTGCTGGGTGTGTTCATCATCGGAATGAGCTACTACGGCCACCAGGAGAACAACTACTCGAAGGACATCCTCGGGCTGGGACTGCCCGATGTGATCGGGATCGGGCTGATCATCATCGGCCTCGTGATCGGACTGATCTTCCACTTCACGCTGCCGGAGTTCTATGGCCGCAGGGCGGAGGTGGCCAAGCCCGGTGTGCTCGAAGAGCCGCCGGTGGTGGTGACGAGCGGGCTCTGAGCTCGCGCCGGCGGGCGCGGGCCGGCCGGCGACCGGTACGTGGCCGCGGCGGCAACGCGGCTCTGGAAGGGGGCAGCTCGCGCGATTTGGGGGGAGTCGCGAGCTGCCCTTCCAGTGAGGGGGACTGCTGGGCAGAAAGTTCCGAGTCGCCGGAGCCAGCGTGTAGGGGGCGCTGACCTCATGTCGCGCCCCCTACAAGCCCTTGCTGGCCACCCCTATGCCCGGGGGGGTGGATACTCCGACGACCGGATATCCGACATGGCGTTTTTCGGCGTGATGGCGAGGGGCGGCCAGTCGCGGCGCCTCAGCTGGACGCACGTATTAGCCGGCGCGCGTTCCACGCTCTCTACGCGCGTGCAACCGGCTCAGACGAGCAAACCGGACACGATTGCCATGGATCGCTCACCCGGGCCGCTCAATTGCGCGTTGCTGAGCAAGTTGGCGACGGGCCGGGCGGAATGCTCGTTCACGCCGGTTGGCGGCCGGCGCGCCGGCTCGCTCACGGCCCCGGGCACGCATCGCGTTTGGCGACCGCATGACAACGGGTATGCGCACATCCATCGTGAGCTTTCGTAACGTTGGGACGCGAGTTCTACATATTTCCCTAACATGAATTTAATCTAGATTCATGTCGCGGGAGCATCTTTGATTACGCGACGTACCTCATAGCAGCACCTCCTCCCCAGAAGCGCGAAACCGGCCCGCAGGAATGCGGGCCGGTTTCTTTTAAGGCGCACGCGGACGCGGCGGTCGAGGCGAGTGCCGGCACGCGCAGCTGTAGCCGGCCGCGTAATCCCGCGGCTTATAAGCCTGAGAGCGCGGGCTTATAAGTCCCGGAAAACGTTGAAGCCGGCCCTAGGGCCGGCTTCATCTCTCTCCTCTCAACCACCGGGAAATACGTGTGGCGCGTTTCTCAAGCAGCGCCAACCACCGGTTGTTGCGATTCAGTAATTGTAACTAATGGCTCGAGGGCTGCGACGCCGCAAAGCTGCCGGAGGCCGCGCGACCACCGCGAAAGCCGAGTTTTCTTAAGCTTCGCGCGCCTGGTCGCGCACGCCGGGTTCGCGGCGTTCGCGGATGCGCACGGCCTCGATTCGGTTCTGCCTGACCGACTCGACGCGGATCGAGTAGCCGTTGGCACGAATCGTGTCGCCACGCTTGGGCAGGCGGCCGAGCTCGGCGAACACGAAGCCGCCGACCGAGTTGTAGGCGTCGGTGTCGACCGGCAGCTCGAGGCCATAGTCCTCGAGGTCGCTGATCGCCACGTGACCGCGGACGAACCAGTCGCCGTTTGCCAGCCTGCGGATGGCGCCGCCGGCGGGATCGGTCTCGTCGGCGATCTCACCCACGATCTCCTCGATGATGTCCTCGATCGTCACGATCCCGGCCGTGCGCCCGTACTCGTCGACGACGATGCCCATCTCGGTGCGTTCGCGCTGCAGGTCGGCGAGCAGGTCGTCGAGCGGCTTGGTCTCGGGGAAGATCGGCGCCTCACGCACGCGCGAGGCAAAGCTCGTCTCCTCACCGCTGTCCATCAGCAGCTTGATCAACTGGTTGACGTGCACGATCCCGCGGATCTGATCCTGGTCGTCGTCCTCGATCACGACCAGCCGCGAGTGGCCGGTCGCGACCGCCTGGCGCAGCGCCGCGCCGACGTTCTCGGCGATGTCGACCGTCACGACCGCCGGGATCGGGGTCATCACCTGGCGCGCATCCTGCTCGTGCAGGTGGAACACCCCGGTCAGCATCTCGGCCTCGCCGACGTCGATCTGGCCGCCGGTCTGGGATTCGGCGATCAGCCGTTTCAGCTCCTCGGGCGTGCCGTGCGCGGGCTCGGCGTCGGGATCGACCCCGAGCCGCCGCAGCATCCACTCCGACGAGGCATTCAAGGTCAGGATGAACGGCCGGAAGAAGATGATGAAGCTCTGCATCGCCGGTGCGATCCGCCGCGCGAGGCCCTCGGCATGCTGGATCGTGTAGAGCTTCGGAACGATCTCGCCGACGGTGCTCTGGAAGAACGTGATCAGCACGTAGGCGGCGATGACGGACACCGCCACCGCCACGTCGCTGGCGCGGCCCTTGCCGAAGATCGGCTCGAGCGCGTGCGCGATCGCCGGCTCACCGAGCGCACCGATGCCGAGCGAGGCCATCGTGATGCCGACCTGGCAGGCCGCGATGTAGTCCCCGATCTCCTCGAGGTGCCTCAGCGCCAGGCGTGCCCCGCGAGCGCCGCGTGAGCCCTCCTCGGCCATCTCCTGCAGCACCGCGCGGCGCGAGCGCACGAGCGCGTATTCCGCGATCACGAAGAACGCGTTGACGAGCACGAGCAGGAACGTGAGGACGATCAGCAGCGCCTTCACGCCGCCCGCTCCTCACGCCAACGGGTCTCCGGCCGGAGACCGCGTTGTGAGTTGGTACTTCGCCCGGGTTCGGTCATCCAGTTACGCGCCAACCAGCGCGTCCATGAGGCCCTGAGCAGCTGATCGGCGTGCCCGGATGCGACCCTGGGCCCGGCGCCGGACCGACGTCCGGCCCTGGCCGACACCACCGGTATTGGCCACGGGAACGGCCCACCGCCCAGCTTGGCCCATGACCACCCCGGCGACACCACTCATCTCGTCAGTGCCTCGAAGCGTGCGGCCATGTCGAAGTCGATCTCCGTCAGCCCACCGGCCGCATGGTTGGTGAGGCTGAGCTTCACCTTGTTCCACCCGTGTATGAGCATATCGGGGTGATGGTTGTGTGTCTCTGCGACCTCGGCGACGCGGTCGATGTAGGCGACCGCCGCGGCGAAATCATCGAATTTCAGGTCGCGCACGATCATCCCGTCCTCGAGCTTCCACTCGAGCCCGAGCAGGCGCGCGGCGATCTCATCGCCGGTGAGCAGTGGTGGTGTTGTCATATCTTTGACCTCGCATGCGCATCGTGAGCCTGGTTCCCTCCGCGACCGAGATGCTGTTCGCACTCGGCCTCGGCGACGACGTCGTCGCCGTCACCCATGAGTGCGACTACCCGCCCGCGGCCACAACGCTCCCACGCGTCACGCGCGACAAGCTGCCCGCGGGATTGACGGCCGCGCAGATCGACGCGGCCGTCAAGGAGCGCACGCTCAACGGCGAGTCGATCTACGAGCTCGACACCAAGGCGCTGCATCGGCTGCAGCCCGACCTGATCGTGACCCAGGCGCTCTGTCAGGTGTGCGCCGTCTCCTACGACGACGTGCGCGACATCGCCGAGGAGATCGACAGCCAGCCGATGGTGCTCGCGCTGGATCCGCACACGGTGGGTGAGGTGCTCGGCGATGCCCGAACGATCGCACAGGCGACAGACACCAAGGACGCTGCGGTCGACCTGATCAGCGAGGCCTCCGAGCGCATCGACCGCATCCGCCTGGCGGTGCGCGGCGCGCGCCGGCCGAAGGTGGTGGCGCTCGAGTGGCTCGAGCCGCCGTACGCCGCCGGCCATTGGGTTCCACAGCTGATCGAGTTCGCCGGTGGCGAGGACCTGCTCGGCTTTGCCGGTGAGAAGTCCGAAGAGCAGAGCTGGGAGATCGTCGCCGCCTCCGGGCCGGACATCGTGATCGTTATGCCGTGCGGGTTCGATGCCGAGATCGCGCACCGCGAAGCCGAGATGCAGCGCGACCGGCTGGCCGCGCTCGGCGCGGGTCAGGTGATCGCCGTCGATGCCGCCGCCTGCTTCTCGCGTCCCGGCCCGCGGATCATCGAGGGCCTCGAGCTGCTCGCCCACGTCCTCCATCCGGAGCTGGTCGCGATTCCCGAGGAGCTAGCGGCCAGGGCGATCACGGTCGAGCTCGACTGACGCCGCGAGGAGGCTGAAGCTGCGGCTCAGCGCACGCGCGTGACGACCCGCACCGCGAGCCCCGCCAGCAGCGCCCAGAACGCCGAGCCGACGCTCAGGAAGGTGGCGCCCGAGGCTGCGATCACGAACGTGATCGCTGCCGCCTCGCGCTCGCCCTCGACGCTCAGCGCGGCGGCCAGCGACGCGGCCAGCGTGGCGAGCAACGCAAGGCCCGCGACCGATCCGATCACGTCGGGCGAGGCGACCGAGATCAGCGTCGCGAGCGCGCCCGCGAACAGTGAGAGAACCAGCGACATGGCGCCGGCCGCCACCGCCGCGGTCCAGCGCGTCTGCGGGTCGGGATCGGCGGCCGGGGCGGCGACCAGCGACGCACTGATCGCCGCGAGGTTGATCGCGTGGCCGCCGATGCAGGCGCCGATCAGAGTGCCAACCCCCGTGACCCCCATCGACTCGCGCCAGGGAACCTCGTAGTCGTAGCTCGCGAGCACAGCGGTCCCAGGCACGTTCTGACCCGCCATCGTCACCACGTAGAGCGGCAGCGCGATGCTCAGCACGCCCGCCGAGGTGAACTGCGGCGAGGTCCAGATCAGATGCGGCAACAGGCTGCCGTGCACGCCGCCCTGATCGGCGGCCACGATCGAGACGACGATCAGCGCCGCGCCGAACGCCGCCGGAGCGGCCCACTTGGGCGCCAGCCGGCGCATCGCCAGCCAGACGAGCACGATCGGGCCGACCTCGGAGGGGTGGGCGACGAACCCGCGCACGGGCGTGAGGCACAGCTCGAGCACGATCCCGGCGAGCATCGCCTGCGCGATCGGCGTCGGGATCGAGGCGATCAGCGCACCGAGTCGCGGCCACAGCCCGGTCAGCAGGATCAGCACGCCGCACATCAGGAAGCCACCGACGGCGGCCGACCAGCCACCGTGGACGATGCCGGTGCTGGCCAGCAGCGCCGCACCGGGAGTCGACCAGGCGAGCATGATCGGCATCCGGTGGCGAAACGAGATCAGGATCGTGCCGAGCCCCATCGTCGCCGTCACCGCGAGCAGTCCCGACGCCGCCTCCACCGGCGTCGCTCCGACACGGTGCAGGCCGCTCAGCACCACCGCCGAGGCCGCCGTCCAGCCGACCAGCGCGGCGACGATGCCCGCGAGGATCGAGTGCGTGCTGGCGGCCTGGCGAAAGCCTGGGCGCGTGATGACGGCCTGCTGCATCGGACTCGGAACGATAAGCGCCGCGGGCGGCGCGATGCTCCGAGATCTAGATCTGCGAGCCGTTGGGCAGCAGCCCGTGGCTGCCGGCGACGGCGATGCCGCCGACCACGCTGATGACCGCGATCAGCAGGCAGCCGGCCAGTACAACGGCGCGACGGTCGCGCTTCTCGCCGTACTCGGTCACCAGCCAGCCGGTCGCGAAGCCCGCGAGCACGCCGCCGACATGCCCACCGATCGAAACGCCCGCCACGGTCAGCGTGTAGACGAAGTTGAACAGCAGGATCGGCAGCAGGCCCGATTGCCAGAGCGGGATGCGGCGGGCGCGGGCGACCATGATCAGCGCGCCGAAGATGCCGAAGATCGCACCCGAGGCACCGAGCGTGGGCTCCCCGGGAGTGAAGGCCAGCGCACCGAACGAGCCGGCCAGCAGCGCGGTGAAGTAGATCGCCGAGAAGTACAGCTTGCCGATCGCGGGCTCGAGCGAGCGACCGACGAACCACAGCGACAGCATGTTGAAGCCGACGTGAATCAGGCTCTCGTGCAGGAAGCCCGAGGTGAGCAACCGCCAGTACTCGTGCTGCCCATTGCTCATGAAGACGCCGGCGAGCACCCCGTGGTAGTACGGCCACGGAATCGATGTGCCCGAGAAACCACCGCCCAGCGAGAGACCGCCCGACACCTCCCACAGGAACACGATCACGTTGACGACGATCAGCAGCTGCGTGATCGACCAGGTCCGCGGGTCGTAGGGATTCACCGGCCGCGCGAAGCTCGCGCTCGCGCCACGCCCGCGCATCCGGCGTACCTTGGTCTTCTCGCCGGCGCACTCGGGGCAGCGCATGCCGACCGATGTCGGCGTCATGCAGTCAGGGCAGATCGGGCGTCCGCAGTTCGAGCACGAGACCCCGGTCTCGCGCGACGGGTGGCGATAGCAAGCCGGCACAGGCAGATTCTCGCGGCTAACGGTCCGGGAGGACCCGGCGCGCTTCCTCGGCGATGTCATGGAGCGTGCGCTCCGCGTACTCCATCAGCGTCGAGCCCTGCTTGCCACGGGCCTGCTGGCGCGCGCGCACGCGCAGCGCCACCAGCGCGGTTCCGGCGGTGACCGTGACACCGGCCGCGACCACCGGCCGCACCCAGTTGCGCGGGTCGCGCATCGCCGACAGCTCCCAGCTGTCGAGCTCCTCCTGGGCGGCCTCGGCCAGCAGCGTCAGCGACGACTCGAGCTGCTCGGTCATCCGCAGCGGCGGCTCAACCGGCGTCAGCGCCTCCCGCAGCAGGGCTTCAACGTTGGTGGTCATGGCTCTGCACCGTTGTTGTCGCTCGAGCCCACGATTCCTTCAAGCTGCTTGATCGCGCGGTGCAGCAGCACCTTGGTCGCGCCGTCGGAGCGGCCCAGCGCACGGGCGATCTCGCGGTTGTCCATGCCCAGAGCAAAGCGCATGATCAGCGCCTCACGACGGTCGTCGGGCAGCTGCTGGACGCCGTCAATGATGCTCTTGAGCTCCTCGCGGCCCTCGACCAGCGATTCGGTTGTGTGCAGCGTCGAGATCATGTCCGCGTCCTCGATCGATGCCTCGGGCTTGCGGGAGCGGTCGCGGTAGAAGTTGGCGGCGAGGTTGTGGGCGATGCGGATGAGCCACGGGCGCAGCGGCCGCCCGTTCGACTCGCGCAGCGCACGCTCGAAATGACGGTAGGCCTGCAGGAACGTCTGCTCGGTGAGGTCCTCGGCGTCATGGTGGTTTCCGACACGGTAGAAGCTGTATGAGTAGACGTCGCGCAGATGCTCGCGGTAGACCTCGCTGAAGCGTCTGTCGAGCTCTTCCTTGCCCGTGGGGTGTTCGTCGTCCACAGCACTGAGGCTAACCGGAGCACGCCCGCTCACGCGGCGCGCACCGCCTCCCTGACCGGCGCCGGTTGGGGCTCGACGGCACCGCCGAGCCAAGCCCACTGCAGTTTCACGCACTCCCACACGCGCTCGGTGACGATCGCGGCGGCCACCGGCGTCGAGACGTCGACGTGCGGGAAGCTCAGCGCGCGGCCGGCACGCACGCGCACTTTGCGCGGGCGGATGCGCCAGCCGCGGCGGATCGACTCGGTCCCGATCAGCGCGACCGGAATGATCGGCACGCCCGACTCGAGTGCGAGACGCCCGACCCCGCGCCTGGGCTTGCCGAGCGGCCCGGGACGCGTGCGCGTGCCCTCGGGGAAGATCAGCACGAGCTCGCCGCGCGCGAGCAACTCCTTGGCGGTCACGATCGTGTCGCGGTCGCCGTTGCCGCGATCGACCGGGAACGCTCCCAGCGTGCGCAGCAGCAGGCTGATCAGCGGATTGATCTCGAACAGCTCACGCTTGGCGACGTAGTACATCGGCCGCCGCGCCATGCAGGCGATCAGGAACGGGTCGAAGAAGCTGCGGTGGTTCGAGGCGATGATCGCGGGCCCATGCTTGGGGATGTGCTCGCGACCGATCCGCGCCATCCGGAAGTACACGAGGAAGAACAGCTGGAAGCTCACCCGCACCGGCCAGTAGAGCAACGGGCTGACGCCCTTGCTGCGGGCACGGGTGTAATCGGCGGCGTTTGCCATCTGCAATCGGTACCCGCGCACGGCCGGGCCGTTACAGCCGCCCCCGACGGATGGCGGGCGCGATCAGCTGTCGAATCCGAGGCCCAGACGGTCCAGCGTGCGCAGCCAGATCCCGCGCCGGCCGCTGCGATCGGCCGCGGCGATGCGGTTGCGGGTGAGCTGGATCACGCCGCTGCGCAGCGGCTCGGGCGGGAACGGCAGCGGCCGGCGGCGCACGAACTCGAGCGCCGTGGCCTCGCTGGTGCGGCCGTCGAGCAGGTCCAGGCCGGTGCGCCCGCCGAAGCGGCTGGCGCCGACGCCGAGGCCGGTGTAACCGAGCGCATAGACGGCACGGCCGCCGAGCGCGCGCCCGAAGAACACGGAGAAGCGGCTGCAGGTGTCGATCGCACCGCCCCAGCGATGGCTGAAGCGCAGACCCTCGAGCTGCGGGAAGTTCGTGAAGAAGTTCTGCGACAGCCGCGCGAAGGTGCGCTCGTGGTCGTCGTACTGCGGCCCGACCGGTCCGCCGTAGCGGTACACGGCGTCGTATCCGCCCCAGAGGATGCGGTTGTCGGCGCTGAGCCGGTAGTAGTGGAATTGGTTGCCGCCGTCACCGATGCCCTGGCGCCGGCTCCAGCCGACCGAGTCGAGCTGCGCCGCGCTGAGCGGCTCGCTCATCAGCGCGTAGTCATAGACGGGCGCGATGTAGCGGCCGATGGCCGGGACCAGCGGCGCATACGCGCTGGTCGCGACCAGCACCTTGGCGGCGTGCACGACGCCGGCGTCGGTGATCGCATCGACACCGTCACGGCCGCGCTGCAGCCTGCGCACGCGCGAGTGCTCGAAGATCCGCA
>DATASU010000089.1:0-1515 GCA_036269095.1 Solirubrobacteraceae bacterium
GCACGGCGCAGGATCGCGACGTCCTGACGCCCGGCGTGCAGCACGATCTCGACCTCGGGGTCGGCGAGCAGTTCGGCCAGCGGTCGCACGTCGACAGCGGCATCGAGCCCGTCGATCAGGATCGTGCGGATTCCGGTCGGCTCGCTCGGATCCTCGACCGCGACCTGGGTGAGGCAGAGCAGCGCGCGGTAGCGGCCTTCGGACATGAATTCGGTGTCGATTCCGAGCCGTCCCTTGGCCTTCCCGATCGCGGCGCACCGCGCTACATCGTCGGAGTTGGCGAGTCCGTGCATGTCGGCACCCTATCGGCTTTCGCGAGCCCCTCCACCGCCTTGTCCAAGCCGCTCCGGCGGTGTCCCGCGAACGCACCGCCGGACGCTGCCGTCGGTACCGGGCCGGAAGACCTACCTGGGTGGTAGGATTTAGCCCAGATGATCTTCTCCTCCAAAGCTGAGTACGGGGTGCGGCTGATGGTCGAGCTCGGGCGCCAAACGCCCGCGCGACCGACCAGCCTGAAGGCGATCGCCGACGCCGAGGGCTTGCCGCTGGCATACCTCGAGCAGGTCGTCGCACGCCTGAAGCGCGCCGATCTGGTGATGAGCGCACGTGGCGCGCACGGCGGCTACTGGCTCGCGCGCGACCCGGCCGAGATCACGATGTATGACGTCGTCGGCGCGCTGGAGGGACCGATCGCCCCCATGGAGTGCTTCGTGCACGACCAGATGGAGCGGATCGTGTGCTCGCACATGCCACAGGAGGGCAGCGCCGGTCCGTGCGCGACCAAACTGCTGTGGACGCGGGTTCAGGGCGGGATCATCAAGTCGCTGCAGACCACGACGCTCGCGGAGCTCGTGGAGTTCTCCCGCAGGAGCGAATCTCAGCCTCGACCTGAGGCTGAGGGCTCGGGTTCTGCCGAGCTTCCGATCGCGCTCGCCTGAGCGCTCCCGCCGCAGCCGCCGTCGGCGCCGGCACACAGACCCTGAGAAAGACTTCAAACCCTCGACACGAGACCTGAGAGACACGACAGATGCCAGACCTAGAGATCAGAAACCTTCACGTTCGCGCCGGTGACAAGGACATCCTGCGCGGCGTCGACCTGAGCGTCGGCGGCGGCGAGATCCACGCGCTGATGGGACCGAACGGCTCTGGCAAGTCGACGCTCGCGAACGTGATCATGGGCCACCCAAGCCTCGATGTGACCGAGGGCGAGATCATCTGGGGTGGTGAGAACATCACCGAGGCCGACACCGACGAGCGCGCCCGCATGGGCCTGTTCATGGCGTTCCAGTACCCGGTCGCCGTTCCCGGCGTGACCGTCACCAAGTACCTGCGCACGGTGCTCAACGCGCACCGCTCGGCCAAGGGCGAGGAGCTGATTTCGCTCAAGGACTTCCGCCAGACGGTGCAGGCCGCGATGGAGCTGACCAAGGTCCCGGAGGAGTTCACGCGCCGCTATCTCAACGACGGCTTCTCCGGCGGCGAGAAGAAGAAGCTCGAGATCCTCCAGCTCGCGGT
>DATASU010000090.1:0-10425 GCA_036269095.1 Solirubrobacteraceae bacterium
CACGAGCGCGCGCTCGAGATCGTCCCGCTCGAGGCGCTGCAGGAGCACGCGGTCGACGTCCCGCCCGATCCGGGGCCGCTCCAAGGCTGAGCCGAGTCGCGGGAAGCGTCTCGCTCAGCTCAAAATGGCCACCGTCGTGCAATGCGCTAAGGCACGGGTTGTCGTGGTCAGTGGGTAGCGCGAGCGAGCCGTCCGAGTGCCGGTCTGCGAGGGGGCGACGCGCACCACGAGGCTGCACGCGGCGCTCGCCGCGAGCACCGACCCCGAGCAGGAGTCGAGATCGCTTCCGGCTCGCTCAGCGTTGCCCGGCGGGTGGCTTGCGTGCCGGCCGCCAGTTGGGGTCGACGCCGACGGCAGTCAGGAATGAGCGCCGGATGACGTCGCGGCGGTGTGCCACGCGGCGTGACATCGGCGTCCGCCGCTGTGACGCAAGCGCAAGTCGGCGCTCGGATCCCTTGTCCCCGGCCGTCAGCCCCGGAACGAAGGTCGCTCGCAACGATTTTCGCGACCGCCGGCCGAGCGTCCGGGGCGTATGTGCGTGGACCCACGCGATCAGCCGGGCGATGCGCCTTCCCAGCCGGAACACACCGACCGTTGCTCGCCATGAGGCAACCACCAGCCTGCGGAGGTGACCACGCTGGCTCAGGAGGAATCTTGCGGTGCCGCGCCAGCCGGATTCCCGCACCTTGCGGCCGAGCCACCAGAGCACCAGCCGTCGGAACCAGCGGCTGCGGACGAGGCGGCGCGGCAGGCGGGCAAGCCGCCAGGGCAAACGGACGAGCCACCACAGCAGCCGGATACCGCGCCAGAGGAGTCGAAGGAACGACATGTCCCGGCAACCTACCCCGTCGCCGCGCGGTTCACGTTCTTCTGGCCGCCCGGCGACGGGCGGTCCACCTTCTTTCCAACCGCGGCCGGGGTGACCACCTCCGAAAACACTAGTTCTGAATCGATATCGCCTGCGATATCGATCCGATATCGGTTCAGAACCAGCAAAAAGAGTGTGGCTGACCCCGCGCGCTCGTCGCTGCCCACGAACTGCGCGTGCTGCCCACGAACTGGGCATGCTGCCCACGAACTGGGCATGCTGCGCACGAACTGCGCGAATCTTGTTCAAATGCTGCGCGCTTGTGATTAGATAGCGCGCTGTGACCCACTTTTCGACAGAACTCGCCAGCCAGCCGTCCGTCTGGCGGCAGGCGCAAGCACTCACGGATGAACTCCGCTCAAAGCTCCCCGAGGACGGGGCCCGGGTCGGAATCCTCGGATGCGGGACCTCGCTCTACGTCGCCCAGGCGGTGGCCATCTACCGCGAGCGTCAGGGCGCGGGGGAGACCGACGCGTTCCCCGGCTCCGAGGTACCGATCAACCGCCCCTGGGACGAGCTGATCGCTATCTCACGCTCCGGCACGACCACCGAGATCATCGACGCTGTCAGGAGCGTCCCGGACAACAAGCCGGTACTTGGCATCGTCGGTGAGGCCGGCTCGCCGCTGGGAGCGCTGCTCGGCAAGGAGCTCGACCTGCCGTTTGCCGACGAGCAGTCGGTCGTGCAGACGCGCTTCGCCACCACTGTTCTGACGCTGCTGCTCGGCGCCTACGGCTGGGACGTCGAAGCCTCGGCGCAGAAGGCCGAGCGCTATCTCACCGAGTCGTCGCTGCCCGACTGGGCCGGCGAGATCAAGCAGTTCGTGTTTCTCGGTCGCGGCGTCGGGATGGCGCTCGCGCACGAGGCGGCGCTCAAGTTTCGTGAGATCCTCGCCGGCTGGAGTGAGGGCTACGCGACGATGGAGTACCGCCATGGCCCGATCTCGGCGATCAACGAGCGCAGCCTCGTCTGGATCCTCGACGACCAGGAGCCGTCGATCGACGATCAGATCCGCGCCACCGGCGCCCGCCTGATCCGCGGCGAGGGTGACCCGCTCGCCGAGCTCGTGCGCATCCACCGCTTCGCCGAGGGCCTCGTCGAGCTCAAGGGCATCAACCCCGATCAGCCTCCGCACATCACACGCTCCGTCGTGTTGGCGGGGGATCGGTAGCGAGTTGGCGTCGACCGGCACCGCAGTTCTGGCGCTCGACCTCGGCGCGACCAAGCTTGCCGTCGGCGTCGGCCACGCCGACGGCGAGATGACCCGCGTCGCCACAGCTCCGACCGACGCCGCCGACGGTGCCGAGGCCGCACTCGCCAGAGCGCTGCAGCTCGCCGACGGCGTGTACCAGGAGGAGCTCGCCGCCGCCGGCTCGATCGCGGCGATCGGCGTGGCGAGCATGGGCTACACGCACACGACGCACGTCGAGCTGGCGCCCAACGTCCCCGGCTGGAACGCATTGCGCATCCCCGAGGCGCTCGCCGGAGCCTTCCCGGAGCTGCCGGCAACGATCGGCAACGACGTCCACCTTGCGGCCCAGGCAGAGATCCTCTGGGGCTCGCTGCAAAACGTCAGCGACGGCATCTACCTCAACCTCGGCTCGGGGGTCTCGGCCGGCATCGTCTGCAACGGCCAGCTGCTGAGCGGTGCCAACGGCGTGGCCGGTGAGGTCGGCTACTCGCTGCTGCGCGGCGGGCCCGAGGAGCGCATGGCCGCCGACGGCGCCACGCCTTTCGAGGACTACTTCGGCGGCGCCGGTGCCGCCCGGCGGTTGGCCGCCACAGACCTGCCCGGCTCGGTCGCCGAGCTGCTCGAGCTGGACGCCAACCCAGCGGCGAAGGCGTTCATCGACGAGCTCTGGACCGGGATCGCGATGCTAGCCGCCAACCTCTGCAGTGCGCTCAACCCGAGCGTCCTGGTGCTCGGCGGCGGCTATGTCCGCGGCGACTCAGGGGTGCTGGCTCACGTCAGCGAGCTCGTCAGGCGCGCTGTCCCGTACCCGCCCGAGGTGGTCCGTGCGCGGTTTGGTGGCGACGCGTCGTTGCGCGGCGCCGTCGCGAGCGCGCTGTCACTGGCCGGGGTGGCGCGATGATCCTCACCGTCACCGCGAACATCGCAATCGATCGGACCTACGTCGTCGACCGGATCGAAATCGGCGCGGTGCACAAGGTCGCCAAGACCTACGCCCACACCGGTGGCAAGGGCGTCAACGTTGCACGCACGGTCGCCGCGCTCGGCGGCAGGGCCAAGGTGACCGGCATCGTCGGCGCCAACAACTTCGACGACGCGACCCGCGACCTCAGCGACGCCGGCGTCGACTCGGCGCTGTTCGCGGTCGACGGCCCCGGCCGCCAGACGGTCACCGTGACCGCGCAGGACGGGACGACCACCGCCTTTGACGAGCCCGGGCCGCAGGTCAGCGCGGATACGTGGATCTGGTTCGCGCGCCACGTCGACGGCCTGCTGCAGGAGGCGCAGATGGTCGTGATCGCCGGCAGCCTGCCGCCGGGCTCACCGGATCAGTCGCTGACGGGCCTCTGCCGGCTGGCGAACACCCACGGTGTCCCGGTGATCCTCGACGCGCGCGGCGCGGCGATGCGGTCCGCGCAGAAGGAGAAGCCGCTGGTCGCCAAGCTCAACCGCTCCGAGCTCGAGCGGACGCTCGGCCGTGAGCTGACGAGTGACGACGACATCCTCGACGCGGCGACGCAGCTGCACAACGAGGGCGCGCAGAGCGTCGTCGTCACGCTCGCTGCCGACGGCGTCATCGGCCTCAACGGCGATGGCGCCTGGCGAGTCACGCACCCGGCCGCCGACGGCAACCCGATTGGCGCCGGCGATGCCTTCTCCGCGGCGCTCGCGCTCGCGCTGCTCGCCGACGCCGACGCCAACGCCAACGCCAGCGCCAACGCCAACACGCACTTCGAGCAGGCGCTCGTGAACGGCGCCGCGGCCGCGCTCGCGAGCCTCACGGCCCCGACCGCCGGGGCGCTCGACCCCGATGAGATGCAGCGGGTGCTCCCGACCGTGCAAATCCACCAGATTCGAGAGGCGGCACAGCGATGACCACCTTCATCCTCGCCGTCGACCACCGCAACTCGCTGCGCGGCTGGCTGAACTCGCTCGGCGTCCCCGCGGCCGAGGTCGACCAGACCGCCAGGCAGCTGAAGCGGCTCTGCGTGAGCGCGCTCGAGCGGGCCCGCGAAGAGCTCGAGCCGACCGAGCGCCCGATGCTGCTGCTCGACGAGGAGTACGGCGTCGACGCGATCCCCGGCGCCAGGGCGCACGCGCTCCCGGTCGTGATTCCCGCCGAGCGCAGCGGCCAGGCCGAGTTCCAGTTCGAGCATGGCGACGGCTTCCGCGACGCGATCGAGCGCGCCGACCCCGATGCCGTCAAGGCGCTCGTCCGCTACAACGTCGCCGGCGACGCCGAGCTCAACGCCCGCCAACGCCAGCGCCTGAACGAGCTGCAGAGCTATCTGCACGACTCGGGTCGCACGTTCATGCTCGAGGTGCTGGTACCGCCGACCGACGCGCAGGCCGCGGCCCACGGCGCCCGCTTCGAGGAGGACATCAGGCCGGAGCTGACGGTCCAGGCGATCGACGAGCTCGCCGCCGGCGGCATGCGACCGGACTGGTGGAAGCTCGAGGGCAACAACGACCGCGCCGCCGCGGCGGCCGTGGCCGCAGCCGGGTCGGCGACGGCGGAGCTCGGCTGCCTGGTGCTCGGCCGCGGCCAGGACCGCGACAGCGTCGTGCACTGGGTGCAGATCGCGGCCGCAGTCGATGGCTTCGTCGGCTTCGCGGTCGGACGCACGCTGTGGATGGACGCCGTTGCGGCGTTCGTCAGCAACCAACTTGACGAGCAGGAAGTGGTCAGCCGTATCGCCACCGCCTACCTCGACATCGCGGCCGCCTACCGCCAGACGGCTCAGGCGGCCGCGGCTGGAACTGAGAGAGATCAATAGGTCAACAGTCGAAGCAACTCTGGAGGAGAGCAGGTAATGAGACACAAACAGCGATTTGCAATCGCCGGAACGGCAGCGGGAGCGCTCGCAGTCAGCGCGGTCGCAGCCGGCAGCGCAAGCGCGCACAAGGCGACGACAGCGTCGTCATCACTCAAGGGCACGACGATCACCGTTGCGATCGCCTACCCGGCACCGAAGGCCGACCTCGCCAAGTTCACGGCGCAGACCGGCATCAAGGTCAACTGGGACTACGTGCAGTGGGACTCACTGCAGACCAAGATCGCGGCCGCGGCGCAGGCGCACAGCTACTTCGCCGATGTCGCCGACGTCGATTGGTCGAAGGTCGGCGAGTACTACGCAACCAAGTGGTTTTTGCCGCTGAACAAGTACTTCCCGCTGTCGAGCGTGCGCTCGCAGTTCCCGCAGGCGCCGGCGTTCATCCGCAAGGGCCAGCTGATGGGCATGCCGATGGACGGCTCGCTGCTGGTCACGACGATGAACGAGAAGGACCTCAAGGCCGCGGGGATCAAGTCCAACCCGACGACGCTCGCCAACTATGAGACGGACCTCAAGGCGATCGCGTCGAAGACCTCGGCCAAGCATCCGCTCGACATCCCGTTCGCGGCGGCCGAAGGGCTCTCGACCTACTGGTATGAGATGACGGCCGCGTTCGGCGGCAACGTGCTGAGCGCCGATTACAAGCCGCTGTTCACCTCGCCGGCGTCGGCGGGCTACAAGGCGATGACCTGGATGATCAACGCCTACAAGACCGGGCTCGTGCCCAAGGCGAACCTCGGCATGCAGGACTACCAGGCGCTCGAGACCGATCAGGCCCACGGCCTGACCGCGAGCGCGTTCTCCGATTACTCCGGTGACGTCGGCACGATCTACAACGTCGCCTCGGAGTCGAAGGTCGTCGGTGAGATGGACTACATCCCGACCCCTGGTGCAAGCGGTGTCGGATCGAACCTCGGTAACCCCGACGGCATCGGCATCCCCGCCGAGGCCAAGCATGTCGCGGCGGCGGTCGCCTTCATGAAGTGGATGGAGGAGCCCGCCAACCAGGCGGCGTTCGCCGGTGCCGATGGCGCCAAGGACGTGATCCAGACGTTCCCGCTGCCGTCCAACCGCGGTGGCCTGGCCGACCTGGTCAAGTCCGGCAAGGTCCCCGGGGCCGCGGAGCTGCAGACGCTGCTCGAGCACCACGCGAAGCCGATCTTCCCGGCCGGCGCCCCGCCGTGGTACTCGCAGTTCTCAAACGCGGTCTACACCAACATCCATGAGGCCGCCTCCGGCGGTGAGTCGGTGGCCGCGGCGATCAGCGCGATCGCCGCGCAGGTCAAGAGCCTCGACGGCTAGGACGCCGTGGCGCTGGGGTCGCCCTGCTGACGCGGCCCCAGTCACCGGGGCTGCCCAGCGGGGCAGCCCCGGCCTCGGCCTACCACTGACCAACCCCACTTCCGTAACTGATGAGCGCACTCACCCGACGCCTGCCCGGCCGCGGTAACCAGGTCAAGAGCCAGTCGATCCGTCGCAGCGTCAGCGAGACCGCGTTGCCGTACGCGATGGTCGCGCCGCTGCTGGTGTTCATCGGCGCGCTGGCGCTGTATCCGACGATCAAGACGGCCTACGCCGCGTTCGTGCACAACGACGCGCTCGACCCGCCGACGCACTTCGCCGGGTTCGCGAACTTCCAGGACGTCTTCAACAACTCGCAGGTCCGCGACAGCCTCGCCAACACCGGCATCTACGTGATCTTCGGGGTCGTGCTGTCGGTCGCGCTCGGTGCCTTCTTCGGGCTGCTGCTGCAGCGCAAGTTCCGGGGCCGCGGCGTCGTGCTGGCGCTGATGGTGCTGCCGTGGGCGCTGCCCGGCGTGGTCGAGGGCGTGATCTGGTCGTGGATCTATGACCCCACGTTCGGGGTGCTCAACTCAACGCTCAAGACGGCCGGCGTGATCCACAACTACCAGCTCTGGGTCGGCACGCATCAGCTCGAGACGATCTTCTTCATCTCACTCGTACAGGTCTGGCAGATCACGCCGCTGGCGGCGATCCTGGTGCTCGCCTCGCTGCAGTCGATCCCGTCCGAGCTCTACGAGGCCGCCGATGTCGACGGTGCCAACAGCTGGCAGTCGATCAAGCGCATCACCCTGCCGCTGATCCGCCCCGGACTCGCGATCGCGGTCGTCGAGGGCCTCGTGATGTCACTCAACATCTTCGATCAGGTGTACGTGCTCAATGCCGGTGCCACGACCGGCTCCTCGCTGATGAGTGAGACCTACCAGATCACCTTCGGCAACCTCAACTTCGGTGACGGCTACGCGCTGTCCCTGCTCGCGACCGTCACGACGATCGTGCTGTCGCTGCTCGCGGTGAAGATCATCTATCGCAAGGTGGACTACTGATGGCCGTCACCGCTGAGCTGACGCGCGGCGGCCGGCGGGCCAAGAGCGGTCGCGGGCGCTTCCGTTGGCTGTGGCGTGTCGGCATCGGTGTGCTGCTGCTGTGGTCGCTGTTCCCGGTGTACTGGGCGCTCAACACGAGCCTGCAGACCAACGCCCAGGCGCAGGGCAGCCCCCCGACCTGGTTCCCGACGCACCTCGTGTTCTCCAACTACGAGGCGATCTTCGGCGTCGGACCGTCGAGCGCGTCGACCGCCGGCGGCGTCGGACAGGCGCTGCTGAACTCATCGATCGAGAGCCTCGGAGCGACGATCCTGACGCTGCTGATCGCGGTAGTCGGTGCCTATGCGTTCGCGCGGCTGCGCTTCCGCTTCCGCGGCTTTCTGTTCTACATCGTGCTCGCGACACTGACACTGCCGGTCTACGCGACGCTGATCCCGATCTACGAGATCCTCACCAGCACTCACCTGGTGAACACCTACATCGGAATCATCTTCGTGTACACGTCGGGCTTCCTGCCGCTGGCGATGTGGATTATGTACAACATGTTCCAGGCGCTGCCGGCGAGCATCGAGGAGGCGGCGGCGATCGACGGTGCGACGACGCTGCAGATCTTCCGCCGGATCGTGCTGCCGATCGTGCGTCCCGGGATGGCGGCCGCGGCGATCATCACCTTCCTGTTCGGGTGGGGCCAGTTCATCTTCCCGCTGGTGCTGAGCAGCACCAACTCGACGCAGCCGCTGACGGTCGCGCTGTCGGCACTGGCCGGGCGCCATGTCGTGCCCTACACGATGATCAACGCCGGGGCGATCGTCGCGATCGGCGTGCCCGCCCTGATCGTGTTCTTCCTCAACCGCTTCATCGTCGACGGCATCGTCGCCGGGAGCGTCAAGTGAGGTGTGCGTGTGAGTGAGATGGAGGGCAACCGCCGCGACGAGCGGCTGCGTGCGATCGTTGACATCGTCGAGTCGGCGGAACGGCCGGTGACGGTCGAGTGGCTCGCCGACCAGCTGTCGGTCGCCCCCGCGACGATCCGCCGTGATACGACGGTGCTCGAGCAGCAGGGCGCGGTCACGCGCTCGTGGGGGCGGGTCGGGCGTCCCGGTGGCTTTGCCGAGCAGCCGATCGGCGAGCGCGCCTCGCAGCACCCGGCGGAGAAGCGCCGGATCGCCGACGCCGCCGCGAAGCTCGTGCACGACCACTCGCTCGTCGGCCTCACCGGCGGCACCACCACGCTCGCCGTCGCCCGTGCGATCGCCGGCCGCCGGCGGCTGACGGTCGTCACCAACAGCCTCAGCATCGGCATGCAGCTGGCGCCGCGCAGCAACATCCGCCTGATCCTCAGTGGCGGCGAGGCCCGCAACGCGTCGTTCGAGCTCTCCGGCCCGCTGTCGGTCTCCGCGATCGAGGCCTTCAACCTGGACCTCGCGATCCTCGGCGTCGACGGGCTTGACGTGCGCACCGGCTGCACCACCTATGACCACGCCGAGGCGATGACCAACGCGGCGCTCGTCCAGCGTGCGGCCAAGGCGATCGTCGTCGCCGACTCGAGCAAGCTCGGCCGCACCGGCTTCGCGCGGATCTGTGACGTCGAGGCGGTCGACGAGCTGATCACCGACGACGCCGCCACCGACGAGCAGGTCGCCGAGCTGACGGCGGTCGGAGTGACCGTTACGCGCGTCTGAGATTCGGCATCACGACTTGAACTGACACAGGAGAAGCAGTGGCATCAATCGAGATCAACGCGATCAACAAGGTCTATCCGAACGGCTTCCACGCCGTCCATGACCTCGACATCTCCGTCGCGGACGGCGAGTTCATGGTGCTCGTGGGACCGTCGGGCTGTGGCAAGACCACCGCTCTGCGGATGGTCGCCGGCCTCGAGGAGATCACGACCGGCGAGGTGCGGATCGGGGCCAAGGACGTGACCACGCTGCCGGCACGCGAGCGCGACATCGCGATGGTCTTCCAGAACTACGCGCTCTACCCGCACATGACGGTCGCGCAGAACATCGGCTTCGCGCTCTCACTGCGCAAGCTCTCGAAGGGCGAGATCGATCGGCGCGTGCGCGAGGCGGCCGACGTGCTCAGCCTGACCGAGTGGCTCGAGCGCAAGCCCGCGCAGCTCTCCGGCGGCCAGCGCCAGCGGGTCGCGATGGGCCGCGCGATCGTGCGCGAGCCGTCCGTGTTCCTGTTCGACGAACCGCTGTCGAACCTCGACGCGAAGCTGCGCGTGCAGATGCGCTTCGAAATCCAGCGCTTGCACCGTCGGCTGCAGACCACGAGCCTTTATGTGACGCACGATCAGGTCGAGGCGATGACGCTCGGGCACCGGATCGTCGTGATGAACGGCGGCCACATCGAACAGATCGGCGTGCCGAGCGAAGTGTACGAAGCCCCGGCGAGCGAATTCGTCGCGAGCTTCATCGGCTCGCCGGCGATGAACCTGCTCAAAGGCCGTCTTGCGGATGACGGCCAATGCTTCGAAGTCGCGGGCAACGGGCCGCGCCTGCCGATTGGCGTCAGCGACGCGGCGGCGCGAGTCGCGCCGGGACGCGACTATACGCTCGGCATCCGCGCGGAACACATGATGCCGACGCCGGGTTTGCCTTCGGTCGCGGTAGGTGTCGAGTCGTGCGAATTGCTCGGCGCGGACAATCTCGCGCATGGCCGCCTCGGCGACCAGGAGATCGTGTGGCGGCTGCCGCCCACGCATCGGCCGGACATCGGCGAGTCGATCGACGTCGCGTTGCCGCCTCAGCACCTGCACTTCTTCGATGCGACAACCGGGTTGCGCGTGCGATGAACGATTCGAACCCTGCGTGGCCTTATCCGCGCGCCGTCGCGCATCGCGGCGGCGGCACGCTTGCGCCCGAGAACACGCTGGCCGGCATCCGCACGGGCGTGAAGTTCGGGCTGAAGATGATCGAGTTCGACGCGAAGCTGTCCGCGGACAACGCGGTGTTCCTGTTGCACGACGACCACGTCGACCGCACCAGCGACGGCCGGGGCGCCGCCGCGCAGATGGACTACGCGTCGATCGCCCGGCTCGACGCCGGCAGCTCGTTCGGCGCCGCGTTCAAAGGCGAGCGCATGCCGACGCTCGACGAAGTCGCCGCCGCTTGCGGGCAATACGGATTGGCGGCGAACATCGAAATCAAGCCGTGTCCGGGGCGCGACGCGCTC
>DATASU010000091.1:0-13978 GCA_036269095.1 Solirubrobacteraceae bacterium
AAGAGAATTGCGCCCATATCACACCTGGGCGCTATGTTTGTCAGCTGTTTTTGGAGGCTGGAGCTTCGGCCCACGGCGCGCGGTGCAGTCCGCAAGCTGTAATGGGCCGGCATGAGGACGGACCGGCCCGTTTTTGACGACTCAAAAGGAGTTTCCTTGCGCATCTTGATTCTGGGTGGAGACGGCTTCTGTGGTTGGCCGACAGCCCTTCATCTCTCGGCCCAGGGCCATGAAGTCGCGATCGTCGACAACCTGGCACGCCGCGAGATGGACATCGAGCTCGAGGCCGAGTCACTGACTCCGATCTCACCGTTGGGCACCCGCCTGGCCGCCTGGCAGGAGGTCACGGGTACCGAGATCCCGTTCCACCGCCTCGACGTCTCCCGGAACTACGCGCGGCTGCTCCAGCTCTACCGCGAGTTCCGCCCCGACGCGGTCGTGCATTTCGCCGAGCAGCGCGCCGCGCCGTACTCGATGAAGGACGCCGATCACAAGCGCTACACGGTCGACAACAACGTCAACGCGACCCACAACGTGCTCGCGGCCGCAGTTGAGGCCGACCTCGACATCCACATCGTGCACCTCGGAACGATGGGCGTCTACGGGTACGGCACCGCCGGCATGCAGATCCCCGAGGGCTACCTCGCGATCAAGGTCGAGACCGACGACGGCACGCAGATCGAGCAGGAGATCCTCTACCCGGCCAACCCGGGCTCGATCTACCACATGACCAAGACCCTGGATCAGTTGATGTTCGCCTACTACGCGAAGAACGATCAGGTTCGGATCACCGATCTGCATCAGGGCATCGTGTGGGGCACGCAGACCAAGGAGACGCGACTTGATCCGCGGCTGATCAACCGCTTCGACTACGACGGTGACTTCGGCACGGTGCTCAACCGCTTCCTGATGCAGGCCGCCGTCAACTACCCGCTGACGGTGCACGGCACCGGCGGGCAGACCCGCGCGTTCATCCACATCCAGGACACGGTCCGCTGCATCCAGCTGGCGGTCGAGAACGCGCCCGCCCGCGGCGAGCGCGTCCAGGTGTTCAACCAGATGACCGAGACCCACCGCGTGCGCGACCTCGCCAAGCTGGTTGCCGAGATCACCGGTGCGGAGATCGACTACGTCGACAACCCGCGCAAGGAGGACGCCGAGAACGAGCTGTTCGTCGCCAACGACAACTTCCTCGAGCTCGGTCTCAAGCCGACGACGCTGCGCGACGACCTGCTGACCGAGGTCACCGAGATCGCGAAGGCCTACGCGGGCCGCTGCGACCTCGCGAAGATCCCGTGCACCTCGAAGTGGATACAGCGCCAGACGGTCTCAAGCGCCGACTGACGGCCGACCGGCGCCCGCGAGCGCCTCAGCCACCACGCTTCAGCACGAGGGCGGTCCAGCGGGACCGCCCTCGGTGTTTAACGCCGCGGGGCGGGTAGGGCTGTATCTGATGTCCGCCCCGGAGGGAGAATCAATGACCGTCGCCGCCGAGGTGACCACCGCCCGCGCACTCGCGAACCGCAGCTTCCGGCACCCGCTGATCAGCGCCTTTCTCGACCTCGACCCGGCGCGCTTCGCCTCCGGGCAGCCGCGCGCGACGCAGATCAACTCACTGCTCGACCAGGCCCAGCAGCAGCTCCACGCGAAGCGACTCGAGCACCATGACCGGCTCGGGCTCGAGCAGGACATCAAGCGGGTCGGCAACTACCTGACCAATGAGCTCGACGCCTCGGGCGCCCGCGGTGTGGCGGTCTACTGCTCGGGCAGGGAGTCGCTGTTCGAGGCGATCAAGCTGCAGCATCCGGTGGCAGCCGACATCGTGATCGAGACGATCCCGAAGCTCGAGCCGCTGCTGCCGGCACCCGAGCCGGCGTGCGTGTGCGTCGCGCTCGTCAATCGCCGCGACGCGCGCTTCTTCATCCCGCGCGGCCCGGCGCAGCACTTCGAGGAGCACATCCACGACGAGGTCCGCGGGCAGCACCGCCAGGGCGGCTGGTCGGAGGCCAACTACGAGCGCAGCATCGAGGCCGACGTCGACGCGCATCTGCGGCGCTCGGCGGAGCGGCTCTACGAGCTCTGGCGCAGCCGGCGGTTCGACCGGCTGGTGCTGGGCGGCCCGCACGAGGTCGTCACGCGCTTCGCCGGCGAGCTGCACCCGGACCTGCGGGCGGTGCTCGACGAGGGCGAGCTGGCGCTGCATCTGAACACGACGTCCGTCGGCGAGATCGACGAGGCGCTGCTGCCGCTGCGTCAGCGCTGGCGCGAGCTCGCGCAGTGGCACGCGCTGCAACGGTTGCTGACGACGCTCGACGGGCGCGACGGAACGGCGGTCGGGGTACCGGGTACGCTCGAGGCGCTCGGTCGCCGACAGGTCGCGACGCTGGTGCTCGGGCCGCGGGTCGATGAGGACGGCGGCGAGTGCCCGCAGTGCGGCCAGCTGTTCGCGAGCGACAGCGGCCGCCGCTGCGAGGCCGATGGCAGTGAGCTGCGCCATCTGCACAGCCTGCGCAGCGCAATGGTTCGCAGCGCGGTGCTCCAGGACGCCGAGGTAATCGTGCTCGGTGACTATGAGGATCGTCCCGAGATCTCCGCGTTCAGTGGCATCGGCGCGATCCTGCGCTACTGATTCGCGGCGCACGAATACCCGGTTTCGGGCGTTTGAATCGCGGCCGGGGGCAAGTAATTTCCCAGGAACCGGTCGCTAACTGTTGCGCAACAGATGGGGCGCAACTCCATCCCGGATGAGCTGTTTTGGGAGCAGCCGTCATGTAAGACGGATGTCAACTTTTCTGGGAGGAGTTGGAGCAGCATGCACACCCACCGCAAGTCCACGATCGGGGTAGGCATCTCGATCCTGTTGGTACTGATGGCGGTGCTCGCCGCGCTGTTCATGGCGATGCCGTCGCGTGCCGACGCAGCACCGCACCCGCACCACAATCACGGTTTGACGATCGCGGCCAGCCCGGACCCGAGCACTGCCGGAGACGGCGTTCTGATCTACGGTCAGCTCAAGGGCCCTGACAGTGCCAACAGGCGAATCTGGTTGTTCCACCGGATCGTCCCGGCCGACCGCTTCACGCCGGTCCAGGTGACCCGTACGAACTCGCAGGGGTTCTACGAGATCGTGCGTGCCGATGGCGTCGTCAAGTCGAACCGAAACTGGTTCGTGCTCGGCCCCGACGACACGCATAGCCGCACGATCCACGAGCGCGTCGCCGCCGTGATGACGCTGGCCACCGCGAGCGCGACGGCCACGACCGCCGACACGGTCGACTTCACCGGCACCGTGTTCCCGACGCACCCCGGCCAGCGCGTGGCGCTCCAGGAGCAGGACAGCACCAACGGCAACGGCTGGAAGACGATCGACGCCGGCACCACGGACGGCAACTCCGCGTTCTCGATCGAGCATCACTTCCGCACGCCCGGCAGCTACACGCTGCGCGCGTACTTCCCGGGCGATCCGCGCAACCTCGCGGGCCAGTCGCCGAGCATCGCGCTGAGCGTCCAGCAGCAGCAGAACCCATCGTTCACGATCAACGCCTCGGCGCAGCCGATCACCAACGGTCAGTCCGAGACGATCAGCGGCACGCTCTATCAGGACGGCTCCACCACCACGGTGCAGCCCAATGTCGGTGTGACGCTGTACGGACGCCAGGGTGACAGCGGTGGCTTCAAGGCGCTGCAGAGCGGCCAGACCAACGGTTCCGGGATCTACTCGTTCACGACGATGCCGCTGCACAACACGGTCTACCGCGTGCTTGCCAGCGGCCACGAGTCGACGGCCCACCTGTTCGTCGGTGTCCAGGACGTGGTCACGGCCGCGCTGAGCTCGTCGACCGATACGGTCGGCGGGCCGGTCATGGTCTCCGGCACGGTCACGCCCGAGCACGCCGGCCACGTGATCTACCTGCAGGCACAGAACTCGGTCGGCCAGTGGGCCGACATCGAGGCCGGCTACGTCGATCACGCGTCGCGGTTCCAGTTCAAGTACACCCCCGGGATGGCAGGCACCATCAATCTGCGCGTGCAGATCACCGGTGGTCCCTGGAACATCGGTGGCATCTCCGCGACTCTGCCGCTGACGGTGAGCGGCGTCGCGCCCGTAACGTCGCTGCCGGCCCCGTCCTAGGGCCTCCTGGCGCCAGCCGGCAGCAACGGATCCCGTCGGGTGCAACCCGGCGGGATCCGTCTTTTCAAGGGTGCTGACGCCGCCGAAGGGCCGTAAGGCCGCCTAAGGTCCCCTGAGGCCCAGGACGCACCGAAGTGCCGATGTGCAGATGCGCGTCTTAGTCGACTCTGATCAATACGCCATGCAGGAGACCGATCAGAGGAGCGAGGAATGCACCCCGCAGTCAACTACCAGCTCAGCCAGGCCCGCCTCGCAGAGTTCCGCGCCACCAGCAGTAGCCATCAGCGGCTTCCCCGACGTCAGCGCAGGCAATACTTCGTACGTGCGTGGAAGACTGACAAGCAGCCGCTTCGTGGGACGTCAGACTCAACTGGCGGAGCTCGAGCTTGCGTACCGCGAAGCGCTTGAGGGCAGCCCGCGGCTGTTGCTGATCGCCGGCGACTCGGGTGTCGGCAAGACGCGGCTGCTGACCGAGGCGCGCAGCGCACTCGATGGAGCCGAGGTGCTGTTCGGCCAGTGCGTGGAGCAGGGCGAGCTCGAACTCCCCTACGCCCCGCTGCTCGGAGCGCTGCGACCACTGGTGCGCGACCAGGATCCAATCCTTTCGGAGCTTTCGAGCGGCAGCCGCGCGCACCTGGCAACGCTGCTGCCGAGTCTCGGCGGCGCAGCGACGCCCGCCGACGGCGGCGGCGCCGACGGGCAGATGCGCCTGTTCGAGAGCCTGCTCGAGCTGCTGCATCTGCTGAGCGTGCGCAGGCCGCTGGTGCTGATGATCGAGGATATGCACTGGGCCGATCGCTCGACCCGCGCGTTCGCCGCGTTCCTCGCCCGCAGCCTGATCGGCGAGCGGGTACTGGTGCTGTTCAGCTACCGCAGCGACGAGCTGCACCGCAAGCATCCGCTGCGCCCGCTGCTGGCCGAGCTCGCGCGGCTCGACACCGCGCGCCTGATCGAGCTCGAGCCGTTCGACCGCGACGAGCTCTCCGAGGCACTGACCGACATCCTCGGCGAGCAGCCCACCGAGGATCTGATCGACCGCCTGCTGACCCGCACCGACGGCAACGCGCTTTACGTGGAAGAGCTGCTGGCGGCCGCGCTGGACGGGCGCGGCACCACCCCGCAGAGCCTGCGCGACGCCTTCATGCTGCGGATCGAGCGGATGAGCGCCGACGCCGGACAGGCCGCGCGTGCCGTCTCCGTCGGACGCGCGATGGACGAGTCGATGATCACGCGCCTGACCGGCATCGAGTCGGCTCCGCTGCGCGACGCGCTACGCGAGGCCGTCGCCGAGCAGGTGCTGGTCGCCGACGGCGACGGGCGCTTCAGCTTCCGTCACGCACTGCTGCGCGAGGTCGTCTACGACGACCTGCTGCCGGGTGAGCGCAACGCCATGCACCTCGACCTGGCGCGTGAGCTCGAGGCCACCGGAGAGCTCGCCTGCGCCGACGATGAAGCCGGCCGGGTCGCCGTGATCGCCACGCACTACGCGGCGGCCGGCGATCAGCCGGCGGCGCTGCGGGCGACGATCCGCGCCGCGCGTGAAGCGCGGCGTGTCAACGCCTACGGGGAGATGGCCGACCTCTACCAGCGCGCGCACGGGCTCTGGGCGCGCGTGCCCGACGCCGAGGCCGTGGCCGGGATCGACGAGGTCGAGCTGCTCGAGGCGGGCGCCAACGCCTACGGATTGAGCGGCGACATGCGCCACAGCGAGATGATGGCGGCCCACGGCCTCAAGCTGCTTGACCCGGAGACCGATCCGGTGCGCTACGCGCGGCTGCTGGTGCGCCGCGGCCGCTCGCGCTGGCGGCTGAACCAGGCGCAGGCGGGTGCCGAGGACCTCGACCGCGCACTCGAGCTGCTGCCGGACGAGCCGAGCTTCGAGCGCGCGCGGCTGCTGTCGTTCATCGCACGCACGCGCACCCTGCGCGGGCACTACCGCGAGGCGCTGCGCGAGGGCGAGCGCGCCCGCGAGGTGGCGGAGGCCGCCGGGCTGCCGGTCGTGATCGGCGAGGTGCTCAACACGCTCGGGATGGCGAACATCGCACTCGGTGAGGTCGAGGTCGGGGAGGCGCTGCTGCGCGAGGCGATCACGCTGGCGCGCGAGCAGGACGACCTCGACGACCTCGGCACCGCCTACAGCAACCTCGCCGATTTCCTCAACCTGGCCGGGCGCACGCGCGACGCGCTGGGCGTGATCGAGGAGGGCCAGCGGGAGGTGCACGCGCGCATCGGACGCCATTTCTCGTGGATGACGATGACGCACTCGGTGCTTGCCTTCGAGGCGGGCGAGTGGGATACGGCGCGTGCGAGCGTCGGTCCGCCGATCGGCACGCTGGTCGGCGTCGCGCTGATGTTCCGGCTGCTGCGCGACGCCGAGTTCGCACTCGGCGAGGGCGACGAGCAGCTCACACGTGAGCGGCTGAGTGCCGCCGAGCCGCTCGTGCGTGTCACCGGCGAAGCGCAGTGGCACGGGCTCTACGGATCGCTTGCGGCCGAGCTCGCGCGCCGTGGCGGCGAGCTCGACGACGCTCAGGCCGCGATCGCGGGCGCGCTCGACGAACTCGAGGTCTGCACCGACGACGTGATGCGGATCGCGCGCGTGACGGCGGTCGGCGCCGCAGTCGAGGCCGACCGTGCGCTGCGGGCCCGAGACCTGCGCGAGCCGGAGGCCGAGTCCGACGCGCTGGCCCGCGCACGCATCCATCTCGATCGGCTCAGCGCGGCCGCCGAGGACGGCGGCCCGGTCGAGCGTGCCTGGCTGGCGGTCGGCGTCGCCGAGGCCGCACGCGCACGCGGCGAACTCGATGCGTCGCTGTGGCAGGACGCGGCCGCGCGCTGGGACGCGCTCGAGCGGCCGTATTGCGGCGCGCTGTGCCGCTGGCGCGCGGCCGAAGTGCTCGTCGGTGCCGAGGATCGTCCCGCGGCCGCAGAGATCGCGCGTGAGGCGTTGGCTGTCAGCGAACGGCTCGGCGCCGGCTGGCTCAGGGCCGAACTGCAGGGATTGTGTGCGCGGGCGCGGCTCGAACTCGATCCCCGGGCGACCGCGGCCGGCGACGCGCCGGGCGGTGGCGATGACGGCGAGCCGACCGGTGAGGAGCTGCCGTTCGGACTGACGCCGCGCGAGCTGCAGGTGCTGACGCTGATCGCCGAGGGAGCGACCAACCGTCAGATCGGTGCGGCGCTGTTCATGGCCGAGAAGACCGCGAGCGTCCACGTCTCGCGGATCCTGACCAAGCTGGGAGTGCGCAGCCGCACGCAGGCGGCCGCGGTGGCGCACCGGATGCACATCACCTAGCGCCGTCGAGCGCCTCGCGTGGCGCCGCTGCAACATCAACTGCACATAAAGCAGAACCGAATTCTTATTCGGGAAAGTCGCTGTGGCGGGGTAGCATCCGTACATGGAGGAGTTTGAGAGAGCTCCAGGGTGTCTTTGCAATGTTCTCGCTGTCCTCGGCGACGGCGAGGAGGCGATGCAGGCGACGTGCCGCGCCGCGATCGAGCTGGCCGAGTCCAGCAACGCGCGGCTCACGCTGGTCCGAACCTGCGAGCCGGGACGCTCATACGTATGGATCGCCCCGTTCGCCGTCGGTGCCGCATATCTGCCGCCCGAGGTCGAGTCACCCGATGAGGCGGCGCGCCAGCTGGCGTGTTTCGCCGAGCAGGTGCCGAGCTCGATTCCGGTGACCACGATGGTGCTGACGAGCGACTCACAGGCGTGCCTGCTGAAGCTGCTGCACGAGCGTCACTTCGGTGCGATCGTCGCCGAAGCCGCTCTGCTGTCGCGCTGGCGACGGCTGCGGCGTCAACTCCGCGACGCACAATTGCAGATGGTCCTGATAAGAGGAGAATGCGCGGATCAAGACGGGGGTAGCAATCCCCGTCAATTCTCGTCAACAGGGCTCACGAAGGATGGTGCAGTCGATGCTGAACAAGTCCCTAAAGGGCGCGGCCGCGGTCACGCTGGCCTGCGGCCTTGGAGCGCTCGGCGCCTCGCCGGCGCTGGCAGCAAGCACTAGCCAAGTCGACGTCGGGATCAACGCTTCGGCGATTCCCGGCGCGAAGGTCTTTGGCAACACCCCTGCGAAGACCGCCGAGTCGGTCTCATTCGTGTTCAAGGCACAGCACCTCGCGCAGCTGGAGCAGCAGGCCGACAGCGGCTTCAACTCGTTCCTCTCGGTGAGCCAGTTCGCCGCCGATTACGGTCAGCCGAACGCAAACGTCGCCGCGCTGCGCAACTATCTCGCCGGCTACGGAATCACGACCGTCGCCTACAAGAACAATCTCGATGTCTCGGCCAGCGGCACGGCGGGTGACTTCAACAAGGCGCTGTCGGTGACGCAGAAGCAGTACAGCACGCCCGCGGTGAGCCACGCGGGCAGCACGCCGATCCCGGCACAGACATTCCACGGGGTCAGCAGCAGCGCGACGCTGCCCGCTTCGATCGCCAACAACCTCGAGGCGATCTTCGGCCTGACCAACTACCAGCCGTCGGTCAGCAATGCCAAGCACACCCTGGCCAGCGGAACCAAGAATCGCTCGGCGAGCAGTTCGAGCTCCTGCCTGGCGGCAACCGGCGTGCCGGACGACTGCAACCTGCCGTCGGACTTCGAGTCCGAGTACGGGTTGAGCTCGCTGTACAAGTCCGGCGCCACCGGGCGCGGCCAGACGCTCGGGATCATCACCTTCGCAACGGTCGACAAGGGTGCCCCGCAGACGTTCTGGAGCACCATCGCAGGCGTTCACCGCACCGGCTCGCTGAGCTACGACCAGGTCGACGGCGGCGCGGGAGCCCCCAGCTACGACGCCGGTACCGGTGAGACCGACCTCGACATCGAGCAGTCCGGCTCGGTCGCTCCGGGGGCGAACATCATCGTTTACGAGGCACCGAACTCCGACGCCGGCGCGATCGACGCGCTGTTCACCGTCGCCACCCAGAACCTGGCCGGATCCGTCTCCCAGAGCTGGGGTGAGGCCGAGACGGTGATCGAGTCCGAGCAGGCCGAGGGCGCCGAGGCCTCGGGCTACATCACGGCCTTCGACGAGGGCTTCCTCGAGCTCGATGCGCAGGGCCAGGCGAACTTCGTCTCCTCCGGTGACGGCGGTGCCTACGACGCCTACGGCGAATTCCCGCCCGGCGGCGACCAGCCGACGAACATCTCGGTCGACAACCCCGGCGATAGCCCCTACACAACCTCCTCGGGTGGCACCACGTTGCCCTGGAGCGCGGACCTCGGGCCCTCCGCCGACGGCACGATCAGCGACGTCACGATCAACGTGCCACAGCAGCGCACATGGGGCTGGGATTACCTCTGGAAGCCGCTTGCGGAACTCAATGGCACCGACGAGCTGACCGCGGCCGAGGGCGCGATCGGCGGCAGCGGCGGCGGTTTCGCCCAGCTCGAGCCGGAGCCCAGCTACCAGTACGGGGTCCGCGGCACGAACACCTACACGGCCGTGCCGTACCTGACACCGACGGACTACTCCGACGAGTTCGGCATTCCGCTGCCGACGGCCTGGCTGCTGAACCCGTCGCCGCCGACGATCGCCGGCGCCAGCGGTGGCCGCGCAACGCCCGACCTGTCGGCCGACGCCGACCCGTACACGGGCTACATCGAGTACGCGCCGAGTGACGCCGGCCAGGACGGGATCGCCTCGGCGACCCAGCCCGGCTGGGGCGGCACGAGCTTCGTCGCGCCCGAGCTCAACGGCTCGGCCGCGGTGATCGACTCCGCGCTCGGCGGACGCACCGGCCTGTGGAACCCGTCGATCTACAGGTTCGCGCAGTCCCGCAACACGCCGTTCACCCCGCTCGACACCCCTGGGACGAGCAACGACAACCTCTACTACTCGGGTGCCCCGGGGGCGACGTTCAACCCGGGCAGCGGGCTCGGCATCCCGAACCTGAGCAGGCTCGAGGCGGACTTCGCCTCAGCCGGTTAGGGAGAGCCGGACAACACGTAACGCCGAGGTCAGCACCACGGCGTCAGCAGCGAGGAGCCGGTCGAGGTCGACCGGCTCCTCGTCGTACTGAAGGCGCGTGCGGCCGAAGCCGGCACGAAAGCGGCCGTCGGCCGGCGGTGAGATCAGCCGGCCGTGCTCCTCGATCAGCACATTCATGCTGGTGGCCTCGAGCAGTGAGTGGTCGAGGTCGAGCAACAGCGGCAGCGTTCGCTCACCGGCCGCTGCCGTGATCGCGTCGAGCAGGTCGCGGTCGGCCCACTTGTGCGGACCGAGGCCGCCGGGGAGTTCGAACGGGGCGATCCGCGTATACACCGGGTCGGGCGGTCGCGGGCCGTGTTCGATCTGTGGCGAGAGACCGGGTCTGAGCGTGACGCGTAGACGCGCCGTCCCCGGCGGCGCCGCGGAGCGGAGCTCCCGCGCGAGCGTCGGCTCGAGCGTCGTGCCGTAGAGCTCGTCTGCACTGGCGCGCAACCGTTCCAGCTGGGCATCGAGCAGCGGCACCGTACCGTCGCTGACGAGCATCGTCTCGAAGATCCCGCGGGCCGGATCGGGACGCGCGCCGAAGTCCAGCGCCTGCCTGACACGCTGCGCGATCACCGGGTTGATCACGCTCGCGCCTACTCGCTGACGACGGTGGTGCCGATCGCGGCGGCGACCGGGCGCGCCTTGATCAGCGTCTCCTCGAGCTCGGCCTGCGGCTCGGAGTCGGCAACGATGCCGCCACCGACGCCGAGCCAGAGCTTGCCGTCGGCGAGCTCGAGCGTGCGGATCGCGACGTTGAGCTCGAGTCCGGCGAGCGGGCTCGCGTAGCCGATCGCGCCGGTGTAGACCTCGCGCCCGGTCGGTTCGAGCTCGGCGATCACCTTCAGCGCCTGGACCTTGGGTGCGCCGGTGACCGAGCCGGGCGGGAATGCGGCGCGCAGCAGCTCGCCGTCACCGACGCCCGGGCGCAGGCGGCCCTCGACGCTTGTGACCAGATGCCAGAGGCCGGGATGCGCCTCGGCGGTCGGACGGCGCGGCGCCGTGACCGATCCGTACTCGCAGACGCGGCCGATGTCGTTGCGCATCAGGTCGACGATCATCACGTGCTCGGCCGCGTCCTTGGCTGAGGACTGCAGCTGCTGCAACGACAACACGGCGCGCTCGGGATCGTTGGGCCGGTGGACGGTGCCCTTGATCGGACCGCTGCGAACGTGGCGGCCCTGGCGGCGCAGGAACAGCTCCGGAGAGAGCGAAACGATGCCGCCGCTGGGCGTGTCGAAGGCCGCGGTGTACTGGGGCACGCGCCCGCCGATCAGCGCGCTGCGCAACAGCTCGGTGGCGGAGCCGTCGTACTCGCCGTCGAGCCGCTGGCAGATGTTGGCCTGAAAGATCTCGCCGGCGGCGATGCGCTCGCGGCACTCGGCGACGGCCTCGAGGTGATGCGCGGCGACCTCGGCGCGCAGGCGCAGCGGCGTCGGGCCGTGGATGTGCCCAGGGACCCCGGCGAAGCGCTGGTCGGCGACGCGACGGCGCAGGTACTCGAGCCGTTCCTCGAGCTCGGAGGAGCGCTCCGGCGTCGCGAGCGCCTCGAACCACCAGAAGCCGTAGGCGTCCTGATGCAGCACGTGGTCGTAATAGGCGAGGTGGAAGTCCGGCAGTGGCGCGGGGCGCCGGCCGACGAGCGGCACCTGCTCGACGCGCGCGGCCAGGCGGTAGCCGAGCCAGCCGAACCAGCCTCCGCCGACGGCACCGAACGTGTCGGCGCGCTCGGCGTTGACAGGTGGGAGCTCATCGAGCAGCGCGAACGGGTCGGCGTCGACGTCGGCGACGCGCAGCGGGTCGGCGACGATGATCGTGCCGCCCCCTGCCCAGACGCCGGACAGGCACGCCAGACAGGGCTCGCCCGACAGGGCTGCGAGCACCAGCTCGGGCCCGCAGTTCCAGGGCAGGCGCACGCGCCACAGCTCGGCCGCGGGCGCGTCCTTGCGAACTGCCAGAGCTGAACTCGTCACCAGCATCTCAGCGAATTATGGTTCCCTGCGTGCCGATTAGAAGACCACGAGCCTGGATCGGCCTGCTTGCAGCCGTTTTGGCGGTGTCGCTGGCCACGCTTGCGATCTATCCGCTGAAGTCGGTTGCCCCGACCGTCTCGCTCAGCGTCGTCTACCTACCTGCCGTCCTCGTCATCGCCGCCTACTGGGGTCTGACGCTCGGACTGCTGACCTCGGTTGCGAGCGCCGCGGCCTTCAACTTCTTTCATGTGCCACCGATCGGCGACTTCACGATCGCCGACAGCCGCAACTGGGTCGCGCTGGTCGCATTCATCCTCGTGGCGCTGGTGGTCAGCACGATGGCCGAGGTCGCACGCGGCCGCGCCGCCGAGGCGGAGCGCCGCCGGCGCGAGGCTGACCTCGCGGCAACGCTCGCGCGCGAGCTGCTGGCCGGGGAGCACACGCAGGACGCGCTGAGGGCGGCAGCACGGAGACTGGCCGAGGCACTGGGGTTGACATCGGCGACGCTCGAGCTCGGCGAGGTTGCCGGCAACGAACGCCATGTCGCACTTCCGCTCGCGACCTCGCCGGGCGCGCCGCTGGCAACGCTGCTCGTGCCGCGTGACACCTCCGCCGAGGCGATGACACGGCTGCGCTCGCAGGTGGCACCGGCGCTGGCCGCGCTGGTGGCGGTCGCGTTGCATCGCGACGCGGTCCAGGCGGAGGCCGTCGAAACCGCGGCGCTGAGGCGCAGCGACGAACTCAAGACCGCGCTGCTGCGCGCCGTCTCGCACGACCTGCGCACCCCGCTGACGTCGATCGTGACGGCGGGCCACGCGCTCGGTTCGAGCTCACTGACCGACGAGGAACGCGAGGAGATGAGCGCCGCCGTGGTGCAGGAGGGCGAGCGCCTCTCGCTGCTGATCGACAAGCTATTCGACCTCTCGCGGCTGCAGGCCGGGTGGATGGAGCCGCGGCGCGAGTCGGTCTCGATCGAGGAAGTGCTGTTGGCCGCCGAGGATGCGCTGCCCGCTGGCAGCGCACACGTGCAGCTCGCTGTCGACCCGGACACCCCCGCGCTGATCGCCGACGCCGCACAGCTCGAGCGCGTGTTCGCAAACCTGATCGAGAACGCACTGCGCTACTCGGGCGATCAGCCGGTGCGCGTGAGCGTGCGCCAGGTTGGCGCACGCGTCGTCGTGCGCGTCACCGATCACGGACCCGGAATCCCCGACAGCGAGCAGGAGCGCGTGTTCGAAGCCTTCTACCGTGGAAACGACGCAAGCCGCAGCCCCGGCTCGGGGCTCGGGCTGGCGATCGCCAAGGGGTTCGTCGAGGCCAACGGCGGCGCGATCTCGGTCGAGTCGCTACCCGGTCAGGGCTCGAGCTTCATCGTCTCGCTGCCGATCGAGCACGAGCACGAGCAGCACTCACAGCCGGCGCCGGCGTTGCCGACGTGAGCCCCGACCCTCGCCCCCGCGTCCTGGTCGTTGACGACGAACCGCAGATCGTGCGGGCGCTGCGGGTGATCCTGCGCGAAGCCGGCTTTGAGGCGCTGCCGGCGTACACCGGCGAGGAGGCGCTCGACGTCGCCGCGCTGCAGAATCCCGACGCCGCGATCGTCGACCTGTTGCTGCCTGACTTCGACGGAATCGAGCTGTGCCGGCGGTTGCGCGAGTGGAGCGACATGCCGCTGATCGTGCTCTCGGCCGTCGACGAGGAGGCCGAGAAGGTCCGGGCGCTGCGCCAGGGCGCCGACGACTACGTGACCAAGCCGTTCTCCCCCGACGAGCTGGTGGCGCGGCTGGAGGCCGCCCTGCGCCGGGCGGGCACCGCCCGCGACGAGCGGGTCCTGCGCGCCGGGGACCTCGAGCTCGACCGCGCCGCGCACCGCGTGACGGTCGACGGGGAG